>JBHWPN010000144.1:0-39184 GCA_043424895.1 Rothia sp. (in: high G+C Gram-positive bacteria) | reverse complement strand
TTGTAAATCCCGCAACGAAAAAATTATAGATTTATTGTGCGGTCAGGCACATTAATAACAATGGTACTTCCTTTTTTTAAAACTGAAATGGCAGAAAACACTCAAACCGAACGTGATTCTCCGCTACGTTATAGCAATTTTCACAGCGTTCAGGCACCGCTTACGCCATGGCTGTATCCTCTTCTTAAAATCCGAAAAACCCCGAGTCTGATTCGCCATGAATCAAACCCGGGGGTCTTGCTCTCGTGGTCTTTGCTAGTTACAGGAATCTAGTCGATACTCGATGCAAGTCGTTCTAAAGCACCAAGAGTGACTTCTTTATTCTGGGTCGTCCAAAAAGGTGGCAGAGCTTTAACGAGGTAGCTTCCATAGCGCTGGGTAGCTATGCGCGAATCTAACACTGCCACAACACCGCGGTCATTAACTGATCGCACCAGGCGTCCTGCACCCTGCGCCATACGGATTGCTGCGTGATACGCCGAAACTGCCATAAACCCGTTACCGCCAGATTCAGCTACTGCGCGAGTTCGCGCAGCCGATAAAGGATCATCAGGGCGCGGGAAAGGGATGCGGTCCATGATGACGAGTCTGCATGAGTCACCGGGAACATCTACACCTTGCCACAGGCTCATCGTGCCAAACAGACACGAGTTGGTGTCTTCGCCAAACTCTTTAACCAAAGCGCGTAGTGATGACTCACCCTGAACGAGAATATTGAGATTCGTTCGTTCTCGCACGTATTCTGCAGCAAGCTCAGCCCCGCGTTTTGAAGAAAACAAGCCGAGCGCACCACCCTTAGAGGCTTCAATGAGCTCAAGGACGCGTTCAAGCTGTTCTTCTGAAACGCCGCGTCCGGGTTTGGGCAAATCGGATGCGAGATAAAGGACGCCCTGTTTGGGATAGTCGAAGGGTGAACCGACGTCTACAGCCTCCCATCGAGGCGCTCCGGTACCCTGCAGGCCTAAGGCTCCGGCAACAGAATCAAACGACTCCCCTACGGTCAATGTAGCCGAGGTGAGCACCACGGTGCGGTCTTCGAAGAGCCCCTCGCGCAAGCGTCCGGCTACCGATAGAGGAGCCACATGCAAAGTAGCGGGATCGGTGTCAGATGCTGCTACGTAGCCGCGTCCAGGTTCCCACGAGCCAACTCGTGAAATCCACACGACCTCATACTTTTCATCAGCATTGAGCATACGCTCTGCAAGTTCCATTACCTCGGTGAGCTTAGCTCGAGCCATCTGTCTGCCGGCATCCGAATCTTTGGCATCGCTTTTAGTATCGGATAAGGCAGTACGAGCGGCATCCAAAACCTGGCTCATCGCCTGGCCCACGCGCTCGGGTAGACCTTTGGGTAGTAATGCGGCAGGAATACCGTCTAAGGCATTATCAAGGTTCCGCGCTGCGGATTCTAGCGGCGAAGAATCAGCTTTAGTATTCTTCTTCATGCTGCGAGCCGCAGAATGAACCATAGCCGGTGATAGTGAGCCGGTAACAGCACCGGTAACACGGTCAGCAAGCTCGTGAGCCTCATCAATTACAACGATCTCGTGCTCTGGCAAAACACCAATACCCTCAAAAGCGTTAATGGCTAAAAGGGCATGATTAGTAATCACAATGTCGGATTCGTTAGCCCGGGTTTTAGCGAGTTCTGCAAAACATGACTCAACCAGCGGGCACTTGCGTCCTAAACATTCAGATGCGCTTACAGAAACCTGACGCCATGCTTTATCGCTCACGCCGGGAATGAGTTCATCGCGGTCGCCGGTATCGGTGGTGTCAGCCCACGCGCGCAAACGCATGACTTCTTCACCTAACCTGCCGGTAGTACCACCCGGATCAACATCGAACAACGTCTCTTGTTCGTCATCGGGGTAGCCGCCTTCTAGCTTATGCAGGCACACGTAGTTGTTGCGCCCTTTAAGAATCGCAACCTCGGTCTCACGTTCGGGGCGGTCGCCCACAGATTCCAAAAGACGCGGAATATCGCGGTTCACAATCTGCGATTGCAAAGCCAGCGTAGCGGTAGCCACAATAATGGGTTTATCGCTGTGTTGCGCATAATGCAGGGCAGGAACAAGGTATGCCAAAGACTTACCCGTACCAGTACCGGCTTGAACCAGTAAGTGACGGTCAAGCTCAAGAGATTGCGCCACATGAGCCGCCATAGTGCGCTGGCCATCGCGTTTTTGTCCGCCGCTGGCGTCCACCACTGAATCTAGAAGATCAAGGACGTCTGCGGCACCCGGTAAAGTTTCAAGCTCTTGCCCGGTGAGCGGCTGGCGCTGGGATTCTTGCCCATTGCCCATTAGCGCACCGTTTCAGTTGCACCAGCGTCCAGTGCTTCTTGAATCTCAGGTTCCAGAACCTCTAGGAGTTCTTCATCGAGCACGTAATCTGAAAGTTCTGATGCAACCTCATCGCGCACAAGAGCCTGCACATATGTGCCGTCAGAGACAAAGGCGGTGCGCAAAATTTCTGCGTCCCACTCGTGAAGTCGTGAAACTACCTCGCCATGCGCATAAGGCACCATCAGATGCATTTCGATAGACGGACGCGGAATCATATCTGCAATCAACTCTTTGAGAGCATCAATGCCTTCACCCGTGCGAGCAGAAACCACAACGCTGTTTTCTTCGCGCAAACGCAAGCGTTCTACGACATACGGGTCTGCAGCATCTGCCTTGTTAAGGACAATGAGTTCGGGAACATTTTGGGCGTCAACCTCGGTAAAGACCTCACGAACAGCCTTAATCTGTCCCTCGGGGTCCGGGTGAGAAACGTCAACAACGTGAACGATGAGATCGGCATCTGCCACTTCTTCAAGAGTTGAGCGGAAAGCCTCAACCAGCTGAGTAGGTAGCGAGCGCACAAAACCAACGGTATCTGAGAGGGTGTAGCCCACACCGTCCGGGGTTTCTGCCTTGCGAACGGTGGGGTCCAAGGTTGCGAACAGAGCGTTTTCAACAAGGACGCCGGCATCGGTGAGACGGTTGAGCAGCGAAGATTTGCCTGCGTTAGTGTAACCGGCGATAGCAACAGAGGGCACACGATTGCGTTTACGGTTAAGACGCTTGGTCTCTCGCGCGGGCTTCATCTGGGCAATTTCACGGCGAAGTTTAGCCATGCGAGCGCGCAGACGGCGGCGATCCAGCTCAATTTTAGTTTCACCGGGACCACGGGAGCCGATACCTTCACCACCGGCGGCACGACCGCCAGCCTGACGGGAAAGTGATTCACCCCAGCCGCGCAAACGAGGCAGCATGTATTCGAGCTGAGCCAGCTCAACCTGGGCTTTACCTTCGCGAGATTTTGCGTGCTGGGCAAAGATATCGAGAATCAAAGCGGTTCGATCGATAACTTTCACCTTGACGATATCTTCAAGGGCTCGACGCTGAGAGGGTGCGAGTTCGGAGTCGACGATAACGGTATCGGCGCCTTGCATCTCAACAATTTCTTTAAGTTCTAGTGCCTTACCCGAGCCCAAGAAAGTGCTGGGATCGGGCTTCATGCGGCGCTGAACCAGACCGTCTAGTACTTCAGAGCCAGCTGTCTCTGCCAGAGCTGCAAGCTCACGCAAAGAGTTTTCAGCATCTTGGACAGTGCCTTCAGTCCACAAACCGGCAAGAACTACGCGTTCTAGACGCAACTGGCGGTATTCAACTTCGGTAACGTCTTCTAGTTCGGTAGAAAGACCGGCGACGCGACGGAGCGCTCGACGTTCTTCGAGGTCTTGCTGATCGCCATCGTACGATGAGTGTTCTTCGCGTAGGTTAGAAAGCTCGCGAGCGCGCTCACCCAAAACATTTGAAGATTTTTGGGTTTCGGCTCTGCCCAACACTCGATCTACAGTTGCTCTCAACTGCTCGTCGCTGGGCAGTTTATCGGTGTTGGGGGTGTCAGTCACTACGGGAGAATCCTTTCGACAAAAATAATACTTCCCTATTCTATCGAGCGGTGAGGCTTCCTGACTATGTTCTACCTCAACGTTTTCCCCACGGCGTACAGAGTCCGCATTTAGTATCTGTTAGCTAAGCACGTAAAATGAGCGTCATGGCAGAACAGCATTATTTTTCATCTCAGCCTGATACGGAATTTACTCCAAAGCAGGTAAAAGTTCGGTTGGCTGGGCAAGATCGTACCGTGGTGACCGCCCCCGGTATTTTTTCTCCCGCAGGCATCGATAAGGGTACAGCTGTTTTGCTCCATGAGGTTCCGCAGGCTACCGGCGCACGTATTTTGGATATTGGATGCGGCTGGGGACCGATTGCGCTGACGGCGGCTCTAGAGTCACCGACATCTGAGGTATACGCGGTTGATGTGAACGAACGGTCCATGCAGCTCACGCGAATGAACGCAGAACGTTTGGGTGCATCTAACGTGCAGGTTTCTTTACCTGAAGAGGTCCCTGCTGATATTGAATTTGACCTTATCTGGTCGAATCCTCCCATCCGCGTGGGTAAAGACGTTCTGCACGATATTATGCGTACCTGGTTGCCCCGACTTGTAGTAGGCGGCAAAGCCTACCTCGTCGTGCAGAAAAATCTCGGTTCAGATTCACTGCAGAAATGGCTGGTCAATGAACTCGGCGCTGACTTTTCAGTCACCCGCTATTCAACCTCTAAGGGTTTTCGTATTTTGCTAGTGGAGCGTCTGGGCTGATTTGAGTCTGAGCTCGTTAGCACCGGCTACTATCCCAGCCACGCCCAAACGGTGAGAACTAGCAAAATCAATACAGTCACTATCGGTATGATATTCCACCGGCTTCTTGTCTGAGAGTTGCTTGAATCCATCATATGAGCTGCCTCAAGCTCCATGATATGTCCCGCTAGTTGGCGGGCAATCTCTCCGGCAAGGCCTGACGCACTCAAGTCAACTGCGGTGAGCGAATGCCCTCCGTACCGGGCTCCCGGTAACGTCGCATCCGCCATAATATTGCGATGACGATCGCTCATTGTTTGCGTTGCTATAGGGGCTCCCCATGCCTGAAATTTTTGATGACCGCGTGTAATTGATAGGAACGACCGGGCGTCTATTTGCTCAATCGCGCCGTAATCAATAATGTGAATTCGAAAAGGATTGATAATCCTCACGCCTGTTTCTTCCAGTATCACGTGAGGATGCACAAGTGTCCGCCAGGTCAGAAACACCAGCAGATACCAGCCCCAGCATCGCGTCCACAAAACGCTCACACCCTCTGATATCACAGCCACCGTGCACATACCACCGGCAAGTGCAACAGCCAAGAAAAGTAGAGATACATCAGTTTCAGCCTGTATTTCACTGGAAAATGAGTAATGTACCTGCTTTTCATACCGTGCACTCCCTAGCCAACAGTCAGCCCAAGGTACTTTGCCTAGACTTTTTGATGGGCATAATAATAGCCCGGTTTTACAAGAAACCGGGCTATTTTGTAAGTGGTGCGTGGGATACTTGAGATTACGCCAGAGTCATCTTGCCCGTCATCGCTGCCGGACCGGCGAGTACCACGTGCTCTAAGTTATCCGGACCAAGCACAAACGTAACAGCCAAGGTGCCACCGGGAACGTGAACAAGCCATTCATCCGGGGCTTCTTCTCCACCCCAAAAACGAGTTGCCGCCGCTGCAGCGCAGGCTCCTGTGCCACACGAAAGTGTCTCGCCCACCCCGCGTTCGTGTACTCGCATGCGGATGGCTCCCACGTTTATTTCACCCGTTTCTGCCTCGGTTTCCTCAATTTCTTCAGGAACAACGAACTCAACGTTTGTGCCGTTCGGTGGCACGGGAGTTACCTTCGGCGGAGTTTCTAAGCCAAGCCCTTCCAACTTACCTTCGGTACCCAGCGCAACGACGGTATGAGGGTTGCCCATCGAGATAGAAACCGCAGGACGCGTGGTTTTTAGCCCGCGCACATTCACCATGGCATCGTGTCCGTTATCGCGGGCAGAATCACCGTCAATAAAGCTCCACGGGCCCATGTCTACTGCGTAGCCGTTCTCAACTTTTGCTACAGCTTTAATACCGGCGCGGGTGCCGATGACAACGCGCCCGCCTTCTTCAAGTTCAATGAGGTTTTCGGTTCGCAGGTATTCGATAAAAGCACGCACACCGTTGCCGCACATCTCCGATAGTGATCCGTCGGCGTTACGGTAGTCCATAAACCAGGTTGCCTCGGGGTGCTCTTCTAAAAGATGCTTACCCTCTGAAAGGTTCTCGGTCTTAATTGCGCGTATAAAACCATCGGCGCCAAAACCAAAATGACGATCGCAGGCACGAGCGACCAACTCCTGATCCAGTTCTAAAGAGCCGGAAGGATCTTTCACAAAGATAAAGTCGTTGCCGGTGCCCTGCCCCTTGGTCAGTTCAACACCGGAGAGTTCGCCCCAGGACGATGGTGTAGTGCTCATAGTGCTCCTCGTATAAGACTAAAGAAAAATTTCTTGAGTACAACCCTACAGGGCGTTATTTTGTCGGGGTAAAACTTTTGATGATCTCAATAGATTCATCAACTTTGTTCGGGTTTTCCCAGTCTAACCAGTGCACCCGAGAATCCGCGTTGAACCAGGTAATCTGCCTGCGGGCGAACTGGCGAGTAGCTACTGTGGTGTCTTCAATCGCGTCCTCGGCAGTATAACTCTCCCCTACCGGTCGTTCACCCCGATTACTATCTAGCACCTTGAGAAACTGGGTATACCCTAGCGCCTTAGAGGCGGTTTTACCTTCACGTAATCCGGCTCGCTCAAGTTCTTCAACTTCCCTAAGCAATCCGCGCTCCGCCATTTTCACAACACGGGCGTGTAACCGTTCATGCAGCTGCGCCCGATCACCGTTGAGTCCTATTTGGATAGTGGGGCGCATGTACTTTCGCTGCGGCATAAAAGATGAGAAAGGGCGCCCTGTTACCTCGTACACTTCTAAGGCTCGCACCAAACGACGATTATCTTTCACCCGCGCCGCAGACTCGGGATCAACCTCTTTGAGCCTGCTCAGTAGGGCGCCGCGTCCTTGCTCTTTAAGTTCTTTATCTAAGCGAGCGCGAACCGAGGCGTCAGTTTCAGGAAATTCCAGGTGATCTAGCGCGGCTCGTACATAAAGCCCGGAGCCACCCACGAGAATGGGATATTTACCGCGCGCAATAATGTCGTCGAACAACGCCCGAGCCTGGCTTTGGAAGACAGCGACGGACGCTTCTTCGCGGACATCCATAATGTCTAGTAAATGGTGAGGAACTCCGCGCATCTCTTCCTGAGAAATTTTTGCGGTGCCAATATCCATACCGCGATAAAACTGCATGGAATCCGCATTGATGCACTCCCCACCCACAGCGAGCGCAAGTTCTATGGCGAGATCAGATTTGCCGCTACCCGTCGGGCCAACAACGGCGATGACGGGTAGCTGACGTTCCGCAGCGTTCATTACTTACGCAGACCGATCGTCGGGAAGCCCAAGTTGACGGGACCGCCTGACACCTGGGTGGTGCCGGTACCGCACGAATCAGCTTGAGCACGATCCCACGCATCGCCCGCACGCGAGCGACGCACAGAATACTGCTCAGCAGTGGGGTCTGAAAGCAGGTGGAATGACCCGGCTTCAGTGATAGGCACAGTTACGAGATCACCAGGACGCGGCTCTTCAGCACCTGCAGGGACGCTGAAGTGAACCAGACGCATATCGCGAGTGCGACCGGACAGGCGGTGAGTCTGCTCAGCTTTTCGACCGGATTCAGCCACAACCATGAGCTCAACCGTTTTGCCCAGTTGCTTAGCGTTTTCTTCGGCAGCGATACGATCCTGCAAAGCTGTCAACCGCTCATAGCGCTCCTGAACAACTTCTTTAGGAACCTGATGATCCATAGTCGCTGCGGGAGTACCGGGACGAATAGAGTACTGGAAAGTGAACGCTGAGGAGAAACGGGATTCTTCGACCACGCGCATGGTCTCTTGGAAGTCTTCTTCTGTCTCACCGGGGAAGCCAACAATGATGTCAGTGGTAATCGCAGCATCCGGCATCTTCTCGCGCACCTTCTCCAAGATTCCCAGGAACTTCTTGGAACGGTAGGAGCGCTTCATGTCTTTAAGAACCTTGTCAGAGCCCGACTGCAAAGGCATATGCAAAACCGGCATGACGTTAGGGGTCTCTGCCATCGCATCGATCACATCATCGGTGAACATTGCCGGGTGTGGTGAAGTAAAGCGGACGCGCTCCAAACCTTCGATTTCACCGCAGGCGCGCAAGAGTTTAGAAAACGCCTGGCGGTCTCCGAACTCAACACCGTAAGAGTTGACGTTTTGTCCAAGCAAAGTGACTTCAATAGCGCCGTCATCTACCAGCGCCTGAACCTCGGCGAGGATATCACCGGGGCGACGGTCTTTCTCTTTACCGCGCAAAGACGGCACTATGCAGAAAGTACAGGTGTTGTTACAACCGACCGAAATAGAAACCCAGCCCGAGTAAACGTGATCACGCTTAGTGGGCAAGGTGGAAGGAAATACCTCAAGGGACTCTAAAAGCTCCGCCTGAGCCTCGTCATTATGACGGGCACGCTCCAACAACGTGGGCAAAGAACCAATGTTGTGAGTACCAAAAACAACATCGACCCACGGCGCCTTTTTCAAGATAGTGTCTTGATCTTTCTGCGCCAGGCAACCGCCCACAGCAATCTGCATCCCCTCGTTCGCACGTTTGATGGGCGCGAGCATACCGAGGTTCCCGTACAGCTTGTTATCAGCGTTCTCACGCACCGCACAGGTGTTAAACACAACGAGGTCAGCGCGCTCGCCTTCTTCAACGGGCACATAACCGTTGGATTCAAGAAGACCCGACATACGCTCGGAGTCGTGCACATTCATCTGGCACCCAAAAGTGCGCACCTCATAGGTGCGTGCATTTTCGGTTGAGGATGTTTTGGTTTCAGCTACATTTAAAGTCACCATACAAGGTTACTAGATAGGGCATAATGTGCTCCATGAGTAATCCGCCACGTTCACCACATTTAGAGGCTATTTGCCGGCAAGCGATAGCCTCGTATACCCCAAAATTTGGTGATTCTCCGGTAAAAACGCCTAAGTTTGAGCGCTTATTACTCTCGATGCTTGATACCTCAGAAAAGTTTTTGGGGAAAACAGTGTCCGCTCACATTTTTTCTGCTGGGATGCGGTCTGTAGTCGTGCGGGTCTCAGGGGAATGCGCTGGGCCATGCTCTCACACGCTTAGTTGTTCTGACGTGGTGGTCAAACATTTTCGACGCAAAGATTCAGCAACAAACTCTGGCGGCTTTGGATACCTGCGAGAAAAACACGGGTTGGATTCTTTGAACGCGCTGGTGGGAGGGTCTTATTCCAGGTTGTTGGGGTGTGATGATGATGCGCGATTCCTAGTGCTTGAATATATTGCGGGTACCCCGCTCAATGACTTTTTGGAGGTAGATACTCCTGCCGGTGCTTTGAGCGTCGATGCGCGCGCGCGAATATCAGAGACTTTAGGTCTGTGGAGTAGTTTCTGGGTCACTCAGCTCAACTCTTCTTGGCAACCCACAGTTCAGGAATCTTTTCGCCGTGGCCTTCTGGCTGCGGATGCCGGTGCCCGCTACCCCGGGCAGCTCACTTCTCCGCAATTGGCTTTCAAGGGATTAGAAAAATTAGTGGAAGCTTGGGATCATACGGTGGATGGAGACTGTCATCATCAGTTGCACTCTCAGCTCAGCTCTATTATCTTTCCTGAGCCTAAGCATTCAGTGCTCAGTTCCGCTGATTTTTCACCGCACAATCTGATAGTTATTCCTGTCACCGATGACCTTGTTGTTCGCGGAATCGATGCCGAAGGATCCGCCATCCACCACTGGGCGCTACCCGTAGCAGAGATGCTTTTAGGGTTCCCCTCGCATCCGGCATCCGCATACGCTCCGTTTATCGACACCCCAACCTGGCGCAATGCGTGCGATAATTTTTACCGGCAGGTGTACCGGGGTGAGCCTTACGAAACTGCAGCTGATGATCCCCGTGTGCAGGCGGCAATTCTAGCTGTGCGCTGCACGCTTGCAGAACAAACCGGGAACCTTGCTTTTTAGCAGTTTTGAAGAAGCGACTACACTCTAGCGAGTCCGCCCCACAACTTCCCCGTTCTTGACGGTAAAGTCCCAGCTCAACCCGTTCTTCGTGAGAACCTCATGGCGAATCTCATCGGGCATCGTAAAGGATTTATCGGAGTACCCCAGCAAATATTCATCGAAAGCGGGTAATTTATAAGTGCGTCGTAGAGCTGCTTTCATTTCAGTTTCGGTCACATTTTCTTGCCAGACTGGCGCATAATATTCAGTGCTACCAATCGTCAGCCTCACAGAATTACTCGCTGATTCCAGTGCCTTTTTACTGTCCTTCTTGGCCAGATAAGACCACCAGCACAAATCCTCAACAACCACCGGGCCGTGTCCCGTCAGATAGCGCGCACCTAGCTCGGTAAGTGCCTCCTCGGATGCTACGTCGCGCTGAGAAATATTCAACCGATCAATGTGCACGAACGTCTCTGCGCGTCCTTTCGGGCGCAACTGAACAATATCTCCAGCACCTCCCATAGCGCGTAGCAGGTGAGGGCCGCGTCCTTCGGCGACGTCCACACCTGCATCGGCAAATACTTGGTAGGCTAAAGGACGCTCTAATACCTGCCCCGTTTCAAGGTTCAGCAGATGCGTATGTAAAGCCTCGTGCGCTATCTCAAAATCTCCCTCTGCAAAACCCAAAGCAGGCCGATGTTTAGAAGCACCCGATTCAACACGCGGTGAGCATAGGCGCATCACCCACCGGGCATCTTCACCGTTCACAAAATGCAAGGTGCCGCGCATCGGCCAGCAACGAACAATTTCGTGAGCATCGATACTTGCAAGCACGTTTTCATCAGAAACCTTTTTGCCGTTGTTCACGCGCAAAGCAATAGCACGAACACCTGCTTTATAAGTCTGTCCCTGCACAGCCAACAGATGCTCCATCGCCTCATGCGGTGACGTTAGCTCAGGACGCGCGGCACTAGGAGCGAGTCCCTGAGCAATCAGCCTTCTAGCCTGCAGTTCTTTACGCGGTGATAGTCCCATATCTCTTCCTAAAAGTAATAATCATCGTCGGCGGTAGCATCCAAGCCATTTTCTTGAACATAACGTTCAATCTCATCTTTGACCACGCTAAAAGCCATGGACGACGGATAACCCTTGCGAGCCAGCATACCTACTAGACGACGCATAATTTTGTCTTTTTCTTTTCGATCCGAAAAATCCATAGACGGGCGCAGTTTCTTAGCAACCAGCTCATGGGCGTCGCTTCGCTCATCTTCATCGCTGCGTTGTTCCAGAGCTACCTCGGCGTGCTCACCTTCAACGCCCTTTTGCTTCAGTTCACGGCGAATGGCGTTCTTACTCAGTTTTTTCACGTTAGCGCGCGTGCGCACATAGATTTCCGCGAATTCTGCGTCGTTAATGAGATTAACCGCTTCAAAACGGTTCAGAATATCTTCTGCTGTCTCATCTGAAATCTCTCGCTCTGCAAGCTTCTTCGCTAGCTGGGCGCGCGACCGAGGAGCCATCGCTAACTGATTGAGCACAATGTTCTTAGCCTTGGTAAATTCGTTTTCCGGCTCTTTCTTTTTACGCTTGCCCGGATTCTCGTCCTCGCCCGGCACACCGACACCGTGAAGAGCGTACATCGCCAGATCTTCATCGGTATCGGGCTGACTCAGGCGACTGTCCTCCCGAAACATCGGACGCTTAGCCGGCCTCTCCCCCGACTTGTGAGCGGAATATTTCTGCGGGGAGTCTGCTACATCCGCAGAAGATCCCATAGCAGGGGCAAACGGCGAATTCTGTAGATATTTAGCGGGCGGTTTGCGGAAACCTTTTTTGCGGCCAGTACTGTATCTTCGCTGACCGTACTTCGATTTCTTATTTCCATAAGATTTTTTACCTTCGGCGGTCTGTTCGAATGTCTCAGATGGGTTCCCAAAGGACGCTTTCTTGCCGCAGGCTCCCGTGTATTGAGTTCCCACGCGCTCGCTACTGCGCGAGGGGATAACGACCTCTCCGGGTTTTTCTTCATGGGCACCGGTAGTCGCCGGGTGCCAGTCCGGAAATTCGTTATCAGTCATGGAAACTCCTTATCTACCTTTACGATAAGACGCTACAGGCGTATTTGCTTTCTATATCTTCATATTTTTATAGCGTTGACACCTAATTCCGACACTGGAAATACTGGGCTCTACGAAAAAGTGCCGCCACCCTTATGCAAAGGTGGCAGCACTATATTCTTACAGGTTAGAAGTTCTCGGGCAGATCTTCTAGGGGGTCGATGGTGTCATCGAGTGCGCCTTCGGGCACAATACCCTCAGGAGCTTCTTCACCGTCTTCGATAATTCCCAGCTTTACAAGAGTCTTGTACTGAATTTCTTCAGCAAGCTCGGGATTATCTTTGAGGAAGCGGCGGGCATTTTCTTTACCCTGACCCAGCTGATCCCCTTCGTAGGTAAACCATGCACCTGACTTCTTCACGATGCCGTTTTCAACACCCATATCGATGATGCCACCCTCAATGGAAATGCCTTCACCGTAGAGAATGTCGAACTCAGCCTGCTTGAAGGGCGGAGCCATCTGATTCTTGACGATCTTGGCACGGGTGCGGTTACCAATGGGGTTCGCGCCGTCTTTGAGCGTCTCAATACGGCGAATGTCGATGCGTACGGACGCGTAGAACTTGAGCGCCTTACCACCGGTAGTGGTTTCAGGTGAGCCGAAGAAGACGCCAATCTTCTCGCGCAACTGGTTAATAAAGATCGCTGTGGTACCCGTCTGCGACAGACGACCGGTGATCTTACGCAGTGCCTGGCTCATCAAACGAGCCTGAAGACCGACGTGGGAGTCTCCCATTTCGCCTTCAATTTCAGCGCGCGGAGTCAAAGCAGCAACGGAGTCGATGACGATGATGTCGATAGAACCGGAACCTACCAACATATCCATGATCTCAAGCGCCTGCTCACCGGTGTCGGGCTGTGACACTAACAAAGCATCGGTGTCTACACCCAATTTAGCTGCGTATACGGGATCAAGGGCGTGCTCAGCGTCGATGAACGCCGCGATACCGCCTTCTTTCTGCACGCTTGCAATCGCGTGCAGAGCAACAGTGGTTTTACCCGATGATTCAGGACCGTAAATTTCTACGACGCGGCCGCGCGGCAGACCGCCGATGCCCAGCGCCGCATCCAAAGACAGAGCACCGGTAGAAATAGTCTCTACCTTCTGCTGTTCGCGGTCGCCCAGTCGCATGACTGAGCCTTTACCGTAGTTCTTGTCAATTTGCGCAAGAACAGTTTCCAAAGCCTTTTCGCGGTCGCTACCGGTTACCTGGCTTACTGAAGTATTTGAACGTGCTTTCGCTGCCATACGTACTTTTCCTCTTTGGTCGTGTGGTTACTTCAAAGTTTTACCGCATTCGCGGTCTTGCGTTATTTCTTACTCACCACGGTACAGGTACCGACTGACAATATAAGGCGGTTTTTAAAATCTGTGGATAACTTCGCAAGTTTCTGCCAAGTTTTTTCATTGTGGACACAAGCTTACAGGTTTTCGAACATATTTTCTATTAAATCTTCTACCAGAACACGCATTCGAATAATGCCTTACTCCCCTTCCGCACGCAGAGACCCTACCGTTTGGGAGCTATGTCCGGTCCCCAGCGTCGCTCAGTAGGAACATCCTGCATGTCACACACAGCCTCCCAAACATCCGCCACCTTTTCACCGCGTTCAATAGCTTCAAGGGCGGTCACATTCCCAAACTCTCCCAGTACAAGATCGCGTGCCAGTACTTTTGAATAGGTCTTTCCAAATTCGTGTTCCATCAAGAACCAAAACTCACTCAGTTTCACCTTAGAAAACTCCTTCATCTACCATGCACCGGACATTTTTCTTATAGACAGCATAAGACCCCGCCCACCATAGCTGGTGAACGGGGCACTCGGTACTAAAAATTTATGCTAGTGAGCAGCGCTATAGGTGCCTGCATCGCGCGGGATATCTTTGCTCGAAGTGACAGAGATTCCATATTCACGCTTGAACTGATCAGAAAATTCTGCAGGAACGGTATCGGGAACGGTGAAGTTCTCTTCTACTGCCATGCGGTTTGAAACTTCGCGGAGCATCTGCGAAAGAGTAATATCCAAAGCTTCACAAATAGATGCGAGCAATTCTGATGATGCTTCTTTCTGACCGCGCTCTACTTCACTCAAATAGCCCAGTGAAACACGTGCACTGTGTGAGACTTCGCGAAGGGTTCGTCCCTGTCGCTGACGCACATCGCGCAACACCTCACCAATAGCATGACGAAGCAGAATGGACTTCGGTGCGTGGGGTGCAGGTGCAGCATTTTCAGACTGACCCACATCCTTCCAACGGACGACACCGTTCACGGATACGGGTTGCTTTGTCATTTTTATACCAATCTCCCGGTATGTCGGTGCGCAGCCTCTGTCATCGTGCGCAACTTATTTAGTTCATAAGCCTACTGGATAAACCAGAGGCTCGTACAGGTGAGTCTAGAAGATTACCTAAGATGTAACGTTCTATTCATCTATCTAAACGTTTAAACCTTTGATTTTCTTCCCGGTTTTACCCTACAGTAGCTGGCAATAACCTCAAAGAAACCTGAATGTCGCTTTATTGCGGATCAAAAGTTTCAACGTTCACTGTGTAAAACGTATAGAGGTTGTTTTTATTCCCGCAGTCTCTTCACAAATTTTTAGTGAAAAATTACGTGAGAGTTGAAAGTTCTTCAAGCAAAAATTCTAGAGCCCCTTGCACAGATTGCTGACGGATGGACGCGCGATCCCCGGTGCAGTGAAGTTCTCGGAAGCGGCGTCCGGCAGGAGTAGTCACACCCACGAAGACCGTACCGACAGGTTTACCGTCTAACGGTTCGGGGCCGGCAACACCGGTAGTCGAGACACCTACTTGAGCCTCACACACGCGAGCGGCGCCTTCAGCCATCTGCATCGCCACCTCAGCGTCTACAGCTCCGCGTTCACGCAGAAGCTGAGTATCTACACCCAGCACCTGAGCTTTGACATCGCTACCGTACGAAATAACTCCACCGCGGTAGGCTTTCGAAGCTCCAGGGACATCGCAAAGCGTTGCTCCCACTAACCCTGCGGTCAGAGATTCCGCCGTGGCGAGCTGCAGGCCAAGCCCCTGCGCACAAGAAATAATATCGGCAGATAGCTGGTAGGACTCAGTCACTAGCGAGCTCCTTGCCCCGCATAGTAATCACGGCGCAACTGCATAGCCTTCACCACGTAATCGATACCGGTCACAACAGTTACCACTACTACAGCAGCCATCACAATCCACCCCGGCCACAGCGCCCAAGTTCCCAGTTGGCCTAACGGAAGAATCATGAGCACCAAAGCCACGGTCTGCAAAATAGTCTTGAGCTTACCGCCCTTAGACGCAGCCATCACCCCGTACTTGATAATGAACAAGCGCATGATGGTAATGCCCCATTCGCGAACGAGAATAACAATGGTGACCCACCACCACAGCTCCCCGAGCATTGAAAGCACAACAAACGCAGCACCGGTCAACAACTTATCGGCAATCGGGTCTGCAATTTTTCCGAAGCTAGTAATGAGATTGCGAGAACGGGCAATAGAACCATCGAGCCAGTCCGTAATCATGGCAAGAATGAAAACCGCCACAGCCCACCAGCGCATCGATAGGCTAGCGTCCCCATGAGTTCCACCTGCCCACAGAAGCCACACGAATACCGGCACCATCACGATGCGTAACGCGGTCAGGGCGTTAGGCACATTCCAGTTCGATGAGTTAGAGGTGGTATTTATACTCATGGTGACCTTTCAAAGCTAGAGGTAGCGTACTTACCTTTACAGTACGCTACCTCGGTAAATATGGTACTGACGCGACGCAAGATTTTTCTAGCGCCCCGTAAGGTTCCACGCATCCTCGCTGTCGGGATTATCCCCATCATCGAAATAATCAACAGCCGCTTCGCCCACCTGCTCTTGAGACTGCGCTACAAGATCGACAGGTTGCTCTACCGGCGCTGGCGGGTCTTCACCGCGCAAGCGAGCAAGAACTACAGGTAGATCATCGGGCTGAACCAGCACATCGCGCGCTTTAGATCCCTCAGACGGTCCGACGATTTCGCGAGATTCGAGCAGGTCCATCAGGCGTCCTGCCTTAGCAAAACCAACGCGCAACTTGCGTTGCAACATTGACGTTGAGCCAAATTGGGTGGTGACAACCAGTTCAGCAGCCTGCAAGAGAACATCCAGGTCATCGCCGATGTCATCGTCAATCTTCTTTTTAGGAGCTGTCTGAATCACGTCTTCACGGTAATGCACAGGCATCTGAGTCTTCACATGCTCGACAATCTCGTGGATCTCGGATTCGCCCACCCAAGCGCCCTGAACACGCATAGGTTTAGAAGCACCCATCGGCAAGAAGAGAGCATCGCCTTGACCAATAAGCTTTTCCGCACCGGGCTGATCAAGCACAACTCGAGAATCGGTAACCGACGAGGTCGCAAACGCCATGCGCGACGGCACATTCGCCTTAATCAAACCGGTCACCACATCAACCGAAGGACGCTGGGTAGCAAGAACCAGGTGAATACCGGCAGCACGTGCCAGCTGGGTGATGCGCACGATTGATTCTTCGACATCGCGTGGAGCAACCATCATAAGGTCGGCAAGCTCGTCCACAATCACCAGCAGGTACGGGTAAGCCTTAAGCTCACGTTTAGAACCGGGATCCGCTGTAATCTTGCCTGCTTTGACAGCCTTGTTGAAGTCGTCAATATGTTTATAGCCGTAGTGGGCTAGATTGTCATAGCGGGCGTCCATCTCACGTACCACCCACTGCAAAGCCTCGGCTGCTTTCTTCGGGTTGGTAATGATGGGCGTAATCAGGTGCGGAATACCCTCATAAGCAGTGAGTTCCACACGCTTGGGGTCAACCATGACCAGGCGTACCTGATCAGGTGTGGCTCGCATCAAAATAGATGTAATCATCGAGTTCACGAACGATGACTTACCCGCACCGGTGGCACCAGCCACCAGCATATGCGGCATCTTAGCCAGGTTTGCCAGCACAAACCCGCCCTCGACGTCCTTACCAACACCCATCACCATGGGGTGTTCGTTCTTATGGGCTTGCGGCGAGCGCAAAACATCGCCCAATGCCACGGTTTCGCGGTCGGTGTTGGGAATTTCAATACCGATTGCGGACTTGCCGGGAATCGGAGACAGAATACGCACATCAGCAGATGCCACAGCATACGAGATGTTCTTTGACAGTGCAGTGACGCGTTCAACTTTGGTGCCCGGTCCCAGCTCAATTTCGTAGCGGGTAACCGTCGGTCCGCGGGAGAACCCGGTGACTTCAGCATCAACGTTGAACTGGTTTAATACCCCTGTGAGGGCTTCGACCACTTGTTCGTTGACCTCAGAAGATTCTTTAGCAGGAGGGCCAGCCTCGAGCATTGTTTCAGAGGGTAGATCATAATTGCCTGCAGATGATGGGACGCTTTGCGCAGGTCGCGGAGCTTGCACGGGTGCAGCAACGGTATTGTTCGCAATCTTTGCCGGTGCGGTCTCAGCTACTGACGGCGCAGGTGTAGTTTTTGCTACAGAATGAGCTCCCGGACGCGGCACTGAAGGACGCTGCGGAGCGGACTTCTGGACAGGTTCAGGAACACTATCAACCGATGCGTTAGGTGAAGCTACGCTGTTTTCTTCATACCTGGTAGCTGCTACTTGTTCGGCAGACTCGCGCTGCTGGACGCGGCCGTATTCATGGGCAGCCTGCTGCGCCTGGTTTAGACGCTGCGCAGGAGCGTCCGACTCGTCTTCCCAGTTCCCCTGGTCGAAAAGATCGGGGGTCTGTTTTTTTGATTTCTTACGTTTTTTGGCGGGTGCCTCTACGTCAAATGCCTGGGTGACGCGCTGCTGTGGTGCGGCGTCATCCCGTGAATCGTCGGTGTGCAACAAAGCGGTATCAAATGCGTCGTCTCCCTCGTAGCGATCCAAACGACGGTCGTTACCTCCTTGTGGACCGAACCCGAGCCAAGCTAGTAAGCCTTTGCGTTCGTGGCCGGTAGCGGGTTCAGGGTCATCATAGAGGTAAGAGCGGTCGTGATCTTCGCCGTCCAAAAGACGAGTTTTATCGTTCTTGCTGTGGGATCCCGGGCGTTCCGGAGCTTCGCCGAGGGCAACACTCATGAGATGAACCAGGCGCGGTCCAACCTGACGTAGCGGCGTTTTGGTGGCAATCAAAAGACCAAGTACAAAGACTAAGAATGTGACCAACCATTCAAAGAATGAAATTCCACCCACCAGGCGTGAGATAGGATTGGCCGTCAGCAAACCAAGGATGCCTCCGCCAGCCCACACGCTTTCAAAGCCGCCAACTAAGGTGGGAAAACCCGCGAGCTTGGCACCGAGCATTGATCCGGCAAGCACCATAATGAACATGCCAATGGCAATGCGGTTATTATCGCGAACCTCCAGAGGGTGCCTGAAGATCCTGAACGAGAAAATAACCGCAAAAATGGGAATCAGTAAGGCGCCCTGCCCGAAAGTACCGCCTACAAGCACATGCCAGGCGCGTAAAGGTGTCTCAATCCACGAATAGGTATCGGCAGTACGCCAAGCCCACCACTCCACAAGAGCAGTTATTAAACCGAAGACAAGAACAAGTAGCGCTCCCCCATCGCGACGGTCTGAAGCTTCCAGATCCGTGCGCAAAAATCCCATGCGTCGGACAGCCCCGCCCACGGTGTGGGCAAGAGCAAGCCACGCGCCGAGAATCACTTTACTGAACCAGCTTTGGTGGTTTTGCGCGGAACGAGATTTTGAGGATGACGCGCGTGAACCTCCGCGCTTAGAGGCAGGGGTTTTACGCGTATTTTTTCGAGTCGAGGCTGATGAACGTGGAGCAGGTGTACGAGATGCCATACTTTCCAATGTTGCGTTGAATCAAAACACCTCACGCGCGCTAGAGCCAGCCCTTCATCTCAAGAAGGGGAAGCCTAACGCGCGCGCGATGAACCGTGGATATAAGGTTTAACGTCTAGTTTAACCTACAGGATAGTTAGTCCTCTTCGGTAGGGGTGTCGACGACTACGGGAATAATCATCGGCTTACGACGCAATCGACGAGCTACCCATGACCCAATGGTGCGGCGAACAATCTGCTGCAATTGGTGGGTAGTGTGGATTTTCTCAGGTGCCATGTGCAAGGCGTCCTCAAGAGCTGCAGTAATTTTGGGTGTGATGTCTTCAAAGACTGAATCGTCTTCTGCCACACCGCGGGCATGAATGTCCGGGCCGGTAACTACGCGTTTGGTGTCGCGGTCAATAACAGTGACGATAGAGATAAAGCCTTCTTCACCCAGGGTACGACGGTCCTTGAGGTCATCTTCGGTAACTTCGCCCACTGATCGACCATCAACATAGACGTACTCGTTAGGAATAGCACCAACTACGCGTGCTTTACCGTCTGCCAAATCAACGACGGCTCCGTCTTCACATACCAGCACACCCTCAGGGTCAATACCGGTTTCAATCGCTAGTTCAGCATTAGCAATCAGGTGGCGAATCTCGCCGTGCACGGGCATAACGTTCTTAGGCTTGAGAATGTTGTAGCAGTACAAAAGCTCACCGGCTGCTGCGTGACCTGAAACGTGGACCTTAGCGTTTCCCTTGTGCACTACGTGCGCGCCGAGCTTCATCAAACCGTTAATAACGCGGAAAACGCTGTTCTCGTTGCCAGGGATTAATGAGGATGCGAGTACAACAGTATCTTCTTGCTCAATCTGAATTTTGTGATCCCCGTTAGCCATACGAGAAAGTGCAGCCATCGGCTCGCCCTGAGAACCGGTACACATCATCACGATTTCTTCGGGACGGTAGTTATCGATTTTCTTCAGGTCAACAAGAATGCCCTCGGGAACCTTCAAGTAGCCGAGTTTCTCTGCAATGGTCATGTTACGAACCATCGAACGGCCAACCAGCACCACTTTGCGTCCACGCTCTTCAGCCGCGTCCAATACCTGCTGAACACGGTGAACGTGAGAAGAGAAGGACGCGACGATGATGCGACGCGGCGCATCGCGGAAGACCTGCGACAGTACACCGCCGATATTCTTTTCGGTCGGGGTGAATCCGGGAACTTCAGCGTTGGTTGAATCGGGCAAGAAAAGGTCAATGCCTTCTTCGCCCAAGCGAGCAAAATGGCGAAGGTCGGTCAGACGACCATCCAGGGGTAGCTGGTCCATCTTAAAGTCACCGGTGTGTAAAACATTGCCCGCTGTGGTGCGGATGAAAACAGCAAGCGCGTCGGGAATAGAGTGGTTCACCGCAACGAACTCACATTCGTAAGGACCAAAGGCCTCAACCATGTTTTCTTCAACGGTCAGAGTGTAGGGCTTAATCCGGTGTTCTGCCAGCTTTGCTTCTACCAGTGCTAGGGTCAGCTGCGAACCTACCAAGGGAATATCGGGGCGACGCTTGAGCAGGTAAGGAACCGCTCCAATGTGGTCTTCGTGTCCGTGAGTAAGGATCACAGCAACGATATCGTCAAGGCGGTTCAACAGGTAGTTGATATCGGGCAGGATGAGGTCGACACCGGGCTGTGATTCCTCGGGGAAAAGCACACCACAGTCGACGACGAGCAATTTGCCGTTGATTTCATAGACGGTCATGTTACGGCCGACTTCGCCCAAACCACCCAGCGGAATAACACGCAGGGTATCTTTTTTCAGTTTCGGCGGGCGGGGCAGATCAAATTCAAGACGGGTCATAGAACCTCTTTCTCTAAACTGTGAAAAGCGGACTCAAAGACAGGTAATAGTCTCTGAGCCCGCGTTCTCACAAGGGGTATTACTTACTTAAGTGTTGAAGCAATCACCGACTGCTCAAGGTCAGCGCGCATGGCTGCTGATTCAGCTTCGGTGGGTTCAACGTGCGGCAGGCGTACGGTGCTGTTTTCCAGCTCGCCCTGCCATTTCAAGATTTGTTTTGCCGCGACACAGCCGGGGACGCGTCCCATGGCTGCGCGGATAACGGGCACCAGGTCAAGGTGAATACTCTGAGCTGTCGCTAAGTCTTTTTCAACGAAAGAATCGATGAGTTTGCGGAAGAGTTCGGGGGCAACGTGGGTAGTGACGCCCACCAGACCAACAGCACCAATACTTAGCCATGGCAGAGTCAGTCCGTCATCGCCGGAGTAGTACTGCAAATCTGTAGCAGCCATGACCTCGGATGCTGCGCCCAGGTCAGCTTTAGCGTCTTTGACAGCCACAATATTCTCTAACTCCGCAAGAGCCTTGTAGGTGTCGGGCTGAATCGGGATGCCGGCGCGTCCGGGGATATCGTAGAGCATCACCGGAGTATCGGTTGAGCGCGCGACGGTGCCAAAGTGACCAATAAGACCAGACTGGGTGGGCTTATTGTAATAAGGAGTGACAACGAGCAGACCGTCTACGCCTACACGATCAGCAGCTTTTGTCAGGTGCAGGGTGTGGGCGGTGTCGTTCGAACCTACACCGGCGACGATCTTAGCGCGATCGCCCACAGCTTCTTTAACGATGCGGAAAACTCGCTCGTTTTCTTCATCGGTCATGGTGGAATACTCACCGGTGGTTCCACAGACAATCAGACCGTCATGACCTCGATCAATCAAGCGTGTTGCAAGTTCTGCAGTAGCTTTCTCATCGACAGAGCCATCTGAAGAGAAAGGGGTAACCATTGCGGTCAAGAGTCGACCAAAAATGGGTTCTGCGAAGGTACCTTGAGTGTTTGCTGACTGCGACATATATCTAATTTACCTTGTGTTAGGGGTCAAGCTCACTGTTTTGACAGTATTTGTGGTCAAAATCAGTAAGTTAGGGGTGTTGAGTACAAAGTTTTTAATTGGTGCTCAAGTGCGCCGGAATCTTACCGGCTCGCAGCGAGATTGCATCGCGCATCGCACTTCTAGCTCTTTTACGATCGCCCGAAGCATCGTATGCGAGCGAGAGGTTGAACCAGTTTTGCCAGCGTTCCGGGTTTTGTTCCACAGCGCGCTGAAAAGTGGCGAACTGAGCATCTGCATCTGCGCGACTGATCCTACCCGCTGCAGTGCGCTGGTAATTATCTTGTGGAAGCTCACCAGCTTGCGCCATAGCATCGGCCATGGACTGGATGCGGGCACCGAAAATAATCTCTCGAATCATCGCCCAAGCACCCACAATGGGGAGCACGAGAAGACTAACACCTAGCACAACGCCCACTGCAGAGCCGCTCATCATCAAAAGCACACCGCGTTGAGCCGTAACTCCTAAATACAGCACCAACAAAGCAATGACGATACCGGCAAACGTTTTAGTCTTTCCGCTACCTTCAACGAATGCGAAAATACCAACACAGGCAATCACCATGAAAATAGTGATTTTACTGCCGGTAGATAAAGGCAGAAGAAGAACTGTGAGAGCGAGCAGCACCAACGCTATCGCTGAAAACGCTTTTAACGAATTCATGAATTGAGATCCAAGAAACCATCAAGACCGTGGGTTAGCCCGGGGTGGGCAGCTACTTCACGTACGCCTAGTAACACACCCGGCATAAAGGATGCGCGGTCAAAAGAATCGTGACGGATGACAAGTTGCTGTCCCGCGTCCCCCAGCAAAATCTCTTGGTGAGCAACCAGACCGCGCAAACGAACAGCATGAACATGAACGTCATCAATTACAGCGCCGCGGGAGCCGCCTTCATCTTGAGTCGTAGCATCGGGTGATGCGCCGACGCCCGCGTCCTTACGAGCCTGAGCAATCTTGCGGGCCGTATGAACAGCGGTTCCAGAGGGCGCATCGACTTTGTTGGGGTGATGCATCTCAATGACTTCAACGGACTCAAAGAACTTCGCTGCTTTTGCCGCGAACTCCGTGGCAAGAATAGAACCGATGGCAAAGTTAGGGGCAATCAGAACACCAACTGATGGATGCTCCTGCAACAGAGTACGCAGATTCTCTACTTTGGTGGTGTCCCAGCCTGTAGTACCTACCACGGCGTGAATGCCATGCTCCACTGCAAAGCGAACATTATCTTCGGTAACATCCGGAACCGTAAGATCTACAACAACCTCGGCCCCTGATTCCACGAGCTCTTCTAAGGAATCTGAGGAGCCAAGAGCTGCCACTAAATCCATATCTTCTGCAGTGTTGATGGCTTTGACAGCCTCTGAGCCCATCCGCCCAGCGGCACCTAGTACCGCAACTTTCCAGATTCTGCCCATCTGTTACTACTCCTTGGGGTAGATTTTGACTCTCGTCTCTTTACGCACACACTTTACCGGCTATATATGCTTTCAGTCCTGTTTGTGTCGCTAAATGAAACATGCACCTTTCTTTATCTGTCAACAGGTTCTCTAAGGGAACTCCAGTACTCTTTTTAGTGGCGAAGTCCTGCACCTTTATCCGTATCTCGCAGTCAATGACTAAACTGGTACAGTCACCTGAGGTCTTTCCCCCAGTGCTAGGTATTTTCAACCTCACATATCTGGTAAATAGAGACTTCAGGCTATATCGGTTCTAGGTTCGAATCGTTCCCCTTTATCTATGTGTTGTCGAGGAAGTATGCAGCAAGAGCACGTTTTCTATTCCGGTGTGCGCCCTGAAGAAGGCCAGCGTCGCTTTATCCTTGCCGGTTTAGATGGATTACGAGCTATTGCTGTTGCTCTGGTTCTGATTTATCACCTGTGGCCTACGGCTTTGCCGGGTGGGCTTATCGGCGTTGATATTTTCTTTGTGATTTCGGGCTATCTGATTACCGCGCTTTTGCTACGTGAGGGTGCCTATACCGGCAAAATGGATATCGTGGCTTTTTGGGTGCGACGCATCCGCAGGCTCATACCCGCTGTAGCTGTGCTAACGCTCGTTATTGCCCCGATAGCCTTCCTAATCGGTGGCGATATTCTGGTAGGTATTGGTCGTCAAATCCTCGGTGCTTTTACGTACTCTTCTAACTGGCTTTCAATCGCAGCGGGCAACGATTATTTTGCGCAGACCTCCCCCGAGCTCCTTACTAATTTTTGGTCTTTGGCAGTTGAAGAACAGTTTTACTTCTTCTGGCCTGTGCTTCTTGTCTTTACCTGTATTTTCTTGCGACAGTGGTGGCAACGCGCCATAGTGCCGGCGGCTCTCGGGGTGTTCTCGCTTCTACTTGCTACCGTTTTAGTGGCAGTTGGTGCTAATTTTGCCCGTATTTACTATGGAACTGACACCCACCTGTTCGGCTTGATGTTGGGCGTCTTGCTGGCTTTGCTTATTCCTTGGAGCATGTACCCGCCGGTGGATAATCGTTTGTATACACACGTGGGCTACGGCAATGGAGTGTTCGGTTTTATACGCGCACTCATTGGCTGGGTGAGCTTACCTCTGATGGTGCTCTTAGCAATGCACTTGAACGAGCGTAATCAGGCTTTGCTTATGCCATGGGGTTTATTAGCGGGTTCCGTCCTCGGATTAGGCGTCGTACAGGCTCTACTTCCCGATACTCGCAACCCTCTAGCCGTTGTCCTACGCAAGGTGCTCTCGTTTGCCCCGCTCGTGTGGATAGGTCGTCGCTCCTATGGCATTTATTTGTGGCATTGGCCGTTAGCGGTCATCGCGCACTATATCTTTGGCCCGCAGTACGGCAATGTGGTGCGTGGCTTACTCGTCTTTCTCACGCTGTTATTTGCCGGGCTTTCCTACATGTACGTAGAAACCCCCGTTCGAAAACTGGGTTTCAGAGGGGCTCTTTCAGAGTGGGTTACCTCCATGTTTGGTGCGTCCAAGGCGCTTCCGCTCACCGCAGTTTTTCTTGTGCTTGTAGGATGCGTGGGCACAGTTTTTGCTATACGCACGGCTCCCGAGATGACGCAGGCTCAGCAGCTAGTTGCTGAAGGGGAAATCAAAGCCCGTCAGCTCCAAGAGGAGCAAGCTCGAGCAGCTGAAGAAGCCCAGAAGAAAGCCGCTGCTGAAAGCTCTACGCAGCCCAGCCCTACCGCATCCCCTAGTCCAATGGTCAAGGCAGATACCGTTACCGTCATTGGAGATTCGGTTGCTTTAGCCTCGGCTGGACAACTACAACAAAAGTTTCCGAATGCTTCCATCGATGCTGAAGTCTCGCGTCAATTTTCAACGGCAGATGGAATACTTCAGAACAAGCTGGATCAGGGGATGCTTGGCGATACAGTGGTGATTTCTTTGACCACCAACTCAACTCTGACACCTGAGATGGTCGATGATCTCATGCTCACAACCCAAGAACTCGGGGTGAAACAGGTAGTGATGGTGACCGGTCAGGCTCCTGCAAACCTTCAATGGGTAGCAGATTCCAACCGGATTATTCAGGATGCCGCTACTCGCTACCCCAACCTGACCATCGCAGATTGGGCAGCCGCTTCTTCCGGTAAACCGCAGTTACTCGCATCCGACGGTGTTCACCCTAACGAACAAGGGGCCTCGCTGTATGCTGTAACGGTGGCGGATGCGGTAAAGACTGCCCAAGCTAAGTAAAAGGGCAGAGCAAGACACGACAGAGCCCGGGCAGGTTGCTAAAACTAGCTACCTGCCCGGGCTCTGTGTATTTCTAGTTTTACCCCGCCTTAGCGAACGATAGTCGTCACCTGAGTCTGCTCGTTCAAGAACTGCAACAGTTCGTGAACGTCCTCAAGAGTCACGGACCGAACTCCGGTCAATAGCTCATCCAAAGAATAGTACTTACCAGAATCGAGTTCGGCACGTCCTAAGCGAGACATACGAGAGCCAGAGTCTTCGCTACCCAAGATAGTGGCTCCGCCTAATTGGCCCAGAACTTTCTTCAGCTCTTCTTCCTGCAAGCCATCGCGTACTAAAGTCTCAAACTCTTTGTTCATCAGCTCTAGCACCTGATCGGTTTTCACCGGCAGGCAACCGGCATACATGCCAAAGTAACCGGCATCAGAATAGGCACCAGAAAAAGCAAACGTTGAATAGGCAAGCCCACGCTTCTCGCGGATCTCTTGGAACAGGCGAGATGACATGCCACCACCCAGGGCAGAGGTCAACACGCTCATGGCGTAGCGACGCTCATCCCCCGCAATGATAGATGGCTGACCCAAGACGATGTTAGTCTGCTCAAAGCCTTTCTCTACATCGCGATTCAGCGCCAAAGGCTGGACATGCGCTGCAGAACGCTCGCGCCGAGACACCGGCAAAACACCTTCTTGCAAATCCCAACCGCTTTTTTCCAAGGCTGATAGAACATACTGAACAATCTCGGAATGATTCAGCGAACCCGCGGCAGAGATAACCAAACGATCGGGGGTATAGAACTTTTTAAAGTGCTCCCACACAGCATCGCGCGGCACAGCCTGAATTTCTTCGGGAGTACCCCCGATAGGACGCCCCAGCGGGTTGTACCCCATCAACTGTTCGATATGATTCTCGAAAGCAACATCGGTGGGATCGTCCTGATCCATCGCGATCTCTTCTAAAATGACACCGCGTTCCTGCTCAAGATCCTGAGCATCAAGCTTTGCATTGCTCACCATATCGGCAATAACTTCAATGGCCATTTGAGTATCGTCATCAAGCACACGGGCGTAGTAGCACGTATGCTCCTTGGCGGTCAGTGCATTAGACTCCCCACCTACCTGATCAAACGCCTGAGCTATATCTAGCGCCGAACGAGTATCAGTTCCTTTGAACAAGAGGTGCTCTAGGAAATGGGTAGAACCGAGCATACCCTGTTGTTCATCGCGAGAACCAACTCCCACCCAAAAACCAATTGAAACACTTCGTTGCGAAGGCATACGCTCGGTAATGATGCGCACGCCACCGGGCAGAATAGAACGACGAACCTCGTTACCGCCCTCACCCGCGTACACCAAACGACCGTTTATAAAATCAAGTTCGTCCTGCACATCTGCGTGTGTGAGGGGAAGTTCAATGGGCATATCTCGCCTTTCAAATCTGTCAAAGCATGCGCACAGGTCTGCGACTTTAGATAAAAATGTGCCTTTTATATAAGTAGCCCCGACCAACGAGGGTCGAGGCTACTTACGTCAAAGACTTTTCCGCGCTCAAAGCACTACGGTCTTAGGCTTCTTCGGTTGCTTCTTCAGCAACAACAGGTGCCAGTGAGAGCTTACCGCGATCATCAATCTTGGTGATCTCAACCTGAACCTTCTGACCTACGCCAACAACGTCTTCAACGTCATCTACGCGCTTGCCATCGTTGAGCTTACGCAGCTCTGAGATATGCAGTAAGCCGTCCTTGCCCGGAGTCAATGAAACGAACGCACCGAAAGTGGTGGTCTTGACAACGGTACCCAGGTAGCGCTCGCCGACCTCGGGAACCTGCGGGTTAGCAATCGCGTTGATTGCTGAACGTGCAGCTTCTGCTGACGGGCCATCGGTTGCGCCAATGTATACGGTGCCGTCATCTTCGATGCTGATGTCGGTGCCGGTTTCTTCCTGAATCTGGTTGATCATCTTACCCTTGGGGCCGATAACCTCACCAATCTTTGAGACAGGAACGTTGACTGAGATAACGCGGGGTGCGAAATCGCTCATCTCATCGGGAGCATCAATTGCTGCATTGATAACTTCAAGGATGTGCAAGCGTGCCTCGCGTGCCTGGGTCAGCGCTGCTGCCAGGACGGATGCGGGGATGCCGTCGAGCTTGGTGTCGAGCTGGATTGCGGTTACGAACTCTGAAGTACCTGCAACCTTGAAGTCCATATCGCCCAAAGCATCTTCAGCACCGAGGATATCGGTCAAAGCTGCGTAACGGGTTTCGCCATCAACTTCATCTGAAACCAGACCCATAGCGATGCCCGCAACGGGTGCGCGCAAAGGCACACCAGCGTTGAGCAGTGACAGGGTTGAGGCACATACTGAGCCCATTGAGGTTGAACCGTTTGAGCCCAGAGCCTCTGATACCTGACGAATCGCGTAAGGGAAGTCCTCGCGTGAAGGCAGAACCGGGGTCAACGCGCGCTCAGCCAGTGCGCCGTGGCCGATTTCGCGACGCTTGGGTGAGCCCACGCGTCCGGTTTCACCGGTTGAGTAGGGCGGGAAGTTGTAGTGGTGGATGTAACGCTTAGCCTTGACGGGGTGCAGTGAATCCAGTTGCTGCTCTAGCTTAAGCATGTTCAAGGTGGTAACACCCATAATCTGGGTTTCACCGCGTTCGAAGATTGCTGAACCGTGAACGCGAGGTAGAACCTCAACCTCAGCAGTGAGCTGGCGGATATCGGTCAGACCGCGACCATCGATACGTACCTGCTCGGTAAGGATGCGCTGACGAACGGTGTGCTTGGTGAGACCGTTGAATGCCGCGTTAACCTCAGGCTCGCGTCCTTCGAATTCCTTGCCTTCACCGGCAAGGGCTTCCATGATTTCCTTCTGCAGGTTTTCAGAAGCGATTTCGCGTTCTTGCTTGCCCGCGATGGAGTAAACATCAACAATCTTCTCTGAAGCGTATTCCTTGACAGCTGCGTCGACGTCATCGCCGTGTGAGCCGAAGAAAGGAAGGTCCAGTTCAGCCTTACCAGCACGTGCCTTGAGGTCTGACTGTGCCTGGCACAGTGCCTTGATGAAGGGCTTTGAAGCTTCAAGCCCCTCAGCAACGATTTCTTCGGTAGGCGCTACTGCACCGTTTTCTTTGATGAGCTTCCATGAGTTGTCGGTTGCTTCTGCTTCAACCATCATGATCGCAACGTCTTCAGTGCCATCGGCACGGGTGATGACGCGACCTGCTACAGCCATGTCGAATACAGCGTTCTCAAGCTGTGAGTGCTTGGGGAACGCAACCCACTGGCCGTCAATCAAAGCCACGCGTACGCCACCGATAGGACCAGCAAAAGGAGCACCTGACAAAGTGGTTGAGCATGAGGCCGCGTTGATTGCTACGGTGTTATAAATTTCATCGGGCTCGATAGAGAGCACGGTAACAACAACCTGAACCTCGTTACGGATGCCTTTTTTGAAGGCAGGACGCAGGGGTCGGTCAATCAGACGAGCGGTCAAAATCGCGTCGGTTGAAGGGCGACCTTCACGGCGGAAGAATGAACCGGGAATCTTGCCGGCTGCGTACATACGCTCTTCAACGTCAACGGTGAGCGGGAAGAAGTCAAAGCCTTCGCGGGGCTGCTTACCAATTGCGGTAGCTGAGAGCATTGAGGTTTCATCGTCGATGTAAACCATTGCAGAGCCAGCTGCCTGCTTAGCCAAACGACCGGTTTCAAAGCGAACGGTACGCTTACCGAACTTGCCATTGTCAATGATTGCTTCTGCAAACTGAATTTCGGGACCTTCCAAGGTTCCTCCATTTCTAGTATCTAAAGTTTGCATTCCCTAGCATGTTTCGGTCTTCGATCGAGGCTCACGGACGTCTACTGAAATAGGTTCCGGAAACCACTACCGAGGACCGCGAAAGCCCTGCTGAGGGAAAATACAAACTTGGTTTTTCTCTGTAAGTACCCAAGAGGTGTGTAGCGTCTTGGGGTATGAAGCAAGGGCGGTACTTTGAATCAAAGAACGCCAGCACTTCTATACCAGTTTATAACCGATAGGAAAGTGATGGAACGTAACTTGAGTCAAAGAGCCGCCCTTACCTTCAAAAATATTTATCGACGCAAGCCCAAGCGCTCGATGAGTGCACGGTAGCGTTCGATGTCAATGCGCTTGAGGTAGCCGAGCAGGTTACGACGGCGACCAACGAGGATCATCAGACCACGGCGTGAGTGGTGGTCGTGCTTGTGTTCCTTCATGTGCTCGGTCAAGTCGGTGATACGACGGGTCAGAACTGCAACCTGAACCTCGGGCGAACCGGTGTCACCTTCGTGGGTTGCGTATTCTGCGATGATTTCCTGCTTGATTTTGGGATCAAGTGCCATGTTTATAACTCCTGGAGTTAGTACCGTGACGGCCCGCACCAACTTTTGCTAGACGGGTACGACGCGCAAGCGCGCCTGTGAGACAACCACGGACAGCAGTCACACAATTTTTAACTTTACCCGATATTGCGGGAAGAATAAATAGGTAGACACGGCGCGGGGTGTTCCTAGCGCCTCACAACTTATGGGGCGACTTTTTTCTGAATAAAGAACTTGTAATAAAGCCCCAACAGAACCGAAGATACAACACCGGCGATCAACGCGATTTGAGTCTCAGGGAAGAAGGCAAACATCACGATGACAAAGAGCAGGAAGGCAAGCGCTAGATAAGACGCCACCGGCCAGCCTGGGACTGAAAACTCGGGTGTTTTTCCTTCTCGAGCCATCTGTTTCTTGAAAGCAATGTGAGAAAGCAGAATCATGACCCACACCATAACCGTCGCGTAGGTTGCTACGGCAGCTACCACCAAGAACGCCTGCTCGAAGAAGACGTTGACGAGCACACCTACTACAAGCACGATACCCATCGAGACAACGGTCATGAAAGGAGTACCGTTTTTAGCAACCTTATTGAAGGACGCAGGTGCCATGCCGCGCTGAGCAAGACCAAAGAGCATGCGTCCTGCCGCGTACACATCAGCGTTTATAGCTGAAATTGCAGCAGTTACAACCACCAGATTGAGAATATGAGCGGCTGCACCGATACCTAGTCCTTCAAAGATTTGAACAAACGGTGAGGTCTCCCCCGTGATTTCATTCCACGGGTACAAAGACATGATGATAGCCAGCGTCAGCACGTAAAACAGCAAGATACGCACGGGCAAGGTGTTGATTGCCTTGGGAATTGAAACTTTGGGATTATCAGCTTCTCCCGCTGCAATACCAACGGTTTCAACCCCACCAAAAGCAAACATCACTACCGTAAAGCAGGCCAGGAATCCGCCCAGCCCGTTCGGAAAGAACCCTCCGTGGCTCCACAGATTAGACACCGAAGGCGAAATATCAGCGTTGAGCTTTGCTCCGAAGATAAGGAGCACAACACCGCCAACAATCATGGCAATAATCGCTGACACTTTAATAACCGTCAGCCAAAACTCTGTCTCACCAAAGGCTTTTACCTTGGCAAAGTTGATGGCGAGAATAATAAGTAAAACGCTGGTAATCCAAATCCATGACGGTGTTGCTGGAAACCAGAACTTCATGTACACGGCAAACGCTGTCACGTCTGCAATAGCAACCAAAGCCATTTCGATGGCAAAAGTCCAGCCGGTGATAAAACCCGCACCGCGTCCTAAATACAGGGTTGCGTATTCTGAAAACGATCCCGCTACGGGGTGAGTAAGCGCCATCTCGCCCATAGCGCGCATGACCATAAAGACTGCAGCACCACCGATGACATACGCCAACAGCGCTGAAGGCCCGGCTAGTTCAATAGCAGAAGCTGATCCGTAGAAAAGCCCCGTACCAATTGCAGATCCCAAGGCAATGAAGAGGATATGTCGGAGAGTGAGACCACGATGTAGGACGTTAGCATCCACGGTATTGGCAGCGGATGGCATCTGCGATGGTGTGCTCATAGCTCTCCTGAAAATTAGACTGCGGTAGCAGTAATTCATCAAAACGCCGCATAGTTTGTGAGCGGCGCCCGCCTCACACTATACAATCTCTTGAAACCTACGTCACCTTTGGTATCTCACGATAAGCGCACGGTACTTGAAAGATACCGTGCGCTTGTTAAAGCTTTCTCAAAAGCTGTCAATTAGAGTTTTTTAGGTCCGCCAAAAAGAAGGGACGCTGCGGCGCTAGCAGCTGTCACTGACAGAACCGCAGGCCATGCGCCAATCTTTTTGTGCAATACATGAGAGTAACCGAAACCACCTAGATACACGGCAGTTAAAGCTACAGCGGTCGCAGTACCGCGGTTATCTTGCCAGGCTTTGAAGGCAGTTGCCCCACCTGCTGCCAATCCAACACCACCTAGAGCACGAATACCGGTGGCACGCGCCAAGTAGTAACCGCCCAGCAAACCTGTTGAAGATGCAATGGTGGGAACCAAAACGTTAGTCATATTTATTACTCCTTCTTGTAATCTCACCCGGTACGAATATGTCTCAACTGGCAGGAAAATGTACGGACATTTATACCGGTGTGTTTATCGTTCTCTACTCTAAACCCGCTATCTGAGTAGTTGCTCACAACACGCTGTCAGCGTGAAAGGCAAGCCACACTAGCAAACCCCTTGGTTCTGCGAAAGAATGGAATCATGGAAAACTTCTCTAAAGACAAGACCAACGTTGAGTCGTTCGATCTCGACCACACCGCTGTTGTTGCACCCTATGTACGCGTAGCTGACCGCAAGACCCTACCTGGTGGCGACGTGCTGATTAAATACGATGTACGTTTCACGCAACCCAATAAAGGACACCTGGGTATGAAAGCTGTGCACTCCATTGAGCATATGACTGCTCACCACATGCGCAACCATACCGATGCGCTCATCGACTTCTCCCCTATGGGTTGCCAGACCGGTTTCTACGCACTCACCCTGGGGTTAGAGCTTGAGGACTTTTTGCCGGTGCTCGAAGCATCGATGAACGATCTTCTCTTGGCAACCGAAGTTCCTGCAGCAAATGAGGTCCAGTGTGGCTGGGGTGCTAACCATTCGCTAGAAGAAGCTCAGGACGCTGTACGTACTTTCTTGGCAGGTCGTAGCGAATGGGAAAAGGTGATGGCCTAGTGTCACATCATGCCCTGACCGGTTTTGAAAACGGCGTCATCGTTCAGGTGGCAATGGATGAAGAAGCTGGCCCGTTTCTAGATAAAACCGAGACAGCAGCTCAGGATTTCATGGTGGGTGAAGCTCACTATTATCCGCGTACCTTGGTTCTTGAAAACACCGAGGTACCGCTCTTGCTGGTACGCTCCAAGATTGGCTTGGTCAACGCTGCCACCGCGTTTACCGTTGCTCTAGAACTTGTCCCTAACCCGCGCGTCGTGATATCAGCCGGAACAGCCGGCGGTCTACGCCAAGACATCAACGTGGGAGATCTCGCCGTCGGTGTAGATTACACCTACACCGACGCCGATGCCACTGCTTTTGGCTATGCCCGCGGTCAGGTGCCCGGTATGCCCGAAAAATACACCACTCCCGCTGAACTGCTTGAGGTAGCTCGCGAGGCTGCCGCAGATTATCAAGGAGAGGGCACAGTTTTTGTTGACACGATGCTTGCCGGTGGCTCATTCGTAACCGCTCACAATGTCAAAGACACGCGAGAGGTCTTCGCCCAAGCTATTTCTACCGATATGGAAACCACCGCAATCGCTCAGGTCGCCACCTCACGCGGCTTTCCATTCATCGCAATGCGCGGTATCTCTGATTTGTGCGGGCCTGCAGCTGATCAAGACTTCCATATGGCCGGTGAAATCGTGTCAGAACGCTCAGCTCAGCTTTCTATTGGTTTGGTTGCACGCTTAGTGCACTCGTAAAACTCGCTAGATGATAGAAGAAAACAATGATTGAACATACCCTTCGCGACGGCGCAAAAATCCCCGCCATCGGTTTTGGCACCTACCCACTTAAGAACGCTGAGGCTGAGGTTCATGTCTCCGAAGCCATTCTCAATGGCTGGCGTCTTATCGACACCGCAGTGAACTACGAGAACGAGGTCGGTGTAGGACGCGGCCTTAAGTTCAGCGGCGTGGATCGCAGCGACCTCTTTGTGCAGACCAAGGTTCCCGGTCGCCACCACGGCTACGAGACTACCAAGGCATCCTTGCAAGAGTCTTTAGAACGTCTTGGTCTGGACTACGTAGATATGTACCTTATTCACTGGCCCAACCCCATGAACAATAAGTTTGTGGATACTTGGCGCGCCATGATTGAACTCCGCGACGCTGGGTTAACCAAGTCTATTGGCGTTTCTAACTTCATGCCCGAGCACATTGAGGCGTTGAAGGACGCAACCGGTGAAGTACCTTCAGTAAACCAGGTTGAACTGCAGCCGGCTTATCAGCAAGAGAAGTTGCGTAACTACCACCAGGAAAACGCGATTATTACTCAGGCATGGTCTCCGCTGGGACGCGGTAAAGGTGTTCTCGATAATTCAGTAATCGAAGATATCGCCCGCGAAACCGGATTTACTGCCGCACAGGTAGTCTTGCGCTGGAATATTCAGTCCAACATCCTGCCCATCGTAAAGTCAGATGATTCCAAGCGTCAGGTAGAAAACCTGCAAGTGTTTGGTTGGGAGCTGACTGAGGATCAGATGAACCGCATCAAGATGCTCCATACCGGCATCAGCTTCTCGGGGACTGACCCGCGCGAGCACCAAGAGATGTAGGATAACTCCTGTTCACGTAAGCTCACAGAGCAAACCGAGGATATGTCTTCGCCAGCAGTCCCTCTCGCAAACTCGCGCGGGGCGCTCGTCTGCGATTCATGCCAGACCCACGCCAGCTGGCGAAGACATACCCTGGCTGTTTGCAAACCGTGCCAGTTCAGCACACTTGTAAAGAAAAGTGGGGGTGTTTCTTCAAAGAAACGCCCCCACTTTTATCCGTATTATGAAGATCATCTGCCAGCATCTGTTCCAACGAGCAGACCCTCTCGCCTGGTTCGCTTCGCTCATAAGGCGGTTCATGCCAGCTCCAAGCCAGCTTGCTTCTATCTGATGCTGGCTCTAGGCTCTTCGGATAAATCTTTACAGTGATAAATGTTTTAGGCTATGCCCAACACTTCTTTCGCCTGCTCAACATCCTGGTTCATCTGCTCAATCAGCGCTTCGACACCCCGGTAGGCAACCATGGGGCGCAAACGGCGCACAAACTCCAAAATGACGCGTTGACCGTAGAGATTAAAATCTTCTACTCGTTCTTGAGGGCGCCCGATAACGAAGGATTCCACCTGGCGTTGCTCAATGCCTTCAAAAGTGGGATTGGTGCCAATAGAAGTTGCCACCGGCCACTTATTCCCGTGGGCATCAGTTAGCCATCCAGCATAAACACCGTCTGCCGGTACAAAACCATCTGAATCAACGCTCATATTTGCGGTGGGAAAACCTAGTTCGCGTCCGCGGGCGGCTCCATGCACAATTTCACCGTGCATCAGGTGATTGCGTCCCAAAATCTGCGCGGCTTCATCCACTCGCCCCTCGGTGAGAAGCTCACGAATCCAGGTTGATGAGCACCGGCGGGCAGACTCATGAGTTAAGTCTTCTACTGCCTCTACCTCAAAACCGTATTTTTTACCGAGCTCAATCATTGTGTTGAGGTCCCCGGAGTTGCGGTAGCCAAAGCGAACGTCATCGCCAATAACAACCCAGCGGGCATGCAAGGCATCCACAAAGACATTCTTTACAAATTCTTCTGGGGTCTGCGAGGCAAAATCAAGGTCGTAGTGAAGCAACACATAGTTTTCAAGGCCCATTTCTTCAAAGAACCGTTGACGGTCTTCTTGCCCCATGATTTCAACATGCTCCACATTGGGGTTGTGAACCACTGCAGGGTGCGGGTCAAAAGAAACCCCAACTGATGCCAGCTGATTCTCGTGCGCGATGTGCACGACTCTTTCCATGACACGGGTATGCCCTACGTGCGCGCCATCAAAGTTTCCTATCGTGACCACGCTGGGTCCAAAATCGGTAGGAATCTGCTCAAGCTCGGTGAAGCGTTGCACTGTTCTCCTTGAAGTAGTGGGACGTATCTATCCTAACGTGCCGGGTGCTTTTGCCCCTAAATATCGTTCATAAAGAGAAAAACCCGCGTCCTTACGCTTAGATAAGCGAGGACGCGGGTGCTCGGGTAAGAGCGCTTAGTGAGCAGCTGAAGACGGTTTGGTGTGGTTCAGCCACCACAGACCAACAATGGGCAGAATAAGCGGAATGTAACCGTAGCCTGAGCCAAAGTGTGACCATACCGAGGGGATTTCAAAGAGATCGGGGCGTACAAATGAGAATATGCCGATGAGTACAACACCGATCATTTCGGTAGACACAGCGGCTAGCGAGAGTTTCCAAGCACTAACTCCGCGCTTAGCCAGGGCAACCGTCGCCACAATGTAAATAATCGCTGAGACTGCCGAAAGACTAATGGATAAGGGGGCTTCATCAAACTTGCGAATAACCTGGTACAGCGCACGAGCCGTAGCAGAGAGTGAAAAGACCGCGTAGATAACAACCAGAAGGCGTCCAAACCCGCGGTTCTTGACGTGTTCAGCCATAAAAATACCTTTTCGACGAAGATGTGTGGTGAGCGTTGGCGAAGTGGTTTTTAGTAGTAGTACCACAGCTGGTTCATGCGAAGAACCATGATAATCAGCACCGGCCCGGTAATCCCGAGCACCAATGTTGACCACTTAGTACGTTCAGATAAGGACCAGGTTAGGGTACCTGCGGGGATAATCATGGCGGTCAGCAGATAACCGTAGTATTCTAGCCAGTCCCCCTTTGGTCCATCGGTGAGCAACTGCATGATAATGGAACCCACAAAGTAAACCATGAGGAAGCCCTGCAAGACGATAATTGATCCCTGCGACCAGTCATCGGCTGCCACGCCGCGCAAAAACTGAATCACACAGATAATGGTTGAGACGGTCCCTAAAACTACGCAGATCCAGAACCAAAGGTCTAATCCTGCAATCATCATGAGGTTTCTCCAAAAGTTTTGCCAGATTCGAAAACAAGAACGGGTGCTGCAACAAGATGCCCGCGCCACTTCTTATTCTCAATCAGCGCCACCAAGGCCCCATCCGGAGCAAACGCCGCACTGATCCCTGCCGTCGAAGCATGTTTGCTTGTAAGGGTCGCGTCCTTTGCCACGTTCTCATCAGCGGTGGGAGTTACCCGACGTCCGTTTGAAATATCCGTAGCTTCAACACCCGACAGCTGCCTACTGCCAAACAATTTGCGGGCAGCATCTTCGAGGGAGAGCATAGGCAAAGACTGCTCGGGGGCCTGATCTTTAAGAAACTGCAATTGTTCTAAGGTCGCAGCATGAGTTACATCTACTTCACCGATACGAGTACGTCGCAACTCAGTGAGGTGAGCGGACACGCCCATTGCCGCACCAAGATCCCGCGCTAAAGCACGAATATACGTGCCAGAAGAACACGAAATCGTAGCCCTAACATCAAGAACAGACACCTGAGACGGTAATTTCACTGAGTCAACAGAATCACCTGTGGAATCCACCAGATGAGTCGGGGAATCCACAGTCTTTTGTTCCACCGAATCGATAGTGAACTCGTGAACAGTAATGGGGCGAGCCTCGAGTTTTACTTCTTCGCCCGAACGCACCCTGGCGTATGAACGTACACCGTTGACTTTAATAGCCGATACCGACGACGGCACCTGCATAATATCGCCGGTGAGTTGCTTACACGCATCCTGAATATCTTGCTCGGTGATTCTCTCTACCACCGCCGAATCAGCAACGCTCGTTACATCGCCTTCAGCATCGTCAGTGATAGTGCCTATGCCAAGACGAATGGTGGTGGTGTAAGTCTTTGACTCCCCCACCACCCACGTCAACAACTTTGTAGCCTTGTTGATGCCAAGAATCAGCACGCCTGTGGCCATCGGATCTAGCGTGCCAGCATGACCGACGCGTCGTGTGCCGGCAAGACGGCGCATCCGCGAAACTACATCGTGACTGGTCATTCCCGCAGGTTTGTCAATAACAACCAGACCAGACGGGCCCTTAGGTGTTTTTTTCGCCAAAATTTATGCCTGTTCCTCGGCGTCTGTCTCTTCAGCCTTCTTGTAAGGATCTGCCTCACCGGCATACTGGGCACCTTCGGATGCAGCAGCCAGCTCAGCATCGCGCTCGCGGGTCTTGCGAAGCAAATCCTCTAGGTGAGCCGCGTTCACAGGAACCTCATCGGCCACGAAAGTGAGGGTCGGAGTCAGGCGGGCGGTAATGTTCTTACCTACTTCAGAGCGCAAAATGCCCTTAGCCGATTCAAGAGCCGCGCGAGTTGACGCCTGCTCTTCTTCGCTACCGTAGACCGTGTAGTACACAGTTGCGTGCTGCAAATCGTTAGTAACACGGGCATCGGTTACGGTGATAAAACCTAAACGGGGGTCTTTGATGCGACGCTCGAGTGCTTGAGCAACGATTACTTTAATACGATCCGCCAAGCGGGCTGCGCGGGCTGCATCTGCCATGATGTTCTCCTCAAGTTTTAATACTGGTCTAAAACTAGTTTATCTATTAAATAGCAACCGGGTGGACCAGTGAAAACCAGACCACCCGGAATTAACCTTAGAAGGCGTCCTACCCCGCACATACGGGTCAGGAGACCCCAATCAGGCTGAACCGACGAGGCGCAACGAAAGCGGGGGCGCCCCGAAGCCGGCTGGCTCCGGGGCTGGGGTTTAAGGGATGCCGGCGAGCGGGTGCTCCCGCTTCGCTAGCCGTTCCTTTGCCCTCACCTAACTTTCGTTTAGACGCGAGGCTTTTCGCGCATCTCCCAGGTCTCGATGATGTCGCCTTCCTTGATGTCGTTGAAGGAGCCAAGACCGATACCACACTCGTAGCCCTCGCGAACCTCGGTTGCATCGTCCTTGAAGCGACGTAGGGATTCGATCTTGAGCTTGTCAGCAACAACGGATCCGTCACGAACCAAGCGTGCGTTTGCATTGCGCTTGATAATGCCATCGCGAACGATTGAACCGGCGATGTTACCCCACTTGGATGAGCGGAATACTTCGCGTACTTCTGCTGAACCAAGTTCAACTTCTTCGTACTCGGGCTTGAGCATACCCTTGACAGCCTGTTCGATTTCTTCGATCGCACGGTAGATGACGGAGTAGAACTTCATCTCTACGCCTTCGCGGTCTGCAAGTTCTGCAACGCGCTCTGCAGGGCGAACGTTGAAGCCGATGATAACTGCGTTATCGACAGTAGCCAGGTTGACGTCGTTCTGGGTAATTGCACCCACGCCGCGGTGGATAACGCGAAGCTGAACTTCATCGCCACCAGCATCGATCTTCATGAGTGACTCTTCAAGCGCTTCAACAGCACCGGAGACGTCACCCTTGATGATGAGGTTGAGGGTATCCATCTTGCCCTCTGCCACAGCTTCGTCGAAGGACTCGAGGGTAACGCGCTTGCGGCGCTTAGCCAGCTGGGCGTTACGGTCGGCGGCTTCACGCTTTTCAGCGATCTGACGGGCGGTACGTTCTTCTTCGGTAGAGAGGAAGGTATCGCCTGCGCGCGGAACGGTGGAAAGACCAAGCACCTGCACGGGGCGTGAGGG
>JBHWPN010000143.1:0-6466 GCA_043424895.1 Rothia sp. (in: high G+C Gram-positive bacteria) | reverse complement strand
TTAGTGTACTGGAACGAAGCAACCAACTACGCATATCAAACTGGTCAGATTTCAAAGGTCTCCCAATCTATGAGTGGAGCCGCACTAGATGCCGATCATGAACTCTTTGAATCGTATCGAGATGTTTATTCGGAAAGTGCTTGGTCTGTAGGGAGTAAAGAGACTCTAGAACTACCCGACAATGACTTCAACCTCGAGCGCGATGGTAGGTATGATGTCCTCGCAATAATATCGAGAACCAAAGGTGCAATCTACGAAGCTCCTAATAAAAAATTTGAGGATGTTCGTTCTTTCAATACAGCTAAGAACCCCCAGGTAGTAACACTTACTTGGAAAAATGGTCAATGGACAGTTGATAATGTGAGCGGTATCGAGGGCGTGACCTACGGTGAATAAAAATTTCACCTATATATTTCTTCTGGTATGCCTATTATTTCTTCCGCAACAACCAGTCTTCGCTGCTCTCAAAGGCGTAGATTCACAGCATGCCTCTGCTGATGGCAAACATATTAATGTCTCCGGAGCTGCTTCAGATTCTATGCAACACGGTCTTGTCCTACAGGAATCAAGTGAATCAGACGGCTCCGGGGCAGCTGCTGGTCCTGCATCCGCCCCTGACCCCTACCAGTACGCCTTCAGTGAGACCTGCCAGAAGCAGTCCGCTAACTGCAACCTGAAAAAGTGTGAGAACGGCGGTAACGAAGGCGTCGTTCTGAATCTTTTGTATGCGGATGCTGATGCCAACGTCAAAGGCGCCGGTGAGCACATTGATTACAACAATGCCAAGGAGATGAAGGGGTGGAATCGCGGTGGCACGTTCTGCTCCGCGATTTTGGACGGTGCAGGTGAGGATGGTCCGGCTGAGCAGCTCACCATTGTGTTTACGGCGGATGATTTCAATAAGTTAGATGTTCTCCCGTCGACTCTGAATGGGCCGCCCAACGGTCATACGCTCAAGAACTACAACACCAACTTGTGGGCAGTTCCTCAGGAGCAGCGTTTCACCACCCAGATCAACGGACGGAATGTGGATGTGATTGCTACACCTTCGCGTTTTACTTTCGTCTATGGGGACGGTCAGACGCTCGATAGCACCAACCCCGGTTACACGCTGGGTGAGGACCAGTGGGACGTTAAGACTCCCACCACTCACGTCTATTCACAGACCGGTGATTATCAGGCGTCCGTCACCACGGTTTATACCGGACGCTATTCGGTGGAGGGCGGGCCCTGGTTACCGGTGAACGGTGTGAATGAGGTAGCGTCCGCGCCGCAGACTATTCAGGTGTGGCGTACCGAAGCAGGTTTGGTGGACGCTAATTGTTCGGCGCAGCAGGACGCGTGGGGTTGCGCGAGTTGGGACGGCAAGTAAGCACCCAATGAGTTAACCGTGAGAGGGGAGTATTGCGCCATTTTTAACGAAAAAATGGCGCGACACTCCCCTTTCGCGTACTTCCGAAAAATCTCCCGACCTGTTCAAACACCGTTTGGTAAAGTTATTGTAAGAACCATCTTCAGGAGGATAATGATGTCCACCGACCATACCGTCCGCTCAGCCGAACAGTCACACGAACCCCACGCTTACATCGCGTCGGGCACCCAATCGTGGGTTGAAGCCGCCCAGGAATATTGGGGGTTCCCCCTGGTCATGGTGGTTCTACTCATGGATAATGCTTCACCCATAGTGTCATTACTGATTTTCGTCGCAGTATTTGCCCAAGTATTCCTCCTGAGCAAAATGCGCAAACCTAAGCCCGGTCCACGAGGTCTCAAAGATAAACGAACCAAACCTTTTAGAACGGTTTTAAATTACGTCATTTTGTTTATGATCGTAGTCTTTCTTCTCGTCTGCACTTTTCAGCAGATTAAATTCCCTGTGAGTATGGCGGCGGTTATTGGCGTAGCGGCATTTATCGTCCTCACCCTCAACGCTAAATTCAACGTACCGTCGGTATGGTATGAGCGCGCCCCTGCTGCCACTAAGGACGACCGATGACCCCCTACGATTCTTTTGCTGAACTTGACCGCCGCGCTACCAAGCAGGATCGGGCGGATTTGGGTGCTCACCGTTACCACCTCACAGGCGCTTTTATATCCGCTATATTCTTGGGCTCTTTATGTCTCTGGCGCATAATCGCACCGGGCATTTACGGCTATGTGTTGATGGGTGGTGCGATAGCCGTATTTACACTGAGCTTTGCACTCGCTCTCAAATGGCAGCCGCGAATGTTGACCTCTACCGAGGAAAGATCGGGCAAAAGATCTATTTTCTTTGTGCTTGCGCTGATCATATTTATGGTATTTAGTCCCGAGTACCTTGGTTTAGCCGCTCTGCAAGCGGTAGTTGTGGCGGTACTGAGTTTCTTAGGTACCTATCGAAAGCTCGCTCAACCCCGCCCTTATAGTGCGCCATCGGACCAGGGCCACGCATCCTAAGGGCAGGAACAGCAGATGAATACTTCTTCCCCCACCCGTTCTCGCCTCACCCACGAGTACCTCGTTACCGGCGCCCCCACGTGGTTAGACGCGGTTCTTATCACCGTTCACATCCCCGCACTGATGTTCATGGTTATTCCTCAGCAGCACAACCATTTTTTGATGTTCATTATCTTTTTAGCAGCCTTTGCCGTGCAGTGGTGGTGGACTGTCAAACGCGGGCAAACCACGTTCTTTGGTTACTCCCGCTTCAAAGATAGACGCAATGATCCCAAGCATTATATCCTCTCAAGCGCCATCAATATTCTCACTGTCATCCCGGTTCTCGTGCTGATATGGCGGCAACAGCCCGTGAATACGTGGACTGCCGTGGCTCTTGCCGTGACGATATATGCGGTTCTTATTCTCAATGCCAAGTTCAACACCCCGTGGGTGATGCGCGAGGACGCTACACCCGAGACAGTAAACAGTCCCACCGAAGTAGGCGAATAGAAACTCCCCCGGAAAAGAAAGGCTAAGTAATGAACGATCTTTCTGATCACCCCGGTATGTGGAGACAGCCAAGGGTGAAATTGTTGAGCTGAAGAAGGGCGCACCGTGGGACATAGCGGTAGCGATGGGCCTAGTTTTTGCCGCTTATCCCGTTGCTCAATTTCTCGACCGGTGGTGGCTAGTCTTTGTCTGATTAGCAGTAATGCTTCTCTACGTTCTTATTCGCGACAGAAATAACCTTTCGGTCTCAGGTAACTCTTATTCATCGTTTAAACCGATGAGCGTGGGTTTCGTGAGCTTTTTTCTCGTGGGAATAGTGGCGTCGTTGTCCGAGCCAAACCATCTCTGGTCCACTGTGCTTGCAGCAACCGCAGTTTTTGTAATTACATTCTTTATAGCTTTTAAGACCCTACCCTGTTTCCACTCCGTGCCCGAAGATGAGCAGACGCGCATCCGCACGGAGCAACCTAAGGACACGGTGCTCTGGCAATAAGACATTGCCACCTTTTTCCTCCCAGCCACTAAGATAAAGAAAGTTTTGTACCCCATCCGTTGGCTTGGAGACTTCATGCGCGATTCTGCACCCACCAACATTTCTGCCCAGAACGCGTCCGGCGCTCTGCCACCGACCCACGGTTCTGTGAATTCTAAGGGGCTGGCTGCGGGTAAGTTGGGGCTGGCGTCCTCCACAGTCATTGGTCTTTCATCCACCGCGCCGCTCTACTCGCTGGCGGCGACCATCGGTTTTGTGGTGATGGCGGTGGGCGCGCAAACCCCGATTGCGCTGATCATCGCTTTTGGCATCATGCTACTCACGGCTTTTGCGTACAAAGAGCTCAACACCGCTGTGCCGGATGCGGGTACTGCCTTCACCTGGGCAGCTAAAGCGATTGGGCCAAAGACCGGCTGGATGGCTGGTTGGGGTGTGTTGGTTGCCGGAGTGATTATTATGGCTAACCAGATTGAGATTGCCGCGCGCTACCTCTGGTTGTTGGTGGGTGATGGTTCTCTTGCCAGCAACAAGTGGCTGGTAACAGGAACCGGCGTAACTTTGATTGCCCTTACTACCTGGATTTCACACCGCAATGTGGAGGCGGGGGCATATACCCAGTGGGTGCTCATTGTCATTCAATACCTTGCATTCGCGGTTCTGTGCGCCGGGATTCTAATACCGCTACTCACCGGGGACATTCAGCCTGCCCTTGCCTTTTCGTGGGACTGGTTTAACCCGCTTTCCGCTGATTTTAACGGGCTAGTACAGGCTGTTCTTATCGCAATTTTTATCTACTGGGGCTGGGATACGTCGCTGGCTTTATCAGAAGAAACAAAGGATCCCACGCGCATCCCCGGTCGCGCAGCCATTCTCTCAAGCTCGCTTTTGGTTCTCACTTACGTAGCAGTCGCCGTTCTCATTATGATGTACGCGGGTGTTGGAACAACCGGCATTGGCCTTGCCAATGAGGCTATCGCAGACGACGTTTTCTTTGCTTTTAAGGATGTGACGCTGGGCTCTTTGGGCTGGGTTTTAGTTTTTGCCGTGGCAATATCTGCGCTGGCAACCTGCCAAACCACTATTTTGCCCACTGCTCGCGGCGTCTTTGCGATGGGCGTCTATAAGGCGCTGCCTGAACGTTTTGCGCGCACGCATCCGGTCTTTATAATCCCCGAACCTGCCACGTGGATCATGGGTTTTGTCTCAGCCGGTTTTTACGCGGTGATGAGCGTTATCAGCGAAAATATGCTGGCTGACACCGTTGAAGCAACTTCGCTAGCCGTAGGTTTTTACTACTGCGTGACGTGTTTTGCGTGCATCGCCTTTTTCAAGGGCGACATTTTTAGTTCTGCCCGCAATATCGTCAACAGGCTAGTTCTCCCCTTAGCTGGCGGTCTGCTGATGCTTGTGGTTCTAGTACTTTCGGTAGCGAACATGGTTGACCCTGAGTACGGGACTACATCGTTCTTAGGGATTTCGGGTGTCTTGTGGACAACCATCATTACCTTCGGGCTCGGCGCGCTGATCATGCTCTGGTGCTCGCGGCAGGCATCCATGAGGCCCTACTTCAACGGGGAATCCTTAAACATGGCAACGGCAATCAAAGTACCCGAAACAGAGACCCACTAAAAAACGGAGCTCGACGCCCGCATCCGCCCTGTTCTGCCCGCCCTGTTCTGTCCTGCCCTGTCTTGCCCCGTGCGCCCCAGGTGACCACGTTTTTACCGCCAGTGACCACAAAACTCTCAAAAACACGCGTTTTTGGGGCGGTTTTTGAGAGTTTCGTGATCACCTGTGCACAGGAGAGTTAGTTAGGACGCGAGCTCCGGGTAAGCGGCAGCCACACCGGGGTGCGTAATCTTGCCAGCGTCGGTGTTCAGACCCTTAGCAAGGTCGTCATTGTTCGCCAGGGCTTCATCAATGCCGCCTGCCAGTTTAAGAACGTAGGCAAGGGTTGCGTCGGTCAGGGCAATAGTTGAGGTACGCGGAACCGCACCGGGCATATTCGCAACGCAGTAGTGACGGATGCCGTCTACCTCGTAAATGGGATCAGCGTAGGTGGTCGGGTGTGAAGTCTCAAAGCAGCCACCCTGGTCAATCGCAACGTCAATGAGCAAAGTGTTGGGCTTCATCTTCGACAGGTGCTCACGACGTACCAGCTTGGGTGCCTTCGCACCGGGTACCAAAACCGAACCGATTACAACATCAGCGTTTAAAATCTCGCGCTCAACGTTTGAAGGGGTGCTGGTTAGAACACGCGCACTAGAACCAAACTGAGTGGACAGTTCACGAACGCGAGGACCGTAACCTTCAAGAATAGTTACCTCAGCACCAAGACCCACGGACAAGAAAGCTGCCTGGGTACCCACATTGCCGCCACCAAGCACAACGACGCGTGCCGGCGCTACACCGGGAACACCGCCGAGCAAAGTGCCGGGGCCGCCCTCAGTGTTGAGCAGGTACTGGGCGGATGCCTGTGCAGCCAAGCGTCCTGCAACCTCAGACATGGGCAAAAGCAGGGGAAGGGCGCGTCCAACAGCTACTGTTTCATAAGCAATAGAGCGGGTTTTCGCGTCCAACAGCGCGCGGGTCAGTTCTTCTTCTGCAGCCAGGTGCAGGTAGGTGAAGAGGGTGAGATCTTCGCGGAAGTACTTGTACTCCGATTCAATAGGCTCTTTCACCTTCACCAGCAGTTCAGCCTTTTCCCATGCCTCATCAGCGCTAACGAGCTGCGCACCGGCTTCTTCGTACTGTTCGTTAGTGAAGCCAGCGCCATTGCCGGCATCTTTCTCAACAAAAACTTCGTGGCCCGCCGCGGTGAGAGCCTTTACGCCGTCCGGAGTCGCGCCAACGCGCTGCTCGCCGGGCTTAATTTCACGGGGAATGCTAATGCGCATTGCACCGTTCCTTTCCTATCGCCATTGATGACTGGTTCCTCTTCCACTTTACCCTCCATCACCCTCACAAGACGAACCTCCGAAAGACTTAACCACAGGCAGAAAATCTGGTGATAAAAAAGGCGGGTCATCGCTTATGCGATAGATG
>JBHWPN010000142.1:0-2514 GCA_043424895.1 Rothia sp. (in: high G+C Gram-positive bacteria) | reverse complement strand
CCTCGCGGTGTTCTCATAGGTGTTGCCGGCGGTATTAAGCTGACCCCGCTAGCATTCGGTCTGATTTTACTGATGCGAAAAGACATCAAGGGTGTTATTACCCTGGGTATTTCGTTTGCCGCAACTATTGCGCTGGGCTTCATTCTTATTCCCACCGAGGCTCGCCAGTTCTGGTTTGATGCGCTGAGCGATCCCGCCCGCGTCGGCAACCTTAACTACCCCGACAACATCTCTATCAAGGGCAATATCTTGCACACCGGTTTGCCGGAGCACTCACCGTTGACCTCTTTGCTGGTCTACGGTCTTATTTTGGTGCTGCTGGTGGGTGTGGCGATTGCGATTGCTGTCATGAACCGCTCCGACATGCTCCTGTCGCAGATTTCATTGAACGCTTTGCTCATGATTGCCATGTCACCGATTTCTTGGTCGCACCACAATACCTGGTTGCCGCTCTTTTTGGTGGCACTGTGGGCCGACGGGTTCGGCACGCACTTTGTAGGACGCGGACGCGGGTTCCGCATCACCGTTGCGGTGTTGGCGTGGATTGCGACTGTGGGGCTTTACATTAGCCCCATGCGTATTGCCAAGATGCTGAACTTTGAGCGTGCGAGCCTGGACTTCTTGCCGCCGCTACCGCTGATTGGTTCGGCTGTGCCGGCGACCCTCATGTACCTGGTTGCTTTTATCTGGGTGGCGGTGATTATCGCTGACCGTCATACCTGGTTGCCCGTTGCCGCGAAAACACGGGTGGCAGCTGTGAAGGCGGACCGTATTCCCTAGGGCGGTCGCGTCCTCGGGCTTTACTTTCGATAAAACCCCTTACGTTCCGCTCATTCGCGGGTCTTAAAGACACAGCAAATGAGGGGAACGTAAGGGGTTATCTGTTTTGTGCGAAGAGGCTTAGGCGATGCTGGTTCCCAGCAGGGTACCGATCAACCAGGTAGCTGCCAGCGCCAGCGTGCCGCCGATGACCACGCGGAGGGCGGCGCGTCCGTACTTGGGGGAGCCACCCCACTTAGCGCCCAAAGTACCGGTGATAGCCAGTGCCGCAAGCGTACCCACAAAGGTTGCAGCGATGCGGATGTCTGCCGGCAGAAGCAAAATCAAGAGCGTTGGCAAAAGCGCGCCGGCAACGAAAGCAAGTGCAGATGAGAATGCTGCGGTCCAAGGTGAGGGGATGTCTTCGGCATCAATGCCGAGTTCAAAATCCAGGTGCGCGTGCAGGGCATCGTGGTCAGTGAGTTCGATAGCTGCCGCGCGCGCAGTTTTAGCGGTGAGACCGCGCTGCATCAGGATGCCCGTGAGCTCGTCCAGCTCTTGTTCGGGCTCTTGCTTGAGTTCAGCTTTTTCTTTGCTGATCAGCGCTTCTTGGCTGTCTACCTGGGATGAGACGGAGACATATTCGCCCAGAGCCATCGAGAGCGCGCCACCGACTACCGCAGCCGCTGCGGCGATGCCGATGGTGTGAACGGAGGTAGTAGCACCTGCAACACCCACCACGGTTGCTGCAACGGACACGATGCCGTCGTTCGCACCGAGCACGGAGGCGCGTAGGCGGTTGAGCTTTTCTTGGTACGCGCTGTTGACGTGAGCTTCTTCGGCATGCTGGGTGTACTTCAGTGCCGGATCGTGAACCACGGATGTCAAAAGGTTCGCGCGCTCTGTATTGGTTGCCATCATGGTATTAGTACACACCTATCTCACTGGTTTTTCTAGCAAGTATTTATATAGGGCGAAGTAAGGTAGCGCGTCCTTACTTTAAGAAACCCCTGACGTTCCGCTCATTTGCTTGCTCTTTAACGTCAGCGGATGAGCGGAACGCTAGGGGTTATCTAAAGGTAAAAACCGACAAAACGTAAGAATCAAACATAAACGCAGGTCTTCGCATTTACCCCTGGGTTTCGTCTTTCAAAAATGAAAAGCTGAGTATAAGAAACCGGTTTCAACCGGCACTCACACACATCAGGAAAAGACGATGGCAAGTTTAGTTTCACCCAAACCTTCACCTCACGCGCCAGCAGTCAAGCGCAAGCCGCCACTGATTTCAAATGTGCTCGCTAAGTACATCATGGCGGTGACGGGCATTATCTTCGGACTCTTTGTATTCGTGCATATGTACGGCAACCTCAAGGTCTACACTGGCCCGGAGCATTTCAATGCTTATGCATTGTTTTTGCGTACTCTCTTTGAACCGCTTTTTCCTTATGAGGGTTTCCTCTGGGTTTTCCGTATTGTTCTGCTGGCTTGTTTGATTGGCCATGTCGGATGCGCGGTTCTGATTAGTTCCCGCGCTAAGAAGGCTCGTGGTGCGCACAAGCGTCGTGGCTTGCGCGGTTTCAAGTCTTTCACTGCCCGCACCATGCCTGTCACGGGTATTGTGCTTCTGCTTTTCATTATCTTCCATATTCTCGATCTCACCGTAGGTGCGGGTGTGGCTCCCGAAAGCTTCCAGCACGGTTCAGAGGCAGGTAGCTTCGCCTACCAGAACCTGATTGCCAGCTTTCAGCGGCCGCT
>JBHWPN010000141.1:0-15402 GCA_043424895.1 Rothia sp. (in: high G+C Gram-positive bacteria) | reverse complement strand
GAGACGCTAGAGAAATGGCAAGTGAAAACTGGCTTAACCAAGATTTTTATAAGGTGCTGGGTGTCTCCGAGGACGCCTCAGATGCCGACATCAAAAAGGCATACCGCAAACTAGCGCGTAAGTACCACCCCGACCAGCATCCGGGTGACACCGTTGCTGAAACCAAGTTCAAAGAAGTCGCTGAGGCTTACGACGTGCTGTCCGATAAGAAACAGCGCGAAGAGTACGATCAAATTCGCAAGTACGGCGCCGCAGGTTTTGGCGGGGGAGGATTCCCCGGTGGCGCAGGTGGCTTCGGTGCAGGTGGGTTCCCGGGTAGTTTCTCTACCGGTGGCGGCCAGAACATTAACATCGACGATTTATTAGGCGGAATGTTCGGCGGCGGTGGCTTTGGCGGGGGCGGTTTTGGTGGCTTCCAGCAGACACTGCAAAAGGGCGCTAATCTCACCGCACAAACCAGCATCACGTTACAAGAAGCTTACAACGGTCACACCCTGAATGTTCGCGGTGGCGACGGTAACGGCGTGCAGGTCAAGATTCCTGCCGGCATCAAGGACGGACAAAAAGTTCGCATGCGCGGTAAAGGCCAGCCTGGCCCCGGCGGTGCAGGCGATCTGATCGTCACTGTTAACGTACAAAAGTCACCCGTTTTCGAGCGTGACGAGAATGATGTGATCGTGCGCGTCCCCGTCACTTTAGAAGAAGCCGTCAACGGCGCTGTCATTAAAGCACCTACCTTGGATGGGCAGGGTGTGAAGTTGCGTCTTGCAGCTGGCGCCCCCGTCGGGCAGAAACTGCGTGCTAAAGGACGCGGGTTCAAGACTAAAAACGGAACCGGTAACATGCTGGTAATCACTGAGGTACAGTTGCCTACCGACCTTAGCGATGAGGCTAAAGAGGCTTTCGCGAAGTTCGTTGAACTTGCACCTCAGGGCGATCCTCGCGAAGAGCTCATGAGGAAGGCGGGGCAGTAAAGTGGCTTATGAATCAGACCGCCCGGTATTTGTTATTTCGGTGGCTGCTGAACTAGCGGGCATGCATCCGCAAACTTTGCGTCAGTATGACCGCTTGGGTCTGGTTCAGCCATCGCGAGCTCCTGGGCGCGCCCGCCGTTATTCGCAGCGCGACGTTGATAAGTTGCAGCAAATCCAAGACCTCTCGCAGAACGGGGTTTCGCTAGAGGGCATCAAGCGCATCATGCAATTGGAGAACCAGGTAGATGCCCTACAATCTCGAAATGAAGAGTTGATGGATGAAGTCGAGCGGCTCAAGGTGCGCTTGCAGGAGTCCTCGCGTGTTTTTGCTGCTGGGCTTTCGGGCGATATTGTGCGCATTCCTCGCGGCAAGCGTCCGCCGGTACGCAAACGATCCCAGGCGATGGTTCTGTATCGACCAGAACGATAAAAATTTCCCCAAAGTTACCCGATCCCGTAGCTCTTACCTGTTAAACCGGGTAAAAAGTTACGGCATCGGGTAACTTTTTACCCTAAAACACCGGTCAAAAAACTTTCGGAATAAAATAAATATCTGCGGTGTTCTAGTAGGTATAGAAACATCAAGCGTTCAATGAAAGAGAAGAAAATGACTACTTATGAACACACTAAGAACTTGCCCCCGGTAGATCAAATGCCGCTTCAGATGGGGCTAGATACCTTTGGCGATGTCACCGCTGATACCGATGGGAATCCGCTGCATCAGGCTGAAGTTATCCGTAACGTGGTAGAACAAGGCCAGCTTGCAGACAAAGTTGGCGTAGATTTCTTCGGCATCGGTGAGCACCACCGTCCAGACTTTGCGGTGAGTGCACCCGATGCCATCCTTGCTGGGCTTGCAACTACTACCGAACGCATCCACTTAGGCTCTGCAGTAACTGTGCTTAGCTCTGATGATCCCATTCGTGTTTACCAGCGTTTTGCCACTATTGACGCGATGAGCAAGGGCCGCGCCGAGGTAGTGCTTGGACGGGGGTCCTTCACCGAGTCCTTCCCTCTCTTTGGCTACGACTTAGCTGATTACGAGAAACTTTTCTCTGAAAAACTTGAGCTCTTTAGCCGCATTGTGACCGAAGAACCGGTGAGCTGGAATCCCGGCGACCGCACCCCGTTGAAGAACCAGGAAATTTTCCCGCGTACCGAGAACGGTCTGAAACAGTGGATTGCTGTGGGCGGTAGCCCCGAATCTGTTGTGCGAGCAGCCCAGTACAAAATCCCGCTGATGCTTGCGATTATCGGGGGTCCCGCATCCCGCTTTAAGCCCTTTATTGACCTGTATCAGCGTGCCAATGAGCAGTTGGGCCAGCCCCAGCTACCTATTGCTGTTCACTCACCCGGGCATATTGCTGATAGTGACGAAGAAGCAAAGGATCAGTTGCGCGAGCACTGGATTGCTAACCGCAATAAGATTGGACGTGAACGCGGCTGGGGTACCAGCGGTGTCGTGGAATTTGAGAACGAGGCTAAGCACGGCTCGCTTTACGTGGGCTCACCTGAAACTGTGGCAACTAAGATTGCTAAGACTGTCAAGGATCTCGATGTAGATCGATTCGATTTGAAGTTCTCAAACGGCCCCCTGCCGCATGAGTATTCAATGCGCTCTATTGAGCTGTATGGAACCGAAGTGATTCCTATGGTTCGTGAGATGGTCGGAAAATAAACTAGCCAAAAAATGACCCGGATCCGTGTTTCTTACCCGATCTTTTCGGGTGAGTTTCACGGATCCGGGTCATTTTTTATGCAGAAACGCGACGGTAGGTGAGATCGTGTGCGCGGCGTCCTGCCTCGCCTGCTTTACGTTCGAAGGATGTGAGCGTGCGTCCTTCCCAGCGAGGAGCCCAGCCGCCTACGGGGTCTTCTTCAGTTGCCCCTTCACCAGCATGAACGTTCTCAAAGTCGGGATGCGCCTCCAAAACCTCGCGCATTACCAGCGCGTATTCTTCCCAGTCGGTAGCAAGGCGCCAGATTCCTCCGGGTTTGAGTACTCGGGCTACCTTCGACGCAAATTCAGCAGAGACCAGGCGACGCTTGTGATGGCGGGATTTGTGCCAGGGATCCGGGAAGAAAACCCACAGTTCGTCTACCGAATTTTCATCGAGCAGGTTATCAAGTAGCTCGGGTGCATTTGCTTGGGCAACTCGTACATTTTCAACTTCTGCCTGCCCCATCTTGAGAAGTAAGTCGGCGATGCCGGGCGTATAGACCTCTACGGCAAGAAAGTTATTCTCGGGTACTTCGGATGCACGGTGCACGATTGCCTCGCCTAGACCGGAGCCAATTTCAACAACGAGGGGAGCGACGCGTCCGTAGAGTGTTTCTTGATCAAAACTTGCCTCGGGCGCTACCGATGTATCGGCAACTAGCCGGGGTAGATCAAGCACGTGGGTGGGAGCGTAGGTGTCCCAAGCCTTTTGACGCCGCGAGGTGAGGCGGTCGCCGCGTCGTACGAAAGAATAGGGCTGACGGTAGAACTTTTCAGGAGTGGGCTGGTCTGTAACATCGACGCCCTCGGCAAGCTTTTCTTGGCGTGCTGCCATGTCAGCTTTTTGTTTATTGGTTTCCACTTCAGACTCCTTGAATCTAATAATGAACCGGTATAGACGGAAACTCTAAGCCTTACCGGGTGGCGCCGTTTGCTACAGCGGCGCGCGGGTAACTGTTCTATGATAGTGGGTTTTTCAGGGCGCAGGTGGGCAACAAAAAAGGGGTTCGTTGTGAAAAAGCCACAACAAACCCCTTTTCTAAAAATTACTGAGTTAGCTCAGCGAAAGGTTTAGAACAGACCCTTGCGTGAGGTCAGCAGTGCAAGACCTGATGATACGAGGAAGATGTCCTTAGCCAAAGCGGTGCCTTCCTGTGAAGGACGGATGCCGTCTTCCAGGGTCATGTCATCGTTGTTGAAGTACATGGTGAGCATGCCTGCGCCGAAGCCTGCAAGACCCAAACCAACGAGCTTAGCAGGAACGATGGGGAGCAAGAGAGCTGAACCCAAAGCGATTTCTGTTGCGGTCAGTGCCTGACCGAACTGCTTGTCTGAGAGCTTGTTGACCTGAGGAACACCGGTTGATGCCATGCCCTTGAGGTAGCCATAGGTACCCTCATCCATCTTTGCTTTGCCGAGACCTGAGTTGAGGATGAATGCGCCAGCTGCGGTGCGAAGAATTGCGTTTGATACGAGACCCATGTGAATTTTCTCCTTCGTGGATTTAGTGTGAGATGCGATTTGCGCGTCCTTCTTTTTCAAGATTACTTTACTTGTAAAATAAAATCAAGCAATCTCACTTACTATTTTTTCACGGCTTCTTATAAAGGGGTGTCCAAAGTTCCAAAAAATTGTCCCGGCGTGCCGGGAGCAAGGGATTTAGAGCACTACAATGAGTCAGAATGCTAAAAATCAAACCTAGTTTGATATAAGGCTCTTATGACGGTGTTGCCCTACGATGCGTGGCACCTCAATGAAATAGGAGGAGCGATGGAAAAACTATCGCAAGCGCCCCACTCAACCGAGGGGGAGCTGCAGCGCGGGCTATCTAACCGCCATATTCAGCTAATCGCCATCGGTGGCGCAATTGGTACCGGCTTGTTTATGGGTTCCGGTCGCACCATCTCAGTTGCAGGCCCATCGATTCTCTTCGTGTACGCCATCATTGGCTTCATGATTTTCTTGGTGCTTCGCGCAATGGGCGAGCTACTGCTGTCTAACTTGAACTACAAGTCATTCGGCGACTTCGCAACCGATATCCTTGGCCCCGCCGGCGGCTTCTTCGTCGGCTGGTCTTACTGGCTGGCGTGGGTAGTTGTTGGTGTTGCAGATACCATCGCAATCACTAACTACGTTCACTTCTGGTGGCCGGATCTTCCCTCATGGATTCCCGCTATCGTGCTGATTATTGCTTTGCTAATGCTCAACCTTCCCAGCGTAAAGAACTTCGGTGAAATTGAGTTTTGGTTCGCGATGATTAAGATTGTCGCAATTATCGTTTTGATTATCGTTGGTTTGGCTATGGTCTTCATGGGCTTCACCGCTCCTAACGGTCATAAAGCTCAGGTTGCAAACATTTGGAACGATGGTGGCATGTTCCCCTTCGGCGTGCACGGCTTCTTAGCTGGCTTCCAAATTGCACTCTTCGCGTTCTTTGGTGCTGAACTAATCGGTACCACCGCAGCAGAAACCAAGGATCCTCGCAAGACTTTGCCCCGTGCTATCAATAGCGTGCCCCTTCGCATCATTCTCTTCTACGTGCTGACTCTGGCAGTAATTTTGATGGTGACCCCGTGGCGCTCTATTCCTTCAGATCAGAGCCCCTTCGTTGAAATGTTTGCTCTTGCAGGTTTGGGTATCGCGGGTTCAATCGTTAACTTCGTGGTTCTTACCAGCGCGATGTCATCAGCTAACTCGGGTGTTTTCTCAACCTCCCGTATGCTCTACGGTTTGGCAGAAGAAGGTACTGCACCTCGCGTATTCTCAAAGCTGTCAAAAACCGGTGTTCCTCGCAACGCTCTGTACTTGACCGCAGTTCTCATGCTCTCGGGCATCGTTCTGTTGTATTCGGGTGACGATGCCATGACTGCGTTCTCCCTCGTAGCTACTGTGACCGCGATTTTGGCAATGTTCGTGTGGTCCATGATTCTCGTGTGCTACTTTGTTTACCGCGCTAGGCGTCCTGAGGTGCACGCGGCATCAGAGTACAAGATGCCCGGTGGCCGTTTTTCAGCCGCTGTAGGTCTGGCATTCTTTGTCGCGATGATTGTTGTTCTTGCACAGGATCCTGAAACGCTGAAGGCACTGATGGCGCTTCCAATCTGGTTTATTATCTTGGCAATCGGCTGGTTTGCAGTGCGTAAGTCACCAGCCCGCATCGCCGGTTACAAGCGTTTTAAAGAAGACATGAAGAAAGAAGTTAACTTCTAAGTACGATAACGCAGAAGAAGACTTATCTTTTTATACCCGCCACCGTGAACTTACGGTGGCGGGTATTTTTATGGATACGTGATATAGCAGGAATCCCTAGATGGTCGACACCTGTTACACGTGTAAAAAAGAGAAGTTTTCTAGCCTACAAACTGGGAACGGTAGGCGGGCTGGTTAGGGCAGGAATTTAGAACGTCTTGCATAGCCGACTTTTCAGCGCGGGTTACCCACAAGCCGTAGGCTGCTTTGACAGAAACCTGCCGTGCCACATACTCGCATCGGTATCCGGGTTGAGGTAGCCAGGTTGAGGCGTCCTGATCAGATTTTTGGGTGTTAGCTTCGCGGGAGGTCGCCTGTAGATTAAGCGGATCGGTAGCGATTTGTTGACGACGCACGTCGTTAAGCGATGAAGCGCCGGTGGTCCACGCATTGCTGAGCGCCACCACGTGGTCGATGGGAATGAGATCTGAAGAGCCTGAACCGCGTTTAAAATCGACAGTTCCTAGCGTGTAGGGGTCATCAAGCACGCCAGACAGTACACGACAGCGGGAGTCTTCGGTGGCATTGTTGAGATCGCGTGCCAGAATATCGTTGCGCTGATCGCATCCGTTGCGGTCTGTATCAGTCCATGTTTTGCCGAATTTGTCGCGCGAGTACCCTTTTTGGCTGCCTTTATCTTTGACCTCTAGCGTTGAGAGAACATCAAGTGCGGTGGAGTATTCTTTGGGGTGAGAGAGTTCAAAACCGGTGTTATCTATGGTTTTCGTGGGTTCTTGCCCCACGATTGCGCCCCAGACATTATCTGGAATTTTATGAAGGGCGGCTTCTAGCGACCAGTTAGCGCTTTTTAGCCACGAGACACCAAGCACGAGGGCAATAATGATAACGACGGCGGTTATCAGCGTAAAAAGGGTGGATGCTGAACGGGACTTTCTGGGCATAGATAGAGTTTACCCCGCCTCACTGTGCTACCGATCCACGATTGGTGCACTGTCAGGCGGGGGTAAATAACTTTAGGATTCAGTCTCGATTGATACGGTGGGGGCAGGAACCACAATCATGGGAATCGAACCGGTTTCGGGGTGAATAGCATCTGCCCCCGGTGCTGTTGCGGGGTCATCTGACTGGTAGTAATCCACTTGATCAGCCCCGCAACTAAAGTGCATAGCGTTGATAACTGCAGACGCAGCATCGTGAATATCCAAGAAGTTGTGAGTCCACGATGTTCGCGAACGATCTGGTGCAGACCAGCCATGGGCAAACAGATAATCAGTGTCTTGCTCAAGCTCAAGATTCTCAAAAGCTTCTGCCGGTGTGAGCTGACAGAGGTAACCGCTGGGTGCTCGCAAAACACTCACAAACGGTGTGTACTCTTCGGCTTCTAGAACTTCGGGGCTGAGGTAGTAAATATTGAGAGTTTGAGTCCAAGGAAGTTCCTCCAGACGAGAAACCATCACATTGACCAGGTTCTCCCACCGTTTGGAGGCTGAGAAATCTTCTGGCGAGGTTCCCGCGCTTTCAACAACACCAATGCCTTCTGCTGTCAGCTCTTCAATGGAAAGCGAAGTATTCCAATCCTTGGTTGAAGAAACCGGTAACGCCTTACCCGCGCCCATCGACACAGCATCGTTGATGAGCTTACGACCGTGTTGCAATCCGTTATGCCACGAACCATAGCGCGCGCGAATAGCGCTCACAGTGGGTACCTTGCCGTAGTGATCGCGATCCGTTGACCACGTGCCGTAGAGCAAAACGGCGGGCTTGCGGTCGTATCTGATGCAGTAGCTCAAAAAGTCAGCCAACACATTGCGGAACTCGCGTTCTGAAATGGACGTCGGGTCAACAGAGGGCTCAACCTCATCAATATCAGGCGGGCAAATACCAATGCGAAGAAGCGCGGTGCTCCACGAACCATTGCCAAGTCGGTCTGTAATCACCTGGCGTGACGGCGGCCAAGCCACCGCGTCCTGATCTACTTCGGTAAGCTCTGCAGGTAGATTTTCTAGCATTTCATCGTAGGTAGCTTCATCAACCGTGGTGTAAGGATGCTGCGCAAGATAACCCAGTGCAGCACCAATCTTAGACATCACCAGCGCAATGCTCTCGGGGCTCACCTGAGCCATCTCGAGCATACGCGGAACATCCTGCATAATCGTGGGGTCGATATTGACCACGGTGTAGCTGTAATCCGGCTCTAAATCTAAGGTGTACGCCACCGCGTACCACAGGGCAGATGCCATCATTACATTGTTGATAGGTTGTTCCCGGCGGCCAACAAAAATCCACTCACCGGTAGAAATCGCGTGGTTCAAGTAATCAATGGGAGCATTCGGAAAAATGGTACGAAAGCGTGACATAGCTTCGCTGGGGGTAAGACCCATCGCTGCCATTTCACCAATGACCGACGAGTAAGAAGACAAAAAGTCCTCATAGCTCGAATCGCTGGTGGTGAGCATTAGAATCTCCTCAATAAGTGCACCGTAGGGGAGTAACTACAAAAGCGCGGGTGCGCACACTTTTGTGGCTAAGTTTTGGATATACCAACTCTAAAACTGTGCAGGCACAAGACCAAAGATAAACGCTCATGATGCCAAACATTACGCGGGAGCTTTCATCATATTCCCACACTGACTTGAGCCTAATTCCTGCAGCGTACAACATCGTGAGAGACTATAGATTATGACTACCCAAAGCCCTTCTCGCGATACCGCAATTATTCAACGGATGACCGATGAACTAGGCGTGCATATATGGCAGGTGAAGGCTGCGGTCGAGCTGATGGACGCCGGCTCAACCGTCCCATTTATCGCCCGGTACCGCAAAGAAAAAACGGGGTCTTTGGACGATGCTCAGTTGCGAACTGTGCAACAACGACTTACCTACCTGCGAGAACTTGAAGAACGCCGCTCCGCTATTTTGAGCGCGCTGGATGCTCAGGGCATCATTGATGAATCTCTGCGAGCTGCGTTGTTGGGTGCAGAAGATAAGAACACCTTAGAAACCCTGTACGCGCCCTATAAGATGACGCGCCGCACCAAGGCACAAATTGCTTATGAGGCAGGTCTTGAAGACCTCGTTGAAGACCTTCTTGAAGTGCCGTTGGCTAGCTTGCGCGATATCGCATCCGCCTATATTCACCCCGCAGAAGAAGGGATGCCCGCTGACACCGCAGTAGAAACGGCTGAGGACGCGCTCGCCGGTGCCCGCGCTATTTTGATGGACCGCGCGGTGCACGACCACGAGCTGGTAGAGGCGCTGCGCGAGAAAATGTGGCGCACAGGTGTGATTAGCTCAAAGGTAGTTGCTGGGCAAGAAGAAACAGGGGCTAAATTCACGGACTACTTTGATTTTTCAGAACAGATTCGCCGTATTCCCTCGCACCGTGTTCTTGCGCTCTTGCGCGCTGAAAAATCCGGTGCGGTGAAAGTTAATATTGATGGCGCGGTGCCTGCGCCAGCCATTTCTAAACTTCGTGGTGCTGAGCGTGCTCAGGCACTGGTGCAAGCCGAAGAATATGATCATGTGCGGGTCGGGTATGAGTCTCAGGTGGCTATTGATCTGGGCATTCCCGTGCAGGTTCTCAACACCGTTAGCGAAGATGATGACCGTGTGCTTTCGTGGTTGGCTACTACTGTGCGGCAGGCCTGGCGTCAGCGTTTGTTGCCTCGTCTTGCTACCGATATTCGCAATACTCTTTTTGAAAAAGCACAGCAGGATGCCATTGCTGTCTTTGCTTCGAACCTACGCGATCTGTTGTTGGGTGCTCCGGCAGGTTCGCGTACAGTACTCGGACTTGACCCGGGTCTGCGTACCGGCGTGAAAGTAGCGGTTGTCGATGGCACGGGCAAGGTGCTGACTACAGACGTTATCTACCCGCACGCTCCTCACCATAAGAAGGACGCCGCGCTTGATACTTTGCAACGCCTGTGCACCGAGTATTCGGTTGCTCTAATTGCTATCGGTAACGGTACTGCCTCGCGAGAGACCGACCGTTTGGCAGCTGAACTTATTAACCGCGTAGGTACGGGGCAGCAACTGCAAAAGGTAGTGGTATCTGAGGCGGGCGCGTCCGTATATTCAGCCTCAGAGCTTGCATCGGCTGAACTGCCCCAACTCGATGTTTCTTTACGCGGAGCTGTTTCTATTGCCCGTCGCCTGCAAGATCCCCTGGCAGAACTTGTAAAAATTGACCCTAAATCCATTGGTGTAGGGCAGTACCAGCACGATGTTTCTGATTCGTTGTTGAGTTCTGCTTTGGACGCAGTTGTGGAGGACTGCGTGAACGCGGTGGGCGTGTGGGTGAACTCGGCATCGCCTGCTCTTTTGGCGCGCGTTGCAGGTTTGAGCACTACCATGAGCGAAAACATTGTGGCGTACCGCAATGAACACGGGCCTTTCACCTCTCGTGCTCAGCTGTTAGACGTTCCTCGGGTCGGACCAAAAGCTTTCGAGCAGGCTGCCGGGTTCATTCGTATTACCAATGGGGATGAACCTCTTGACTCATCTGCCGTTCACCCCGAGGCATACAGCCTTGCACGGGCGATTGTAAAGGACGCCGGGGGACTGCAAGGAACTTCTGTTCCAGCGGCGGCTTTGCTGAAGTTAGAGCCTGAAGACTATGTGACAGAAACTTTTGGTCTGCCTACCGTACGCGATATCTTTGCTGAACTTGCGCAGCCCGGGCGAGACCCGCGTCCTGCCTTCAAGACTGCCAAATACGCAGAGGGCATTGAAAAGATCGAGGACGTTAAGGTGGGCATGAAGCTCGAAGGCACGGTGTCTAACGTGGCGGCTTTTGGGGCTTTCGTTGATATTGGTGTTCACCAAGACGGGCTGGTGCATGTCTCTGAGATGAGCCGCGATTTTGTGAATGACCCTCACGATATTGTGCGTTCGGGTGATGTGGTGACAGTGCGCGTGACGGACGTGAACCCGGCACGCAAACGCATCTCGCTGAGTTTGCTATTGGACGCCGATCCTGCGCCGAAAAAGCCAGCGGGCAAGCGTCCACAAGGCAAGAAACACAGGTACGGACAGCGCGGTTAGGCGCGGGTGTTGCTAGGCGCGGGTAATTGGTCGCGAGCTAGCGCGAACGCGAGAGCCGGGGTTTAAAATTCCGAATGAGCGAGGAAAGAAATTTTCAATCCCAGAAAGCCCGCAGACCGTCTTACCCACCTGCCATTACCACGGGCAGATTCTTAATATGTGAAAGGGGCTCTAGCGCTTCTGATGTACTCACTGGCTCGCCCCCGCTATACCCTAGCCTCTAAGTATCTAAGAAAACTTACGCGATCTTGTCTGCTGAGCCAGTGGTAGGATGCGCGGGCTCCACTACAGGGAACTTGGTAGTGAACGGTGGTAGAGTTTCTGAGTGCTCCGCCTTCTTGCGTGCTTCTTTACCATGAAAGACAAAACGGTCCAGCGCCCAATAACGGAAAACCATCGCCACCAGAGTGCCCAGAATTGGGCCTGCAATAAAGTCTGAGATTTCTTGGACTAAAAAGCTAACGTGCGGTTCTTCAATATGGAATACATAGCGTGATACCCACTGCGGAGCGGCATTCACAATAATGCCCAAAATAGTCACAATGACAAAACCGGCAAACTCTTTGGGCCGCGCAGCGCCAGAGGCGTGCTCCCACGTCCAGCGCGATGATAAGTAGTAGCTCACAATGGACGCGATAGCCGTAGCAATCAACAGGGCTGTGGTTGGCTTAGCGGTGAGTACGGTGTACTTCAGACCGTAATTAATAGCCATCGTCAGTATGAAGCAGAAACCGCCCACCATTAGGAACCTAAACTTAGGATCCTTCATGAACTTCTTCATTTTCCCCCTGACTACGCGCACGCGTCCAAGACCATTGAGCAAAGTTATGCCTGATTACAGTATCACCCTTACCTTGACACTTGCCTATAAACGGCGTGAGTGAAATATGTCAACCAAACATCAGGTAAATTGACGGTTTGCGTCAGATTTCCTTTTAACGGTGTGTTGTGAGTTACTTTCTAAACCTTGTATGGTTGTATAGCTGAGTAGATTTAGCGGCAGAGCTATAACTCATGTGCACCGAGTGCCTCTGTCATCTGTGTTTACGTACCCGTGCTTCAGCGCAATGACGCGCCGCGGGCGTAAATACCTCATAAAAAATTTTAGGTGAGGTTATTGTGCAAGAACATCATTCTTCTCAGCAGAACATAAACGTTGCTGCTGATCCTTTTGCTCACGAGCAGGAGGGCTTTCATAAGGGGCTAGGTGCCCGTCAGCTACAAATGATCGCAATTGGCTCTGCCATTGGTACCGGTCTGTTTTTGGGAACTGGTGGACGCTTAGAAAGCGCTGGTCCTTCACTCGCTTTCATTTACGCTATTTGTGGTTTCTTCGGCTATCTAATTTTGCGTGCGTTGGGCGAGCTGATTGTTCACCGTCCATCATCGGGTTCTTTCGTCTCTTACACCCGCGAGTTTTACGGCGAAAAAGCTGCCTACGTTTCAGGCTGGCTTTACTGGCTTAACTGGGCAATGACCGCGGTGGCCGACGCTACCGCTATTGCGATTTACATTCAATGGTTTGGTCAGTACAGTGACTTCATTGCCGGACTCAACCAGGGTGTTATCGCGCTGATTGTGGTTGTGGTAGTTGTCGCTTTGAACCTCGTATCGGTAAAAGTCTTCGGTGAACTCGAATTCTGGTTCGCACTCATTAAAGTTGGCGCGCTGGTTCTGTTCATGATCATCGGTATCTGGTTCTTAATTTTCGGCAACCCATCAGGCACTCCCACCGGTTTCTCTTTGATTACCGATAATGGTGGCTTCTTACCGAACGGTCTGTTGCCTGCAATGATCGTGGTTCAGGGCGTTGTCTTTGCATACGCAGGTATCGAACTCGTCGGCACCACCGCAGGTGAGACCCAGAATGCAGAGAAAATCATTCCTCGCGCTATCAATACCGTGATTATCCGCATCGCTGTGTTCTACGTTGGTACCGTTTTGCTTCTGTGCATGCTGTTGCCTTACACCACCTACTCAGCTAACGAATCCCCCTTCGTTACGTTCTTCAATTCAATCGGTGTTGATTACGCTGCGCCCATTATGCAGTTGGTTGTTATTACCGCAGCAGCATCATCCATGAACGCGGGCATGTACTCCACCGGCCGCATCCTGCACTCCATGGCGGTTGCTGGCTCAGGCCCCAAGATTGCTGCCAAGATTTCAAAGGGCGGCGTGCCCGTTGCAGGTATCTTGCTTACCGCTGTTATCGCCCTAATCGGCGTGGTTCTCAACTTCATCGTGCCTGCGCAGGCATTTGAGATTGTTCTGAACATCGCGGCAATCGGAACGATGGCAAGCTGGGCAGCTATCGCTATGTCGCATCAAAAGTTCTTGAAAGAGGTCAAGGCAGGACGCTACACCCGCCCCGGTTACCAGGCACCCGGTGGACGTTTCAGCGACTGGGCTGTGATTGCCTTCTTGGTTGTTGTTATGGTTCTTATCGCCTTCGACTACCCCGTGGGAACTTACACTCTTGCATGTATGGCACTTGTAATCCCCATTCTTATCGGCGGCTGGTTTGTGGTTCGTAAGCGTGTTTACGAAGCAGCTGCAATGCGAGAAGGCTACACCGGTGCTGTGCCGATTCTGGCGCACCGTCCCGGCGTGGATATTGCTCACGAAAAGGGCGCGTCTTTGCGTGGCTCAGTGAACAACACCTTTGACGATGAGAACTAAAACCTTTTAGTACTCTTATCGCCTCAGTCGTGGGGTCTCAACAACACTGTTGAGACCCCGCGGCTTTTTAAGGAAGCGAAAACCGGTAGCTTACGGGCCGACGCGAGTTAACAGGATGCTGGTTTGCGAGTTGATAATGCCTTTAATCGCCGAGATTTTCTGAAGAACCGCATCGAAATCGCTGAGGGACGCAGATCGAATATGAACCACTAAATCCCAGACACCATTGGTCGTGTGGATTTCTTCTACCTCGGGCAACTTGGTAAGCTGCTGAACGGCGTACTTAGTGGCATGGTTATCAACTTCAAGCATTGCAACAGCGCGCATACTTTTATTGATTTCTTCATCTGAAACCCTAGCCGTATATCCCAAAATAACGCCTCGGGATTCTAGGCGCGCCATCGTGTTTGTAATGGTTGTACGAGTGACACCTAGTTGCTGGGCAAGAGCAGAGACCGTAGCGCGCGCGTCCTTGCGCAGTGCAGTTACGAGCTGGTGTTCTAAAGAAGTGAGGTGGGGCATGTGCAAAATGTTACTTTATCTGCACAAAATGCTCATCTCTACCAATATATTTGTGCATTATTCCTATAGTCGTCTATACAATTCTTCTCTATTCTGTTCAAGGAGATAATTCGGTGCACTAAGTCAGAGAGGACTTACGTATGACCCAGGTTGAATTTGTAGATGTTGCAAACATGGCTCGCTGGATCCAGCGAGACGGCGTAGAAAACATCATTGGCGGAATGATCGAATACCTTGAATCTGACTTCAAGCGCTGGGAGCGCTTTGACAAGATTCCTCGTGTGGCTAGTCACACCCCCTTTGGCGTCATCGAATTAATGCCTACCTCAGACATGGAGACCTACTCCTTCAAGTACGTTAACGGTCACCCCTCAAACCCCGCACGCGGCTTCCAGACCGTTACTGCTTTTGGCATGTTGGCTGATGTTGACAACGGTTACCCCGTGTTCATGGCCGAAATGACCTTGCTGACCGCATTGCGCACCGCAGCGGTATCCGCAATGATTGGTCGCAAACTGGCTCGCCCCGACTCAAAGCGTATGGCGCTTATCGGTGCGGGTTCACAGTCAGAATTCCAGGCATTGGGTTTCCGCGCGGCTATGGGCATTGAAAAGCTCTCGGTATTCGACGTGGAACCCGAAGCATGTGAAAAATTCCGTCGCAATCTTGAACCCCTGGGCTTCGACATTCACATTGCAAGCACCGTTGACGAAGCCGTGGCAGATGCAGATATCATCACCACCTGCACCGCTGATAAAGCACAGAACCATGTGCTCAACAACGCGCAGGTAAAGGACGGCGTACACATCAACGCTGTTGGTGGCGACTGCCCCGGTAAGACCGAGCTCGACGGCGATATTCTCGACCGCTCAACCGTGTTCGTTGAATTCCCGCCGCAGACCCGCATCGAAGGTGAAATTCAGCAGAAGGACCCGGACTTCCCGGTAACCGAATTCTGGCAGGTTCTAACCGGTGATAAGCCCGGACGCACCTCCGAACAAGAAATCACCCTGTTCGATTCCGTTGGTTTTGCAATCTCGGACTTCTCAGCACTGCGTTACGTTCGTGCGGCTACCCAGGGTAGCGAGCTGCAGTCTTTCATCGATCTCATCGCAGAGCCCGAAGATCCCCGCGACCTGTTCTCACTGATTAAGGTCAACAGCCCCGTAGGCTAAAGCGTAAAAACGCTCAGGTCTCTTGGTAAGCAGTTTGCCCCGGCGCACGTGATAATTGTGTGCCGGGGCAAACTGC
>JBHWPN010000140.1:0-7385 GCA_043424895.1 Rothia sp. (in: high G+C Gram-positive bacteria) | reverse complement strand
CCCAGGTGTCGGCCCAGCGTTCGTAGTACTCACGGTATGATTCCAGCGAGCGCACCATAGGACCGGACCGTCCTTCGGGGCGAAGGTCAGCATCGATTTCAAGGACGCGCTCAGCGCGAAGAACGGGTTGAGTAGCGTGTTTGAGGAGTTGAGTCATCACCGTAATAAGATCGATTGCTTGCTTCTGAGCTTCGCGTTCGTCGGCGCCCTCTCGCGGCACGTGAACGTAGATGACGTCTGCATCGGAGCCGTAAACAATTTCTTGTCCGCCCTGGCGTCCCATAGCGATAACAGCTAAATCAGTGAGCTGTTGAATACCTCCTTCGGCGAACATATCGCGTTGGGCGATGATGAGCGCTGCGTTGACAACAACTTGGTCGATGTTCGATAAACCGCGGGTGATTTCATCGAGTTCGAGTACCTGAGATGCTTCCCCCATGGCGATACGCAGGGTTTCGCGCCGTCGAATCAGGCGGATGCGGCGCATAGCTTGGGCGGAGTCGCTGTGGCGGTGAATCTGTGCTTCGGCTTCTGCCCACAGCTGCTCGGCATCTTTGGGGCGAAGGTCAGCGTCGCGGTCTAGCCAGGCGATAGCTTCTGGTTCGACTTCGATAAGGTCTGTAATAAAGCGTGATGATGCCAGAATCATACACAGGCGTTCAGCTGCGGCAGTGGAGTCGCGCAGCATGCGCAGGTACCAGGGAGTTGAGCCCAGCGATTCCGAGATACGGCGGAATCCCAAGAGGCCAGCGTCCGGATCAACACCGCGGGCAAACCAGCCCAGGAGCACGGGCATCAGCGTACGCTGAATCTCGGCACTGCGCTGAATGCCTTTGGTAAGTGCTTGAATATGGCGAATCGCGCCCTTGGGGTCTTTGTAGCCAAGTGCCGCCAGACGGTCGCGTGCTGATTCTTCTGAAAGAACAACATCGTCTTTGGACAGGTGCGCCACTGCAGCAAGAAGGGGGCGGAAAAAGAGGCGCTCGTGTAGTGTGCGTACTGAGCGCTTGATTTTCTGCCAGTCTTTAAGCATTTGCTCCGCGGTATAGCTACCGCAGTGTTCCGGTCCAACATAGGAACGGGCAAGGATGCGTTGCTCGTTTTCTTTCGCCGGCATCAGGTGAGTACGACGCAAGTACAGCAGTTGGATGCGGTGTTCTAGGGTGCGCAGTTTCTTGTAGTCCAACAGGAACTGCTGGGCATCGTTTCTACCAATAAAACTTGCTTTGGCTAGGGCTAACAGCGAATCCGAGGTGGTTTTGGTGCGCACACTGGGTTCGGTACGACCGTGAACCAGTTGCAAAAGCTGCACGGTGAATTCGACATCGCGCAAACCACCGGGGCCAAGTTTGATTTGTCGATCGACTTCTGCCGCTGGAATGTTATCGGTGACGCGCGCTCGCATCGCTTGGACCGATTCTACGAACCCTTCTCGCGATGCTGATTCCCACACAAAATTACTCATAGCCCGTGCCCACTGGGCGCCGAGTTCTGGAGAACCTGCGATAGGGCGAGCTTTCAAAAGCGCCTGGAACTCCCAGTTCTCTGCCCATCGCTTGTAATACGTGGCATACGAATCCACAGTTCTTACTAGAGCACCGTCTTTACCTTCTGGACGCAGGTTGGCATCTACTTCCCACAGGGCAGGTTCCGGTGCCGGAGCCATAATAGCTTTGCTCAGCGCCTGTACTAATTCGGTACCGATTCGACTCAAATCGTTATCGGTGAGTTGCTGAGCATCATCGGGGAGCTCAGTCAGCGGAGTATGCCCCACCGCGTACACGACATCGACATCCGAGATGTAGTTGAGTTCGCGTGCACCGCATTTACCCATACCGATAACAGCGAGCTGAACCGCCGCTACATCCTGTGGCGTGCTGGTTGTAGATGCGACTTCGGCACGAGCGATAGCGAGCGCGCCCTCTATAGCGGCCGCCGCAAGATCTGCCAAATAGCGCCCTACCGTGGGCATAAAGTCCACTGGGTCAGTAGCCAGCAGGTCTTGCACAGCTAATTCAGCTAAAAATCGACGGTAGGTAGAGCGCAGTGCAACGTAAGCGTCTTTTCCCGTCATTGTCGCTACCGGTTGCAAAGATTGAGGGTCTGCACCAACCGCTGTGAGAATCTCGGTACGGTACAGGGTGTCCAACGGAGCAATTGGCATAAGTTGATCATCGTCAGTCTCTGGAAGTAACGATGCCGGGTCTTCTACGAGTTGATCAAATGAGCCTTTGCCGGTGAGAACATCTGCGTGTTCTGGGCGGCGAATAAAGAAATCACCGAGTGCTTGCGAGGCGCCCAGGACGCGGTACAGGGCTTGGGCATTTGCCCCTTTGTTGACCTCTTCAACGAGTTGCGGGGTTTTCTCGAGGACGCGCACTAAGGAAGGCAGAGCCAAATCGGGAGAGGCTGACCTTTTGAGACCTTCAAGAAGAGCCCCTTGATCCACTCGTGCAAGTTCGGGGGCGTCCATCCAGCGTCGCGCTTTTTTGGGCTCGATAAATCCCGTACTCAGCATGGCTGAGAGAAGTTTCTGTTCGGCTTTGGGGTCTGTCGCCCCTGAAGTTTGGCTCACTGATGTCTTCCTTGACAGTTGAGGTTGGTGCGCAGTGGTTCAAGAACACATGACGGTGTGGATAGGTTATTATGCCTAGCCACACCAGTGTTTGGCTCTAGAGGATTCCGAGATCTTTTTGGAGTTCGTAGGGCGTTACCTGTGCGCGGTATTCTTTCCAGTCGTTGCGCTTGTTGCGCAAGAACTGTTCGAAGACCTGTTCGCCGAGTGTCTCAGCCATAAATTCTGAGTCTTCTGTCATACGAATTGCTTCATCGAGGGACGAAGGCAAAGCGGCGTACCCCAGTGCACGACGTTCGGAGGATGTCATAGCGGCAATATCTTCTGCTTCTGCAGGTGAGAGCGGGTACTCTTCTTCAATGCCTTTGAGGCCCGCTGCAAGAATTACGGCGTAAGCCAGGTAGGGGTTAGCGGCTGAGTCAATTCCGCGGTATTCGATACGTGCCGACTGCATTTTGTTGGGCTTGTACAGCGGTACACGCACGAGTGCTGAGCGGTTATTGTGTCCCCAGGAGAGGTAGCTGGGAGCCTCGCCGCCACCCCATAGTCGCTTATACGAGTTGATGTACTGGTTGGTGACGGAGGTAAATTCCGGGGCATGTTTGAGGACGCCCGCGATAAAGTGACGCGCGGTCTTTGACAGCTGGTATTCTGCACCGGCTTCGAAGAAGGCGTTAGTATCCCCTTCAAAGAGTGAGAAGTGGGTGTGCATGCCAGATCCGGCGTGCTCGGTGAAGGGTTTGGGCATGAAGGTCGCGTAGATTCCCTGTGAAATCGCGACTTCTTTGACGACGGTGCGGAAGGTTTGGATATTATCGGCAGTTTGAAGGGCGTCGGCATGACGCAAGTCAATCTCGTTTTGACCGGGCCCGGTTTCGTGGTGGGAGAATTCAACCGAGATTCCCACCTCTTCAAGAGTAGAAACAGCTCGTCGGCGGAAATCCTGGACCACGCCACCGGGGGTATGGTCAAAGTACCCTTCATAATCCACCGGTTCGGGAGTGCCCGTGGGACCAACTTTGTTGGATTTGAGCAGGTAGAACTCAATTTCAGGTGAGGTGTAACAGGTAAATCCCATACCTGATGCTTTGTGCAAAATACGCTTGAGCACACCGCGGGTGTCAGAGGCACTGGGCTCTCCATCGGGGGTCAGAATATCGCAGTACATGCGCGAGGTCGGCTCTTCCGTCCCCCGCCAAGGCAGAATCTGGAAAGTCGATGGGTCAGGCTGCAAGAGCATATCTGATTCATAGATACGCGAGAGCCCTTCAATAGATGAACCGTCAAAGCCCAACCCTTCAAGAAAAGCCGCTTCAACCTCAGCCGGTGCCAGGGCAACAGACTTCAGCGTTCCTACAACGTCCGTGAACCACAGACGAACAAACCGCACGTCCCTTTCTTCGATGGTGCGCAGAACAAATTCTTGCTGGCGATCCATAACCACTCCTTACCAGAGAAAGTCGTTGTCTTAAAGTAGCTGAGCATCCTCACAGCTGCCGCAGCTACGCGTCCTTACCTTTACTCTATTATCTGAGCACTCTTGCAAGCGCCACCGACAATACCTTTTACGCTGATTGACGGTTACAAGAATGTAAATTATGAAAAGTAAAGATTAACCGGTTGCGACGTGGTGATGCTTACGTAAGGTGTGGGTTCTAGATGCTAGTGACTGCACAGTAAAATAAGGGGCATGAGCAATGAACAATCAGCAGCAGAAACCACCTCGCCGTACGGTAGCGGGGCTCCAGACACAGGTGCTTTCGCGCCGCTAGAGAACTCCTACCTTGATGGCATCAAGAAAATCCGTACTGTGCATTTGGCTGAGGCTAAAGTTCGCGGTGAAAAATTTGCGATGCTCACCTGTTATGACGCACTGACCGCAGCAATTTTCGATGAGGCCGGTATTGAGGTTCTGTTGATTGGCGATTCAGCGGGCAACAATGTTCTAGGACATGAGTCAACGCTCACCATCACGCTAGATCAAATGATTCCCTTAGTCGCAGCTGTATCTTCGGCGGCTCGACGCGCACTGGTTGTTGCTGATATGCCTTTTGGCTCTTACCAAGTCTCCCCCGCTCAGGCTGTTGAAAGCGCTATCCGCCTGATGAAAGAAGGTGGCGCTCACGCGGTTAAAATGGAGGGCTCTGCCTACTACGCTGAGCATGTGAGGGCTGTTGTAAACGCCGGTATTCCGGTCATGGCGCACATCGGTTTTACTCCGCAGTCGGAGCATGCCCTGGGTGGTTTTAGGATCCAAGGACGCGGTGAGGCCTCAGCTAAGGTCGTTGAGGACGCGGTAGCACTGGCAGAAGCCGGCGCCTTTTGTGTGCTCATGGAGATGTCAACGAATGCTACGGGGGCTGCAGTTAATAAGGCTGTCGGAGCTATTCCAACCGTCAGTATTGGCGCTGGCGCTGATGCCACCGGTCATGTGCTGGTATGGCAAGACATGATGGGCCTGCGAGCTGGAAAGATGGCTCGATTCGTCAAGCAGTACGCAAACTTGCGGGAGATTATGAAGGATGCTGCGTCCGCCTACCGCAACGATATTCGTTCGGGTGCTTACCCCGCCCCCGAACACGGATTCGAGGGTTAAGAAAAAAGCTGGATGTACCGTGAAGGCACATCCAGCTTTTTTATACACTTTTTATTGAGAAGACGGATCTACTTGTTCCAGCCGTCGTTGTCCCATGCCTCATTGCGGTCTTGAGCCTTAGCCATCGCATTTTGTGCTTCTTCGCGGGTGGCAAAAGGACCCCACAGCTTAGTCACTGCTGACTGCTGGCCTTCTTCGACCTGTCCAGTTTCAAGGTTGTACCAGAATTCAGGCTGGCTCACGCCGGGAGTGTTAGTCATAATTGCGGTGTCCTTTCAATTGTTCATCGCCACTTTTGTGTGACGTCCCACTGTTTCTTACAGTAGCACTCCTTACCACCGGTTCGCATAGAGCTAGGCTTACCTGCCACTGTCACGGTGGCAAAAGATACACAGTTTGACCCCTGGATTCACCGGCAAGAACCTGCGAACTCACGGAGTCAGCGACTACCATGGAAGGTATGTCTAAGACTTCGCATAATCTTCCAACAGCACCGAATACAGCCCCGGTTGGAGCGCTCACTGCAGGCGTCGTTACCCCGCAGCGTCCTGTGCCCTCCCCTATCATTCGTCCTGAATACGTCGGTAAAAAGAACCCCACCGAAGGTGTACTTTCTAACTTCTACAACGCAGAAGAAATTGAACTGGTACGCGCCTCGGGCAAAATTGCTGCTGGGGCTATTGTCGAAGCCGAAAAAATCGCCGTGCCAGGCACCACCACCAACGAGATTGACGTTCTAGTTCACGAGTACATCTGTGACCACGGCGCCTACCCCTCAACCGTTGACTACCGCGGTTTCACCAAGGCCGTATGCACCTCGCTCAATGAGGTTATTTGCCACGGCATTCCCGATTCCACAGTGCTTGAAGAAGGGGACATCCTCAATCTCGATGTCACAGCCTACAAAAACGGTATGCACGGTGATACCAACCGCACCTTGCTTGTGGGCAATGTTGATGAAGAATCTCGCCTGCTAGTTGAGCGTACCGAAGAAGCCCTCAACCGCGCGATGAAAGCTGTAAAACCCGGACGCCAAATCAACGTCATCGGCCGCGTCATCGAAAAATACGCGGCACGCTTTGGCTACGGAGTTGTGCGAGATTTCACCGGCCACGGTGTAGGACGCGAATTCCACTCCGGACTCATCATTCCGCACTACGACGCGGCCCCCGCCTACGACACCGTCATCGAAGAAGGCATGATCTTCACGATTGAACCCATGCTCACCCTCGGCGGTATTGAATGGGATATGTGGGAGGACGACTGGACTGTTGTCACCCGCGACCGCAAGCGCTCAGCCCAGTTTGAACACACCATGGTGGTCACCGCCGACGGTGTAGATGTTCTAACGCTCCCCTAAATTTTTTACTCCACCAGCACACAGAAAAGGTCTAAAGGTTCATGACTGAAACCGCTGTTGAAACCATCACGGCAGAAATTCCTGCCCCCACCCCTGCCGATCTTGCCATCGGCATCGATATTGGCGGAACCGGTATGAAAGGCGGCATTGTCGATACCCGCACCGGCAACCTGGTGTCCGACCGCTTCCGCATCCCCACCCCGCAACCGGCAACACCCGAAAATTGCGCCAAGGTAGTACGCGAAATCGTTGACGAACTACAGTCCCGCGAACTAGCGCCGCTGCCCGATTCAGCAGTGGGAATCGACTTTCCCGCTGTAGTAAAAAACGGTGTTACTCTCTCTGCGGCTAACGTCGATGAGTCCTGGATTGGCGCTGACCTTGAAGGAATCATGAGCGCAGCCCTGAACGGTCGAGCTGTTCATGCCCTTAACGATGCTGATGCTGCCGGTCTTGCTGAGGCAATCTACGGTCAAGGACGCGACAAGGCTGGTCTGATTGCTGTTATCACCCTGGGCACCGGTATTGGTTCAGCTTTGATTATGAACGGTCAGCTCATTCCCAACACCGAGCTCGGGCACCTTGAAATCGATGGTGTAGATGCCGAAAGCAAAGCATCTGCCCGCGCTCGCGAGCGCGATGATATTTCGTGGAAGAAATACGGCAAGCGTCTTCGCCGTTACTTCACCCATGTAGAGATGCTCTTTACCCCCGATCTCTTTATCATCGGCGGCGGTGTGTCCAAGAACCCCGATAAGTTCTTGCCGTATTTTGAAGAAGACGTAAAGACCCCGATTGTTATGGCGCAGCTTCGCAATAACGCAGGTATCGTTGGTGCTGCTGTGTGGGCAGCA
>JBHWPN010000139.1:0-35695 GCA_043424895.1 Rothia sp. (in: high G+C Gram-positive bacteria) | reverse complement strand
GCCCTGCGGCGGATAAGAAACAGCGGCTGCCGCATCGCGCGCGTCCTGCGCAGTATCAACCATGGGCACTAAAAGAGACTGAGCGCCGAGATCTAGATACTGCTTGATAAGCACTGCATCATTCGAGGGCACCCGCACCATAGCAAGCGACGGGTAGGCAGCGATCGCGCGTAACTGCGCCTGAATAGATTCTAAAGTCAACGGTGAGTGCTCCCCGTCAATCAGTAGGTAATCGTAACCGGCACCGGCACAAATCTCCGCCACCCCGGCATCGCCGGAGCATACAAATAATCCGGTAACAGGAGCATCTGCCCCCGCCTGAGCACGTTCGCTGAAAAGATCGCGGAAACTAGGTTGAGCGCCCGGGACTGCCCACGATTCTTCATCGTGCAACAGGTTTTTTACTCGAAGCGACATGAGATTGTTCCTAACTTTCCGTAATCAGCGATTACGCTATCGCCAGGGTGCACCCACATAGGCTTGGTGAAAGAGCCCGCGAGAATAATTTCGCCAGCCTGCAATGAATCACCGTGATCAGCTAATTTATTAGCCAACCAGGCAACGCCCATGGCGGGGTGGTTTAGAACGGCGGCTGCAACACCGGTATCTTCAATCGACTCATTACGGTAGAGCAACGCCGATACCCAGCGTAAATCAACTGTGTCAGGCTTCACCGGGTTACCGCCGTAAATCATGGCACCCAGCGCTGCGTTATCGCTAATGGTATCGACGATAGTACGCCCTTCCATTTCGATGCGCGACGATAGAATTTCCAAAGCGGGAACCACATAGTCGGTTGCTTTCAGCACATCAAAAATAGTGGTGTGAGGACCGCTGAGATCTTCTTTGAGCACGAAGGCGAGCTCTACCTCAATACGCACGTTGGAGTATTGATCATGTTGAATAATCGAGCCGTTTTCATAGATCTGATCAGCAAAGATGGTGCCGTAATCGGGTTCGGTAATACCCGTCGCCTCTTGCATGACTTTGGAGGTAAGCCCGATTTTACGACCGGCTACCCGACGTCCGTCTGCCTCAGCTCGCTCGCGCCACATACGCTGCACCGCGTAGGAGTCTTCTACCGTCATATCGGGATAGGTCGCAGTCAGGCGGCGAATCATGGTGCGATTTTTCTCGGCTTCAGCGAGATCGTCCGCGATTTTGGTGAGTAGTTCGTCAGTAAGCATAACTAGCTTTCATGTGCCGGAGGGGCTTGCGGGGATATGTTCGTAGCCGACTGGCTGGGCCTGGCATGAATTGGGGCGAGCGCCCCAGCGCGAGACCCAAGAAGGTTAGTCGGCGAGAGTATATCTCCGAAGCCCCATGTGACTGATTTGGGTGTTTAGAGCTGGTGCCCCAGCTTATATTCGCCCTTCTTCCAGTCGGGCATCTCTTCGCCTTCGCGGGTGTATGAGAATCCGTCGGCGCCGATGGTCTGCTCCAGCTCGGAGTCGTCGGTGCGCTCTACCAGCGGTACCAGGTTGCCGTCGAGGTCAAGGACGCGGGATGCGTCGGTGTACCAGGAGGGAACAACGGGGGTGCCCCACCAGTCACGGCGCTGGTTGTCGTGAACGTCCCAGGTGACGCGGGGGTTGTCGGGGTCACCGGTGTAGTAGTCCTGGGTGTAGATTTCTACGCGGTGGCCGTCGGGGTCGCGCAGGTAGAGGTAATATGCGTTGGACACACCGTGGCGGCCGGGGCCGCGTTCGATGCTATCTGAAAGTCGCAGGGCACCGAGCTTATCGCAGATTGCGATGATGTTGTGCTTTTCGTGGGTTGCGAATGCTACGTGGTGCATGCGGGGGCCGTCGCCACCGGTCATTGCGGTGTCGTGAACGGTGGGCTTGCGGCGCATCCACGCTGCGTATGAGGTACCTGATTCGTCCTGGATGTCTTCGGTGACGCGGAAGCCCAAGTCTTCCATGTATGAAACAGCCTTGGGGACGTCGGGGGTGACCTGGTTGAAGTGGTCAAGGCGAACGAGTGCACCGGGGGTGTACTTGTGGTAGTCCCAGCACATGCGGTCAACGTGTTCTACGTCGTAGAAGAATTCGTAGGGGAAACCCAGCGGATCTTGCACGCGCACAGAGTCGCCCAAGCCCTTGACGAAGCCGTCCTTGTTGCGGCGCACTTCGCAGCCACGAGCTGAGTAGAACTTCTCTGCTTTGTCGAGGTCTTCGGGGGTGCGGACGCGGTAGGAGAAGGCTGCAACGGCGGGAGTATCGCCTTTACGCAGAATCAGGTTGTGGTGGATGAACTCTTCAAGAGAGCGCAGGTAGATGACTTCATCGTCTTCTTCAGTAACCACAAGGTCGAGTACGTCCACGTAGAAGTCGCGTGAGCGTTTGAGGTCGGTAACGATGAGTTCCATGGAAGCACAACGGATGATATCGGGTGCATCGGTGTCGGGAGTGATAACGGGGTAGTCAACAAAGTTAGGTGCCATGATACGTAACTACTTTCTTAGGGTTGAGCCTCGACGGTGAGACAGTGTGGGTGGGATGCGGTACCGGGTGGCTTCGCTGCGCGCTCGGCACGCATCCTGTGGTTTGGGTGTTTTAGTCAGCCTTACCGAAGACGGGGTTGTGAACTTCACCGAGGTTGATGTGCACGGCCTGCTGGTCGGTGTAGAAGTCGATGGAGCGGTAGCCACCTTCATGGCCGAGCCCGGATGCCTTGACGCCGCCGAAGGGGGTGCGCAGATCGCGCACGTTGTTGGAGTTGAGCCATACCATGCCGGCATCCACTGCCTGTGAGAAGTTGTGGGCGCGCTGCAGGTTGGAAGTCCAGATGTAGGCTGCCAGACCGTACTTAGTGTTGTTGGCCAACTCTAGGGCTTCTTCTTCGGTGTCGAAGGGGGTAATTGCTACGACGGGACCAAAGATTTCTTCTTGGAAGATACGGGCATCGGGTGAAACATCAGCGAAAACTGTGGGTTCTACGAAGTTGCCTTCTTCAAAGCCGTCAGGACGACCGCCGCCTGCAACCAGGCGTCCTTCGCTCTTACCGAGCTCAACATAGGACATCACCTTCTCGTAGTGCTCGGGGTGAACCAGGGCACCGACTTCGGTAGCGGGATCCGAGGGCAGACCTACCTTGACTCGCTTAGCCTGAGCCGCGTAGCGCTCCACAAATTCGTCGTAGATACCGCGCTGAACCAGGATGCGTGAGCCCGCGGTGCAACGCTCGCCGTTGAGGGAGAATACACCGAAGATGGTGGCGTTGATAGCGGTTTCAAGATCTGCGTCGTCGAAGACAACAACCGGTGACTTACCGCCAAGTTCCATGGACAGACCCTTGAGGAAGGGCGCTGAGTTGCCGAAGATAATCTGACCGGTCTTGGATTCACCGGTGAATGAGATTAGCGGAACATCCGGATGCTTAACCAGTGAGTCACCTGCGGTTTCACCGAATCCGTTGACCAGGTTGAAAACGCCCTTAGGCAGGCCAGCTTCTTCAAAGATCCCAGCCCACAGCGATGCAGACAGCGGGGTGAATTCTGCAGGCTTGAGAACTACACAGTTACCTGTTGCAATGGCAGGGGCGAGCTTCCAGGATTCCAGCATGAAGGGAGTGTTCCACGGAGTAATCAGACCTGCAACGCCGATGGGCTTGCGGTTGACGTAGTTAACCTGGCGTCCGGGAACCTTGAAAGCATCGTCGGTCTGAGCAACAATCAAATCTGCGAAAAAGCGGAAGTTCTCAGCTGCGCGTCGTGCCTGACCTTTGGCCTGTGTAATCGGCAGACCAGAGTCGTAGGATTCCATCTCAGCCAACTGCTGGTCGCGTGATTCAACGATATCCGCAATCTTCATGAGGACGCGGGCACGTTCACGAGGGAGCATAGTGGGCCAGGGGCCGTTCTTGAAGGCATCGGTTGCCGCCGCTACTGCAGCGTCGATATCTTCTTTCTTACCCGATGCGGCCTTGCTGTAGGGCTCGTTGGTGACGGGGTTGATGACATCAAAAGTATCGCCATCAATAGAATCAACAAATTCACCGTTGATATAGTGCTGAATCTTTTCGGGGAGATTAGCAGGCTTGGCGGTCTTAGTAGTGCTCACAATTAACTCCTTCGTTGGGGTGGGCTTTAGATTTGTTGTTTGCTGGTGAGGTAGCTAGAAAGAGTAGCTTTGCGGTGCTCGCGTGCGGCGTCCTCAATCTCTTTCTCGCTAGCCTTGGTTTCGATAAGTCGGATAATTTCGGTGTGCTCAGCCACCGATTCTTGGGCTCGTCCGGGTACGAACGAGAACGTTGATTCTCGTAGATTATTAAGTCTGCTCCACTCAATTTCTACGAGCTCAAGCAGGCGTTCGTTGGGGCAGTTTGAACACAGTTTTTTGTGGAATTTATGGTTGATTTCAGTAAAAGCTGCCGGATCGAAATCTTCGAGCAAAGCCTCTAACTGGGCATTCAGCTCTTTTGCCTCCTGCAAGTCTTCAGCGCTGAGGTGGGGGGCAGATTTTGCTGTTGCTGCCCCCTCCAACAACCCCAAGCACTGCATACTGTGGGTGTAGGCAGATTCATCAACCATGGCCACTTTGGCACCGACGTTACGTTCAAAGGTCGCAAGACCCTCAGCCTCTAATCGTCGAATCGCTTCTCGCACCGGTACAACGGACATCTCAAGTTCATTGGCCAGCGTAGAAAGCGTCAGACGATGCCCGGGAGCGAGTTCTTGAGAAATGATTTTCTCGCGAATCCACTGGTAGGCAACTTCAGCTTTTGAAAGTACGACGGGTTCGGTAGTCATGGTGATTTTTCCTGATGCCTTAGCTAATGGGAGTTATTTTCTTCGACCCATTTAGCGTACTGTTCTTTCCATGCACCGGTGGGAGGGAACAACCCGTCAACGGGGTTTCCTTCTGCCACGCGTTCTGCCACCCACGCGTCCTCTCGTTCTTTGGCTTCGGCAGCTAGTGTGACTTCTTCTACGAGGTCGATGGGAATAACGATTACGCCGTCATCGTCGCCTACAATGACGTCACCCGGTAGTACGGTGGCGTTGCCGCAAGCAACGGCTACATCGTATTCCCAGGGGACATGACGACGCCCGAGTACCGCCGGGTGCGCCCCCTGAGTAAAGACAGGAAGACCAATTTCTTTGACAGCCGCATAGTCACGAACGCCGCCGTCGGTCACCACGCCGACCGCGCCCTTATGCTGGGCGCGCAGGGTGAGAATGTCTCCGAGCGTTCCTGATTCTGAACTACCGCGAGCTTCGATGACGATAACTTCGCCCTCGTTGACGCTGTCAAAGCAACGCTTCTGAGCGTTATATCCGCCGCCGTGAGACTTGAAGAGGTCTTCACGATTAGGCACAAAACGCAAGGTTTTAGCGGTACCTACAATCTTGGTGCCTTCGGTCTGGGGGTAGACGCCTTCAATAACGACATTGTTCAGACCGCGAGCGCGAAGCTGTGCGGACAAGCCTGCGGTGGGAACCTCTTGGAGCTTAGCTCGGATTTCGTCGCTCAGGTGCGGTTTGGCAGGTAGGCCTGCTTCTTCGCGTGAGCCCCAGGCTTCTTCAATCTGAGTTTCATTCGTGGATGGGAGGGTGCCGATGCTCTTGTCAAAGTCTCCGGTGGTTTCCACAACGCGGGTGGCGAGTTTGCCGCTGGTTGGGGTTCCGGCTGCCTGAGGAGCGTCCACTTCTACCTCTACGAGGTCGCCGGGAACAATGACAGATGACCCAGCGGGGGTGCCGGTGAGGATGATATCGCCGGGCTCTAGCGTCATGTGTTGTGAAAGGTCGGCAACAAACTGAGCCAGCGGGAAAATCATGTTTTCATCTGCGGTAGTGTCGCTTTGCTTCAGCTCACCGTTGACCCAGGTTCGCACGCGCAACTGGTCGGGATTAACGGTGGATGCGTCGATGAGGTTGGGGCCTACAGGGGTGTAACCGTCGCGTCCTTTTGAACGTACGTTGGAACCTTTATCAGCAGCACGGTAATCGTAGATACCAAGATCGTTAGAAGCGCTAACGTAACCCACGTAGTCCCATGCTTTATCGAGGGATACGCGGTGGGCCTGTGTGCCGATAATAAGAGCGATTTCGCCTTCAAATGCAAGAAGTTCTGTGCCTTCTGGGCGGGCGACTTCTCCCCCGGACAGCGTGAATGAGCTGGTGGGTTTAAAGAAGTAGGATGGCTGCGATGGGCGACGCCCTCGCTGCGTTGCTCGCGATTCATAGGCTACGTGGACAGCGATAATTTTGCCGGGGTGAAGCTGGGATGCTTCGGTCAAAATTTCACTCATAATGTGAGCCCCCTCATTGAAACTCTTGATTAGTTAGCAAAATCGTATATCATTTCAAACAAGTCATCAAGTAGCGCAGGTCACAAATTTGTGGCGGCGACAAGCTTCCCATCACAGTCGATAGGGGTTTTCGTGAACACTTACCACGATCCAACAACGACGACCGCAGCGTTGCGTACCGTCGCCCAGAAAAAAGAACAACGTCGCGTGCTTGCTGGCACCATCATTGGTACCAGCATCGAGTGGTACGACTTCTTTCTCTACGCCTCCGCAGCCGGACTGGTCTTCAAAACGCTCTTTTTTGAACCCGCAGGCCCCCAAGTTGCAACACTCATCGCCTTCGTATCCGTGGGCCTGAGCTTTCTCTTTGGCCCCCTGGGAGCATTTTTAGCAGGACACTACGGCGATAAATTCGGCCGCAAAACCGTCCTCATGATCACCCTCATCACCATGGGTGCAGCTACCGCCCTCATCGGTGTTTTACCGACCTACCATTCAATCGGTATTTGGGCACCTATTTTGCTCATCACCCTACGCATCCTGCAGGGTATTTCAGCAGGTGGTGAATGGGGTGGAGCCGCCCTCATGTCTGTTGAACACGCGCCAGTTGACCGACGCGGTCTCTACGGCTCTGCACCTCAGATTGGCGTGCCCATCGGTTTGCTTCTTGCTAACGGTGTACTTGCCATCATGAACACCGTGGCTCCCGGGGATGCCTTTCTCGAATGGGGTTGGCGAGTTCCCTTCCTGCTATCAATCGTGCTCATCATCGTCGGTTACTTCATCCGCCACGGCGTAGAAGAATCCCCTGTTTTTGCACAGATCGCACAGCGCGCAGAAGCAACAAAAGCTCCTATCGCTCAGCTACTAAAAAAGCGTTTTGGACTGGTACTCACTGCTGCTCTAGTCTTTGCTGGCAACGGCACTGTGGGCTACATGACCACCGGCGGTTTCATCCAAAACTACGCCTCTAACCCCGAAGGTCCCATTGGACTCGACCGAGGCACAGTTCTGTGGGCAGTTACCGGTTCAGCTGTGGTGTGGCTCATTTTTACCATCGTGGCAGGCTGGATCTCCGATAAAACTGGACGCCGCAATGCCTACATCATCGGTTGGATTGTTCTCTTTGCCGGCGTTCTCTTCCTCTTCCCCACCATCAACAGGGGCGATATCGGAAGTATTTTCTTAGCATTAGCGGTTCTCAGCGTTGGATTGGGTCTCACCTACGGTCAGCAAGCGGCCTACTACACCGAGCTCTACCCCGCGTCCATCCGATTCTCTGGTGTCTCAATTACCTACGCAATCGGATCGATTCTCGGTGGCGCTTTTGCCCCCACCATTGCGCAGGCATTGCTCCAAAATACCGGTACCACCAGTTCCATCACTGTCCACCTTGGAATTATGGTTATTATCGCTCTTATCGCAACCTTGCTGCTGCGCAACCGCTCGCAGATTCCGTTGGGTCTAGCTCATGAAGAAGCCCAGTCTGTTAGCCCCTTTATCTTTAGCTCGCACAAATAACATTACAAAGGAGTAATCGTGCATTTTCATCACAACGGATACGTTTCACTAGATCCACGCATCGAACCAGCCGCCGGTTACGGCATTGACCGCTCTCCTGAACTACCCGATACCATGGACGTTCTCATTGTCGGTAGCGGCCCGGCAGGTGCAATGGCAGCAGCGCAGCTCGCACAGTTCCCCTATGTCAACACGCGCATTATTGAACGACGCCCCGAACGCCTAGCACTTGGCCAGGCAGACGGTATTCAGGCACGCACCGTAGAAACCTTCCAAGCGTTCGGTTTTGCCGAGGAATTTATTCACGAGGCTTACCACATCACCGAAACCTGCTTCTGGCGTCCCGACCCGGAGAACCCCGAGAACATCGTCCGCACCGCCCGCACCCCGGATGATCCCAACGGCATGAGCGAATTCCCGCACCTTATTGTCAACCAAGCGCGCGTCATCGACTACCTCAACCGCTACGCATGGCGCTCACCGGCGCGCATCGAACCCGATTACGGAATCGAATTCGTCACCCTCACCGTCGATCAAGAACACGAATACCCGGTAGAGGTAGAAGTTCGCTACACCTCCGGTGAATGTGAAGGACAGACCCGCAAGGTACGCAGCAAGTACGTCATTGGTTGCGACGGTGCAGGTTCGGGCGTGCGAAAGGCAATCGGTCGCAAGCTCTCGGGCGACGCTGCCAACCACGCCTGGGGTGTTATGGATGCCCTCGCCAACAGCGATTTTCCGGATATGCACACCAAGTGTGCTATCACCTCATCCAAAGGCTCAATCTTGCACATTCCGCGCGAGGGCGGCCACCTCATGCGCATCTATGTAGACCTGGGCGTTGTGCCGGAGAACGATAATCACGCTATTCGCAACACCTCCATCGAGGAAATCATTGCCAAGGCAAACCAGATCTACCACCCCTACTTCATGGACGTAAAAGACATTGCCTGGCACTCGGTGTACGAGGTAGCGCACCGCCTCACCGACCACTTTGACGATGTTGATACCGAAGACCGTGGCACCCGCAGCCCCCGCGTTTTCATTACCGGCGATGCCTGCCACACGCACTCCGCAAAAGCAGGTCAGGGCATGAATGTCTCTATGCAGGACGCCTTCAACCTCTCATGGAAGATCGGTGCAGTTCTCAGCGGACGCAGCCCAGAATCCCTCCTCGACACCTACTCAGAGGAACGTCAGGTTATTGCGAAGAACCTCATCGATTTCGATAAGGAATGGTCAACTCTGATGGCGACCCCAACCGCCGAGTTGCCCGATCCGAACTACCTTGAGGACTTCTATATGAAGACCGCAGAGTTCCCTAACGGATTCATGACGGAATACACCCCATCGCTGATTACCGGCACTACCGATCACCAGAACCTCGCCAAGGGATTCCCCGTTGGTAAGCGCTTCAAGTCCGCTCGCGTCAACCGTGTTTCTGACGCGTTCCCACTGCATCTTGGTCATCAGCACAAAGCCGATGGACGCTGGCGCTTCTACGCGTTCGCTGATTCACCTGCCCCCGGTCAGGATTCTAAGATCGAACGTTTGGCTCAGTGGATGGAAGAAGACCCCCGCTCACCTTTCGTGAAGTTCCGCAAAGACGGTGATGATTTTGATCGTCTCATCGAGCCCAATGTCATCTATCAGCAGGCTCACGTAGATTTTGACTGCCCCGACGCGCCACGCGCTTTCCGCCCGCAGGTTGGCAAGTTGCAGCTGGATTACTGGGACAAGATTTATGCCACACTACCTGATGAAGACATCTTCGATATCCGCGAGATTTCCCGCGATGGTGCTCTCGTTATCGTGCGCCCCGACCAGTACGTTGCAGCCGTGCTGCCTTTGGACGCGCTAGATGACATCGCGGACTTCTTCGACCCGATCTTTACGGTGTAGATAACGCACTGAAGATATTGCGTTAACTCTTGCAGGGGTGCCGACAATCAACTAGTCATTACCGACTTTTCATGAGATGTTGATTGTCGGCACCCCCGTTGCATACCTCAACCGTTTACGCTTGCAAGGGCTATGTCTTTAAGAACCTGAAGTTCGGGATCTGTTTATTCTCACAAACACTTGCTAAAGTGTTCCACGCCACATTTATTTTGTTCAAGCTCAAGGAGGAGCATATGCCCATCTCATCGTACGGCGAACTCGTCAGCCGCATCACCGTGGGTGGAACCCGCGAAATTTTCGATCCCGCAACCGAAGAACTAATCGGACTTTCACCAGAACAAGGCGAAGATACCCTCAACGAAATGGTGAAAACCGCTCGTCGCACCCAAAAGTCGTGGGCCCAGCTTTCTCATGCAGAGCGTAGCGATTACCTCATGAAAGCCGCCGACGCGATTGAGGCCGCCGCCGAGCCGCTTGCCGAACTTCTCTCCCGCGAACAGGGCAAGCCCCTCAACGGCCCCAATGCCCGTTTTGAAGTCGGCGGGTGCGTTGCATGGACGCGCGCTACCGCATCCTTCGGCATGGAAGAAGAAACCCTGGTGGATGACGGTGAAACCCGCGCAGTACTTAACTACCGCCCTATCGGCGTAGTAGGCGGTATTGGTCCGTGGAACTGGCCCATGATGATTTCAATCTGGCAGATTGCACCGGCATTACGCATGGGCAACACCATTATTATCAAACCATCCGAGTACACCACTTTGAGCGTGCTTGCCCTTGTAGAAGTAATGAACGAGGTACTACCTGAAGGCGTCCTTCAGATTATCGCGGCGGATCGCGGCGTGAGCTCTAAAATCACCACGCATCCGGGGATCGACAAGATTACTTTTACCGGATCCATTGCAACGGGTAAGAAAATCGCGGCTGCTGCCTCAGATACCCTCAAGCGTCTAACGCTGGAACTTGGCGGCAACGATGCCGGCATCGTACTTGAGGACGCAGACCCTAAGGCTATTGCAGAGGGACTTTTCTGGGGTGCCTTCATCAATACCGGTCAGACCTGCGCTGCACTCAAGCGTCTCTACGTTCCCGACGCACTCTACGAAGATGTTTGCCGGGAGCTCACTGAAGTTGCCAAGAATATGCCCATGGGCGTTGGTCTTGAAGAACAGAATGTTCTTGGTCCTCTGCAGAACAAGGCACAGTACGACATCGTTGCCGATCTTGTGCAAAAAGCCAAGGATGGCGGCGCACGTATCCTCCTCGGCGGTAACCCCGAGAAGGACGCTAAAGGCTTCTTCTACCCCACCACCCTGGTGGCAGATATTGACAAGAATAATCCGCTGGTTGTTGAAGAGCAGTTCGGCCCAGCATTGCCAATTATTCGCTACTCCACCCTGGAAGAAGCTATCGAAGAAGCCAACCGGTTGGATGTTGGCCTCGGCGCATCAGTATGGTCACCCAATATTGAGCGCGCCCGCGAGGTAGCAGCACAAATTCAGGCTGGAACCGTGTGGATCAACAAGCACGGCGCTATCGACCCACGCATTCCTTTCGGAGGCGTCAAGCAATCCGGATACGGCGTTGAATTCGGGGTTGAAGGGCTCAAGCACATGGGTGTACCGCAGGTAATCTGCGAGTAAATAATCCCTTCCACACCAAAACACCACACCATTCACCGCGAAAAGGTGGCTTGAATTCTCAAGCCACCTTTTTGTTGACAAATTTCCGACTGAGCATTCGGTTTCTTTTTCTCTCAACTTCACATCGTACAAAGTTTCCTATATGATTCCCTATAAAGTGGTGCAGACCACATAAACAAGGATGTTTAGAGCCACCACCTACACCCACTAGGGGAACCCGCCACACCGTCCCTAGCACTCAGCTTCATGATCAAAAGGTAATTATATGACCGCACACATTCCAGCAGGCCCCGCCCCGGCAATCAGGCAGGCCTCAGCTCAGCAAGGGCACAAAGTTTCCAAAGAAGAACGCAAGGTTCTCGCCGGCACCCTCATCGGCACCACCATCGAATGGTACGACTTCTTCATCTACGCCCAAGCAGCGGGTCTCATTCTCGCAACCCACTACTTCAACCCCGCAGGCCAAGAAAACGCGGCTATCGCACAGGTTGTCTCTTGGGCATCACTGGGCATCAGCTTTCTCTTTCGACCTCTCGGCGCCATAGTCGCTGGCCACATGGGCGACAAGCTCGGGCGCCGCATCACCCTGGTTCTCACCCTCGTCATGATGGGCGTAGCCACGGTGGGCATCGGACTCGTTCCCACTTACGAACAGATCGGCATCGCAGCGCCGCTGATTATTGTGGCACTGCGTATTTTGCAGGGCTTCTCAGCGGGTGGCGAATGGGGCGGCGCAGCCCTCATGTCAGTAGAACACGCCCCTGTCCACAAACGCGGTCTCTTTGGCGCCTTCCCTCAAATTGGCGTTCCCTGCGGCATGATTTTAGCAACCGTAGTCATCTTTATCATCAACGCTTTCATGACTCCCGAGCAGTATCTTGCCATCGGCTGGCGCATTCCCTTCTTGCTATCAATCGTCATGATTGCCGTCGGCTTCTTCATCCGCCGCTCAGTTGACGAATCTCCCGTATTCTTGCAAATGCAGGAGCTGAAAAAGCATGAATCCGCACCCCTCAAACAGCTTTTCAAAACCAACAAACGCGAAGTTCTGCTAGCAGCCTTCATCTTCATCGCCAACAACGCTGCCGGTTACCTCGTGATCGCTTTCTTCGCATCCTACGGCACTAAAACTTTGGGAATGGACCGCGGTGCCACCCTGCTTGCCTCACTCATTGGCGGTATTGGCTGGTTGATTTTCACCATGCTCGGCGGCATCATGTCAGACAAGTTAGGACGCGTGCGCACCTTCCAGCTGGGTTACGGTCTGATGATTCTGTGGGCGATTCCCATGTGGTACTTCATCAATACCGCGAACCTACTATGGTTTGCTCTGGGCATCTTTATTCTGACGGTAGGTCTTGGCCCCTCATACGGTCCGCAGTCAGCGCTTTACGCAGAGATGTTCCCCGCGCATGTTCGCTTCTCGGGTATTTCGATTGGTTACGCCATCGGTTCGATTTTGGGTGGTGCCTTTGCACCGATGATCGCTCAGCTCATTCTGAATGAAACCGGCAACTCCTATTTGATTGGCGTGTACATCGCAGCTCTTTCGCTAATTTCTTTCATTGCGGTTTCACTGGTTCCCAAGAACATCCAGGGCATCAACCTGCACCCGGAACAGCACTAACAACTACATAAGAAATTGCCGGGGTGGCCGCTCTTATCACCCCGGCAATTGACGTTAAAACTAAAAATTACTTCCCTACTTCATATTTTTAGAACGAACGTTCGGTATTTATGGCAAGATAGTTTAGAGGTTCCCAACAAAGGAGTTTGGATGCACACCCCACAAGCTTTTCTCGTCGGTGGTACTCGCACACCCGTCGGACGCTACGGTGGCGCGCTTTCTAGCGTCCGCCCCGACGATCTTGCCGCTCTCGTTGTTAAAAACGCTGTATTGGATGCCGGTATTGACCCGGCAGATGTTGATGAAGTGATTCTAGGCAACGCCAACGGTGCAGGAGAAGAAAATCGTAACGTCGCCCGCATGGCATGGCTCTTGGCGGGTTTTCCCGACACCGTTCCCGGTATTACCGTCAACCGCCTGTGCGCATCCGGAATGTCGGCTATCACCATGGCATCGCACATGATCAAAGCGGGGGCAGCAGACATTGTAGTTGCCGGCGGCGTAGAATCTATGTCCCGTGCTCCGTGGGTCATGGAAAAACCCACCGCAGCTTTTGCACGCCCCGGAGAAGTTTTTGACACATCCATCGGCTGGCGTTTTGTAAACCTAAAATTTGCAGCCATAGATAAATTCACCTATTCCATGCCCGAGACCGCCGAAGAAGTCGCGCGCATCGATAACATTAGCCGCGAGGATGCAGACGCTTTTGCTGTGCGCTCCCACGAGCTCGCACTCAAGGCGCTAGCAGGCGGTGTGTTTGCCGATGAAATCTCACCCGTTACGGTAACCGACCGCAAGGGCAATGAGAGCATCGTTGATACCGATGAAGGTCCACGCCCGGGCACTACCGTCGAGGTTCTGGCTAAACTGCGACCGGTCGTCAAAGGCGGCTCTGTGGTGACAGCCGGTAACTCTTCCTCACTCAACGATGGCGCATCTGCAATTATTGTTGCCTCAGAACGCGCAATCGAAAAATACGGGTTGACCCCGCGCGCCCGCATCATAGACGGAGCTTCTGCCGGTCTTGCCCCCGAAATTATGGGACTGGGTCCTGTGCCCGCCACGCAAAAAGTGCTGGATCGAGCGGGGTGGAGCATCAGCGATCTTGGCACCGTAGAACTCAACGAGGCCTTTGCTACTCAGTCGCTAGCGTCCATACGCAGGCTGAATCTTGACCCCGAAATCGTCAATCGAAACGGCGGTGCCATTGCCCTGGGACATCCGCTGGGATCCTCGGGCTCACGCATCACTCTCACCCTACTTGGACGTATGGAACGCGAAGGTGCAGACCGCGGTCTTGCCACCATGTGCATCGGTGTAGGCCAGGGTGCCGCCTTGCTGGTGGAGAAGGTGTAAACATGTTCGAAAACTTCACCGCACTAAAAATTGAAGAACGCGACGACCGCGTAGTCGCGTGCATGAACCGACCCGAAGTACGCAACGCTATCGATGCAACCATGGTGGCAGAGCTCCACGAACTGTGCCAGTATTTGGAGCGCACGCCCAAAGTTTTGATTCTCACCGGTTGCACGGTGGACGGACGCGGTATTTTCGCCTCGGGTGCAGATATTGCCCAGCTACGCGAGCGCCGCAGAGAAGACGCCCTACTGGGTATTAACTCGCAGATTTTTAACCGCATTCACAAGCTACCGATGCCCGTAATCGCGGCGATTGACGGTTACGCTTTGGGCGGCGGTGCGGAGCTCGCCTACTCCGCCGATTTTCGCATCGGTACCCCCTACATCAAGATGGGGCAGCCCGAAACCAATCTCGGTATTATTGCAGCTGCCGGGGGTCTGTGGCGTTTGAAAGAGCTAGTTGGCGAACCCGTTGCTCTGGAAATTTTGCTGGCAGGGCGCATCCTCAATGCCCAAGAAGCGTTAGGTTTGCACCTTGTCACCGAACTTCACGAGCCCGATCAGTTGTTAGATGCCGCGCACGCGCTGGCAGACCGCATCGGCACACAGGATCCGCTAGCTATCCGCATCACTAAGCGCGTATTTGGAGCCCCCAAAGAGGCTCACCCGCATATTGACGAGCTCGCGCAGGCCATCCTCTTTGAGTCCGAGGCAAAGTTCGAGCGCATGCAAGCATTTTTGGACCGCAAAAAGTAAGGATTTTTCATGACTGAAGCACGTACACGCGAAGTTCCCGCTGCCGTTGGCGTTTTAGGCGGCGGACGCATGGGTTCCGGTATCGCGCACGCTTTTGTGCTCGCCGGTGCTACCGTCACCGTGGTAGAACGTGACGAGGCTAGCGCGCAGGCCGCGCGTGAACGCATTGAGGGGTATCTTACAAAATCGCTGGAACGCGGCAGTTTTGACGGTAACTTTGATGAACTCACCGAGCGCCTGAGCGTCTCGGTTGATTACGCCGATTTTTCTACCTGTGACCTAGTCATTGAGGCTGTCCCCGAAAGCTGGGATCTCAAGGTTTCTTCGCTGACTCAGGCAGAGAGCAATATGCGAGAAGATGCCTGGCTTGCCACCAATACCTCATCAATTTCGGTGGATGCGCTGGCTGCTGAGCTCACGCGTCCCGCCAATTTCTGCGGTCTTCACTTTTTCAACCCGGTACCGGCATCTACCCTGGTGGAAGTCGTGATTTCTCAGCACACCGGGCAGCAACTGCGAGAACTTGCCCCCGCCTGGGTCAAAGGCTTGGGCAAAACTCCAGTGGTTGTCAACGACGCTCCGGGTTTCGCATCCTCCCGCTTGGGTGTTGTGATTGCGCTGGAGGCTATTCGCATGCTCGAAGAAGGTGTGGCATCCGCTGAGGATATCGATAACGCGATGGTGCTGGGGTATAAGTTCCCGGTGGGACCGCTAGCTCTGACGGATATTGTAGGGCTAGACGTGCGCCTTGGTATTGCCGAGTACCTTGAGTCGCAGTTGGGTGAGCGGTTTGCTCCCCCGCAACTGATGCGCGACATGGTGGCGCGCGGCGAGCTAGGACGCAAAAGCGGCAAGGGCTTCTACGACTACAGCTAGATTTTCTTTACCCGCGCCGAGAGGTCAATTTAAGACATGTTTTAGCTGAAAACCTGTCTTAAATTGACCTCTCGGCGGTGGTTATTTGATGAAGTTCGTGATGCGCAAAGTACACAGCCTGTCACCGGTGTCGTTGTGCGTAATGATGACCTCGTAGGTTGCCAGCGAGCGCCCTAAATGAATGGCCGATGAAGTTGCTGTGATTGCGCCTTCTTTGGATGACTTATGGTGAGTGGCATTGACGTCTACCCCCACCGCAACTTTGCCCATGCTGGATGCGTGAATGACAGCTCCCCAGGAGCCCACAGCCTCTCCTAACGCCAGCATGGCACCGCCGTGCAAGAGCCCTAATGACTGACGGTTGCCTGAAACGGGCATGGTCGCCACCACACGCTGAGCAGACTGTTCGAGCACGCGAACCCCCATTTTTTCATCCAGCTCACCCAGTACTATTTGCCAGGGCTCATATTCTTGAGATTCGGACATATTCCGCTCCTATCCGCTTAAAGATTTCGTGATGTACGTTATAGTTTATTAATAACCGAACGCTCGGTCGAATATTTCTTTAAAAGTATCACCGTGCCCGTACGCGCCGTCGAAAGGAACAACTCAACGATGAGTTCACCCGACACCATTCTTCCCAGCTTTGTGAACGGCTCTTGGTGGGCCCCCGCGTCCGCCGAAAAAATCACCGATGTAGTGGATGCCAGCACCGAAGAAGTAATTGCCAAGGTCAGCACCGATGGGCTGGACGTCGCATCCGCCATTGATTACGCCCGCACCGTCGGCCAGAAATCACTCGGTGAGCTGACCATTCACGAACGCGCCCTCAAAATCAAAGAACTCGCCCAGTACCTCACCGAGCACAAAGATGGGCTCTATAAGGTTTCATTTGCTACCGGTGCCACCCAGCGCGACCACTATATCGATGTGGACGGTGGCATCGGCACCCTCTTCACCTTCTCTTCCAAGGGACGCCGCGAGCTACCGAACGCTCAGGTGATCGTGGACGGCAATGTCGAGATTCTTTCGAAAGACGGCAGCTTTCTCGGTGAACATATTTATACGCGCCTGCCCGGTGTTGCAGTGCAGATCAACGCCTTTAACTTTCCGATCTGGGGCATGCTTGAGAAGTTCGCCCCCTCCTTTATCGCTGGTGTTCCCAGCATCGTTAAACCAGCAACTGCTACCGGTTACGTAACCGAGGCGTGCGTTCGGTTGATGCTTGATTCTGGCATTTTGCCAGAGGGTTCTCTTCAGCTCATTTCTGGTTCTGCGCGAGACCTATTGGATCATCTGGATTACCGCGACCACGTTGCTTTTACTGGTTCTGCTGGCACCGCCCTAAGCTTGCGCAAGCATCCTAATGTTCTGGAAAAGGGTGTTCACTTCACGGCTGAGACCGACTCTTTGAACGCAGCAATCTTGGGTGAGGACGCCACGGCAGACACCCCCGAATTTGAGGCTTTCATCAAGTCGGTACTCACGGAAATTACCGCGAAAGCGGGCCAGAAATGTACCGCTATTCGCCGAGTCATTGTGCCTGCCGGACGCGCCATCGAAGTTACCGAGGCTATCGCAGCCAAGGTGCGTCAGCGCGTAGTTATCGGTGATCCTCGTGCTGAAGCAACCACCACCGGTGCACTTGCCTCTCCGGAGCAAAAGGACGAGGTGTCCTCATCTGTTCAGCGACTGGTAGATGCCGGTGGTCGCATAGCTTTTCAGGGAGAAGCTCCCGAAAACGGCGCTTTCTTCCCGGTAACTTTGCTGAATTTTGAGGATGCTTTCAACCCCGCGGTGCACTCGGTTGAGGCATTTGGCCCAGTATCGTCTGTTATCGAGTACACCACTGTCGATGAGGCGATTGATCTTGCTACCCGCGGCGAGGGTTCACTGGTTGCAACCATCTGCACTAACGACCGTGAGACCGCGCAGAAGGTTGCATTGGGTATCTCCGCACATCACGGTCGTCTGCTGATTCTTAACCGTGAGGACGCGAAAACCTCCACCGGGCATGGCTCGCCTATGCCTCATCTAGTGCATGGTGGTCCTGGACGCGCCGGTGGCGGTGAGGAATTGGGCGGTATTCGAGCTATCAAGCACTACATGCAGCGCACCGCTATTCAGGGCTCACCCAATATGCTGACCGCGCTCACCGGCGTATGGCACACGGGTGCCGATGCCAATACCGTCACTCGTGCGCAGGTTGATTCTGGCGAAGGCGTGCACCCTTTCCGTAAGTCCCTGGCGGAACTGAAAATTGGCGATCAATTTGCCTCCGAGCTTCGTAAGGTGAGCTTGCAGGACATCACTGACTTTGCTGATACCACAGGGGATCAGTTCTATGCGCATACCGATGAAGAGGCGGCAACCGCAAACCCCTTCTTCCCGCGTCGTGTAGCGCACGGTTACTTACTGGTTTCATGGGCTGCTGGCCTGTTTGTGGATGCCGCGCCCGGCCCGGTGTTGGCTAATTACGGTCTGGAGAATCTGCGCTTTATCACGCCGGTTACCTACGATGATTCCATTCGAGTGACTCTCACCGCCAAGAAGATCACCCCTCGTGTGACCGACGAATACGGCGAGGTTGCGTGGGACGCTGTTTTGCACAACCAGAACGATGAAATCGTGGCAACCTATGATGTGCTGACGCTGGTCGAAAAACAGTAGATTCTCACCAATAATAATTACAGCAAAAACCGGTGGGTGCAGCGGCTACTAGAAAAAGTAGTCGACGCACCCACCGGCTTTTGTGTCTTAAATTTTATGAAGCTCAGGTGTGCCTCAAGAATTACTAGTTCCCCATACCCTCAAAAGCCATGTGAATAACGCTATCTGCAAGTTTTTCAACGTTCTGATCCCCTGCTGGCTTATACCAGGTGGACAGCGAGTTAATCATGCCGAAAGTCAGCCGGGCAAAGGTGCGCGCATCCGTATCATCGCGCAGTTCTCCCGCGTCCTGGGCCTGTTTAATGAGCTCCGATAGGCGGGTAGTCAGCTCACGACGGCGCTCCAGCGCGCGCAACTCCACCGGGGAGTTTCCGCGCAAACGCAAGAGCAGGGTGACATTTTCAATCTGCTCGGCAAGCACGTAAACAGTCTGACGGGTTACAAACTCAACGCGCTCTACAGGGTGGGCATCTTCAAGTGCCTCTCCAGCATCAAAGACTTCTTCAAGGGCGTCCAGCGCGCGGTCTAAAGCGTAAGCAAGGATCTCTTCTTTAGAGTCAATGTGGTGATAAATGGCGGATTTTGAGATGCCCAAACGAGTAGCCAAAGCCCCCATAGAGGTTGCCTCATAACCCCACTCGTTGAAGGCCTCAACGCAAATACGCAGCACTTCTTCGCGCTCGTAGCCGGGGCGTCCGCGTCGCTGTTGGGGTGATTCAACCATCGTTCTCTCCATTGCGCATTCATCGACCATACATAAAACGAAGCCTCTCACACCACAAAATAGTAAAAGAGGCTTCGTTTCTATAGTAGCTAATATCGAACAGTGCTTATTCGTAGCGTTTTGTTGTTCCTAGTCACCTAATAGGAAAACCCTTCTACTTACCTTCTTTACGGTGATCGTAAATGCGGCGCAACTTGCCCATCGAACGCGGCAGAGTATCGGGGTCAACCACCTCGATACCGCAGGTTGAGCCAATTTTAGTCTTGATTTGATGCAGAAGAATCTTGGCGGCAGCCTCACCAGCTTCGACACTGGCGTCCTCACGGCGTTCAATGCGAATGGTCATCTCATCCATTCGGTTAGGTCGGGTAAGTTCCAGCGTGAAGTGCGGTGAAAGCTCAGGAATCTGCAAAGCCAGCTCTTCAATTTGTGAGGGAAAGAGGTTAACGCCGCGCAGGATAATCATGTCGTCGCTACGGCCGGTAATCTTGCCCATGCGGCGATGGCCGGGACGCTCGGTACCGGGTAGCAGACGGGTGAGATCGTGGGTGCGGTAGCGGATGATGGGTGGAGCTTCTTTGGTGAGCGCGGTAAAGACTAGCTCACCGGGTTGCCCCATACCCATAATGGAGTCATCGAAGGGGTCGATAATTTCAGGGCGGAAGTGATCCTCCCACACGTGCGAACCGTCCTGAGTTTCTCCAGACTCCCCCGCCACGCCCGGGCCCATAACTTCCGAGAGCCCGTAGATGTCACAGGCTGTCATGCCGCCGAAGGTTACTTCAATCTCGTGACGCATTTCTTCGGTCCAGGGCTCAGCGCCGAGAATAGCGGTACGTAGGGTGGTTTCCTTGGGATCGATACCGAGCTTGCGGAAACCGTCTGCGATAGTGAGCAGGTAGGTGGGGGTTGAGCAGATTGCGCTGGGCTTGAAGTCCATAATCATCTGCACCTGCTTCTCGGTCTGACCACCAGACATGGGAATAGCTGCAGCGCCCAAACGCTCAATACCGTAATGTGCACCTAGACCACCGGTGAACAGACCGTAACCGTAGGCATTGTGGACGCGGTCACCGGGCTTTACGCCCGAGAACCGCAAGCAACGTGCCACCAAGTTTGCCCAAGTAGAAATATCATTTTCGGTGTAAGCAACCACGGTGGGCTGGCCGGTAGTACCCGAGGACGCGTGGATGCGGCGAATCTCGCTATCGGGCACAGCGAAAGCCTTGAAGGGGTAGGCTTTGCGCAAGAATTCTTTGTCGGTATAGGGAAAGTTCTTGAGGTCATCAAGTTCTTTGAGATCGCCGGGTTCGATGCCGTGCTCGTCGTAGAGCTCCTTGTAGGCAGGGACGTTATTGTAAGCGTGGTGCAGAGTCCACTTGAGGCGCTCAAGTTGCAAAGATTCAATCTGATCCCGGCTCATCATTTCTTCAGCATCGGGTTGCGATCGATCAGCTGCTACTGGAGAAGGTGAGTAGGGGTTATTGAGCTGTAGTGACATTAGGTGTCCTTTCGAGCTGAACGCGGATGTTTGATGAGTCTGCTGCGTCCTCGAAATTCTGCGACAACTTCGTCGCCTTCAAGCACGCGCACATCGTAGATTCCGCTTCTTCCGTACGTGTGTCTTTCTTGGGCGTGGGCAGTGAGCACCGCGCCGAGTTTGACTGGTTTGATGAAGTTGATATCCGCACCCGATGCGACGGTTGCAGTATCTTCTGGTGCATCTGCATCGTTGCAGGCAACCGCGAAGGCGGTGTCAGCCAGCGCGAAGAGAAAACCGCCGTGCACGATGCCGAAACCGTTGAGCATATCTTGGGTGACGGTGATTTGTAAGGTGGCAAAACCAGCACCGGCATCCAGCACCTGCACGCCTAACCACCGGGCTGCAAAGTCGTCTTTCAAAATGGGGTGAGTTTTCAAGCGTACCTTCCAAAAAATTATTGACCGCTTGTTCAGTAAATAAACACGGGTAGCGCGTGGATGTCAACAACAAACACGCAAAAATGTGACCTCAGTTATATTTGACCACACATGAGCTAAAGTATATCCTGAACGAACGGTCAGTAATTAATTTTTGTTATTTATTCTCATGCACAGGAGAACCCATGACCACCAAAGACACCCGCGCTAACTTACAGCCGGTAGAAGATACTTTTCAGCCTACCAACGATGACGTTGCAGGGCAGGAGTACTTTGACGCGCTCATTAGCGATGATTCCCGCGTAGAACCCCGCGACTGGATGCCTGAAAAATACCGCAAGACCCTCACCCGCCAGGTATCACAGCACGCTCATTCTGAAATCATCGGTATGCAGCCCGAGGCAAACTGGATTACTCGCGCGCCATCGCTCAAACGCAAAGCCACTCTCATGGCAAAAGTCCAGGACGAAGCCGGACACGGACTCTACCTCTACTCGGCAGCGGAGACCTTAGGGACTCCGCGTCATATCCTCAACCAGCAATTACTTGATGGCAAGGCGAAATACTCTTCAATCTTCAATTACCCGGCACGTACTTGGGCTGATATTGGAGCCATTGGTTGGCTAGTAGACGGGGCAGCAATCTGCAACCAAGTTCCGTTATGCCGTACTTCCTACGGCCCCTACGGACGCGCTATGGTTCGCATCTGCAAAGAAGAGTCCTTCCACCAGCGTCAGGGCTGGGAGATTCTCTACGAACTCTCTCACGGAACACCCGCGCAAAAGCAGATGGCGCAGGACGCCGTCAACCGCTTCTACGGACCCGCACTTCAGATGTTTGGCCCGCCTGATGACGATTCGCCCAACTCAAAGCAGTCCATGGCATGGAACATCAAGCGTTTTTCCAATGACGAGCTACGCCAGCGCTTTGTAGACATGATGGTTCCGCAGGCCGAAGCTCTCGGATTAACCCTGCCCGATCCCGATTTGAAGTGGAACGAAGAACGCGGCCATTACGACTACGGCGAGTTGGACTGGGAGGAATTCAAGTCAGTTATCTCAGGCAACGGCCCCTGCAACGTCCAGCGTATGCAGCACCGCCGCAAAGCCCACGCCGAAGGTGCCTGGGTGCGCGAAGCAGCTGCAGAATACGCGCGCAAAACCAGCCAGCAGCACGCAGAACTTATTGGAGCATAAATGTCAGACAACACCGTAACCCTGCCCACCGAGCAGTCTAACGAATGGCCCCTGTGGGAAGTTTTTGTGCGTTCATCGCGCGGTCTTTCCCATGTGCACGCAGGTTCGCTGCACGCACCGGATGCCACCATGGCACTACGCAACGCGCGCGATCTTTACACCCGTCGCAACGAAGGCACCAGCGTATGGGTGGTCCCCGCATCCGAAATTCTGGCGTCAGATCCTGATTCCAAAGGCGGCTTTTTTGAGTCGGCGCAGGGCAAGAGCTACCGCCACGCCACCTACTACACCAAGAGCGAAGGGGTAAAGCACCTATGAGTTTCACTTCGCACGATTCAGCAACCAAGCATTCAGCGGGCGAGGCAATTCTTGCCGAGGATATCGCGTCCTCAGGTGTGCAAGCCTCAGAAGACGTGGCTCGCTATGCTCTCTACCTGGGCGATGATGCGCTCATGCTCGGCCAGCGTCTCTCTCACTGGATTTCACGCGCACCCGAGCTTGAAGAAGACATTGCACTAGCTAACATCGCGCTAGATTTGATTGGTCATGCGCGCTTCTTCCTCACCTACGCGGGTACCGCATGGGGTAAAACCGAGGACGATCTTGCCTACTTCCGCGTCGAAGAAGAGTTCCGTTCGGTGCGTTTAGTCGAACAGGAAAACGGAGACTTCGCGCAGACCATTGCCCGCCAGCTCATCTTCTCCTACTACCAATACGAACTCTACCGCCGCCTGATCAATTCAACCGACGAAACCCTGGCTGCGATTGCCGCTAAAGCTCTCAAAGAAATTGAGTACCACCAGGATCACGCCAGCCAGTGGCTCTTGCGCTTAGGGTTGGGCACCGAAGAATCCCACCGGCGCATGCAGGATGGCTTGCACTACATGTGGCCTTACGTTGAAGAGCTCTTAACCGACGATGAGCTCATCAATTCTCTTGAAGGCATCGCCGTGCGTCCCTCCACTTTGCGCGATGATTTCACCGCGCGCATCACCGCCATGATCGAGAAAGCCGAACTGAGCGTACCTGACGTTCCAGCTGCTCGCGGCGGCGACCGCTCAGGACGCTTTAGCGAAGCACGCGGGCACATTTTGGCTGAGATGCAGGTGCTGGCACGCGCGCATCCCGGCGCAACCTGGTAAACGTTTTTCGTGCATCCACAAGGAGGTGGAACCATGATCTGCCAGCAGATGAACTCGCACACCGCGCATCGGTCCAGCCCTCGCGCCGCCGCGCACGCCAGTGAGAACGTCGATTTTAGCTTTGGTTTTGATGAAGACTCAGGCTACCAGCCCCCGGTAGCGCATGCTGAGTCTCGGGTGCCAGCGCCAGAAGGCTCTGATCCACGCTTGTGGGCAATAGCATCTAGCGTGAACGACCCCGAGATTCCCGTACTCTCTATAGCTGATTTAGGGATTTTGCGCGCTACCTACTTCGGTGAAGACGGCACACCTACTGTCGTTATTACCCCCACCTACTCGGGTTGTCCGGCAATGGGCGTTATCAGCTCTAATCTTGTTCGCGCTTTTACCAATCGAGGTTTAGAACAACCCGTCATCGAAACCGCCCTACACCCGGCATGGACCACCGACTGGATGAGCGAAGACGGCAAAGCCAAACTCCGCGAATACGGCATTGCCCCGCCCACCGGCGCTACAGCCGCCGGGCCTACGTCCCTATCTTTAGGCGTCAAATGCCCGCGATGCCACTCCCTCAATACCCGCGAAATGACGCGGTTCGGTTCCACCTCCTGCAAAGCGCTCTACCAGTGCGCATCCTGCAAAGAGCCCTTCGATTACTTCAAGGTTCACTAATGACTACTACACCCACCACCCGTAAAAAGGCTAAGTTCAACACCCTCACGGTCTCCGGCATCCGCAAACTTACCGCCGACTCCGTTGAAGTCGCGTTCGAGGTTCCCACCGACCTCGTAGAAGACTACAACTACGTGCCCGGCCAGTACGTGGCGCTGCGCGCGACTATCGACGGGCAAGAGGTTCGCCGTTCCTACTCCATTTGTGCCGAGCCCGTTGCCGGAGAAATCAAGGTGGCTATCAAACGCGATTTAGGCGGTATTTTCTCCACCTGGGCAAACGATCAGCTCAAACCCGGCGACACCATCGACGTGATGAACCCGCAGGGCGCCTTCACCTCAAAAACCAACGTCACCGGCCTCAATAACCCCCAAGAGCTGGCAGAAGAAGCCGTCAAGATCAGCAAGACTCCGCACCTGGTAGCTTTCGCTGCGGGATCGGGAATCACCCCGATTATGGCGATTGCTCGCACCGTGTTGAAGTCTTCAGACTCGGCCACTTTCGACCTCGTGTACGCTAACAAATCGGCACTCGATGTCATGTTCGTTGAAGAAGTGGGCGACCTCAAAGACAAATATCCAGCGCGCTTTGCCGTGCACCATGTGCTCTCACGCGAACAGCGGGTCTCACCGCTGATGTCAGGGCGTATCGATGCCGAGAAGCTCGAAGAAATTCTCGACCGCGTCATCCGCACCGATTCTGCCGACGAGTGGTTCTTGTGCGGTCCATTTGAGCTAGTGCAGCTGTGCCGTGATGCTCTTTCAGCGCGCGGAGTTCCCCAGGATAAGGTGCGTTTTGAACTCTTTACCACCGGCAAGCCCGAGCGCCCCTCCGGCCAGCAAGGACGTGCCGTGGTTGCCGATCCATCGGGTAAAAACTACAGCATCTCGTTTACTCTCGATGGCACCACCGCGCAAGTAGAATCACCCGAATCAGCCAACGAAACCCTGCTCAACGCCGCCCTTCGCGTGCGTCCGGATGTGCCCTTTGCCTGCGCTGGCGGCGTGTGCGGAACCTGCCGCGCAAAGGTCATCTCGGGCGACACCCAGATGGAAGAAAACTACGCACTCGAAAAAGAAGAAGTCGAAGCAGGTTACGTGCTGGCATGCCAAACCCGCCCCTGCTCAGATAGCGTCGAACTCGACTTCGACGTCTAGGAGGCACCCATGATTGATCTTCAGATACAGGACGGTGTCGCCGAGGTTGTACTCAACGCACCACAGAAAATGAACGCGCTCAACGAGCAGGCTCTTACCGACCTCTCTGCCGCCTACGACGAGGCTGCCGCAGCAAGCGTCCGCGCTCTTATTCTGCGCGCAGAAGGCAAGGGGTTTTGTGCAGGACGCGATATCTCAGGGCTTGACCCCGCCACTGATGATGCTTACGGGTATCTAGAAAACAAAGTCACTCCCCTACTGCAGAAAATGAGCGCTTTTGAGGCACCCACTTTCGCAGCGGTGCAGGGGGCATGCTTAGGCGTTGGGCTGGGCCTGGCGATTGCCACCGACGTTGTCTACGTTGCCCGCAACGCCAAGATCGGCTCACCATTTGCGTCCCTGGGTGCTACCCTAGATTCCGGCGGGCACTCTCTTTTCGTGGAGCGTCTAGGTGCCCATCGAGCCTTGGATTTGATTTACACCGCCGAACTTATCAGTGGTGAAGAAGCGGTGCGCTCAGGTCTCTTTAGCCGAGCAGTAGAAGCGGACGAGCTTCTTGATTTCACGCGCGAGAAAGCGTCACTCGTGGCGGAAGGGGCAACCGGCGCTTTCCTCGCATCCAAAAAACTCGTGCAGCGCATCCGCGATGAACGCATCGGTCTCTGGGAATCTCTACACGATGAAAACCTGGCACAGGGTGATCTGTGTACTTCAGAAGATTACGCCGAGGGGTTTGCGGCTTTCCAAGAAAAGCGCCGGCCCAACTTTTCGGGGCGCTAGACCTTTGCCCCACTTTTCGTGGATTTGCACTGTAATTTCGAGGTTTTTACAGCGCGAATCCACGAAAAGTTGTGCAAGAAAGAGGTGAAAGAGTTCTGCCAGTTATTCACCTGTCAGAAAACGTATACGATTTCTGGGGCGTAAGTATAGCGCAAACCTCAAAATAGTGATTTGCTTAACAGTATGAGTAAATACGCACTAACTAACGCAAACACCGGTGAAGTAGAGCAAACCTTCAACACGCTCACTCCCGAAGAATTGCCCGCCATTATCGCCACCGCTGATGAAGCATTCGCTCTCTGGAAGGCAACTCCCATTGCTCAGCGCGGCAAGGTATTGCGCGCTTTCGCTGACCTCCTCGAAGAAAATATCGACGAGCTCGCAGATATTATCGGACGCGAAATGGGGAAGCCTCTCAAGCACGGCAAGGCTGAGGTGCAAAAAGTTGCTCGAACCGCTCGCTGGTTCGCTGACAACGCCCCCGTACACTTGGCACCCACTGAACTGGAGGCGTCCGGTGCTGAACGCACTTATGTTGTGCACCAGCCCTTGGGCGTTCTGCTGGGTGTTATGCCGTGGAACTTCCCCTACAACCAGATTGCTCGTTTTGTAATGCCCAACCTCATGGTGGGTAATACGATTTTGATGAAGCAGGCGTCCATCTGCCCCGTTTCGTCGCAGAAGTTCCAGGAACTTCTTGAAGAGGCTGGCCTGCCGCGCGGTGTCTACACCAACATCTATATGGACAGCAAAGACACCGAAAAGGTTCTTGAGGACTTCCGCGTCAAGGGTGTCTCGCTCACCGGCTCCGAGGGGGCTGGCGCGTCCATCGCATCCATCGCGGGTAAGAACCTCAAGCGTCAGGTAATGGAGCTTGGCGGCAACGATCCTTTCGTTGTTCTTGACACCTCAGATATCAAGAAAATCGCCCAGCAGGCAGTCACCTACCGCACCACTAACTCGGGCCAGGTGTGCACCTCACCCAAGCGCATGATTGTGCTTGAAGAGTACTACGATGATTTCGTGGCAGCAGCCAAAGAAGCATTAGAGAACGTAACCGTCGGTGACTACGATGACCCCAACACCGATATGGGCCCCATGTCATCCGAGGCAGCTCGCGACGATGTTCTCAAGCAGATTCAGGACGCTGTAGCTAACGGTGCGACCCTCGTATTCGGCGGCGAGAAACTGGACCGCCCCGGCTGGTTCATGTCACCCGCTCTACTGACCGACGTGGATGTTGATTCTGAAGCTGGTCAGGAAGAAATCTTCGGCCCCGTCATCAACGTATTCAAGGCCAAGGACGAAGAAGACGCACTGCGCATCGCGAACGCCACCGAGTTCGGCCTGATGGCGTCTGTCTGGACCGAGGATCTAGAGCGCGGACGCCTGTTTGCAGAGCGCATAGAGGCTGGCATGACCTTCGTAAACAAGCACATGGAATCAGAGCCGGCGTTTCCGTTCGGCGGCATCAACCGCTCAGGTTTTGGACGCGAGAACGAGCGCTGGGCACTGCGCGAGTTCACCAACGAGCACCTGGTGCGTGTGCATAAGCAGTAGGGCTTAGCCTAACCGTGAGAGGGGCTGGTGGTGAAAATTTATTTCCTCGATCGCTCGGAATTTTCACCCCCAGCCCCTCTCACACTCTGGGGAAGTTCAGGACCAGCCTCTTGCCTATAGTAGGGCAGAATTTTTGTAATTACGTACCTAGTCCCAGTTCTTCACCGCCGCCATCTCCCACAGCTGCTGCAGGAGTGCGGAGTTGGCGATCTCATCGTTACCCACGATGCGCGGTCCGTTACCTTCACCGTGCACTGATGTATGCAGGCGTTCCATACGCTCATCTAATTCGGCGGCAACGCGAGCGGTCTCGGTAAGCTCATCGACCAAGTGATCGGGCACTTCACCCTCGTACTTGTAGAAGATTTTGTGTTCCAAAGCCGCCCAAAAATCCATGGCGATCGTACGGATCTGCAGCTCAACCACGACGTCCTTGGGCCCGGTAGACAGGAACACCGGCACCTGCACAATCGCGTGCAGGGACTTATACCCGTTGGGTTTGGGGTTCTTAATGTAGTCTTTGACCTGCAAAACCGTGATGTCAGACTGGGAGGCGAGCGCGTCCAGCACACGGTAGGTATCGGCGATAAAACTGCAGGTGATGCGAATACCCGCGATATCAAAAATATTCTGAGCGATCTGCTCCGCATCCATGGAGATACCCTTGCGCACCAGCTTTTTGGCGATGGATTCGGGGGTTTTGATGCGTGAGCTAACATGCTCGATGGGGTTGTAGCGGTTGCGCTGCATGAACTCTTGGCGCAGAATCTCCACCTTTGTCATGACTTCGTTGATACCGAACTGGTATTCCATCATGAGCTGAGCAAAATCTTCACCGACTGCTCGCATCGCGCTGAGCGCCGGTATGAGGGCTTCATGAAATTCGCGGGAGGAGTCATGCTCTAGCATCGTGTTCCTAAAGTGGTGTGCATCGGTTCTGGTTCCCCCATTTTTTCACGCGTCCTTTATTCAAGCGCAGAACGCCACCTGCGAAGATGCTGAAGCTAAGTATGCCTTATTTGATGAAAGGGGTTTTCTGCGCCATTTTTCGCTCACAATGTCGCAGAACTCCTCTCTCACACAGCTCAAAAGGCACCTGCCCTAGAGCCATTCCTTACGCTTGAACACAACCCACAACCCAAAGGACACAAGAACCATGAGCGTCAATGACGCGGGGTACCCAAAGGCCCAGTGGAGCTCCGGCATATCATCAAAGTTCATGCCGTAAATTGAGCCGATAATAGTGGGAGCAACTAGAATGGCCGCCCACGCAGAGATACGCTTCATGTCATCGTTTTGGCGCTCAGCAACAATAGTGGAGTTCACGGCGAGCGCGTTCTCCAGTGAATTTCGCAGGTCGTCTACGCGGTCACTGACATGCAAAACGTGGTCGTTGACGTCTCTAAACCGGCGGATAAGCTCCACCTGCTCCTCGTTGTCTTCCGCCTTGGCAAGGATGCGGATGCGTCCCATCAGAATATCCAGCATCTGCCCCACAGGTTTTACCGCGCGCTTGAAGTCGCTCACCTCATTCAACAACCCGTAGATACGCTGAGAGATCTCGGAGGCCTCTGAATTATCGGCAAACAGGGTATCTTCAACCTCGTCCCCGTCATTTTCAAGGCCTTCAATTACAGGGAAGTAGCTATCTACCAGCGAGTCAAGGACGCGGTGCAAGAAGACGAGCGGGACGACAGGACGTCCTTCTTCGTCCAGTGCCTCTTGGAAAGCGTCCTGCATTGCTTTGCGGGTTTTTTCTTGTGAACGCAACGCGTCTTTTACGAGCCAGATGACAAAGTTCTTACCCACGAACATATGGGTCTCACCAAAGCGGACTTCTTCTGCCTCGTCGAGGTAAACGGTGGGGCGCAGAACTAGAAAGTAGGTGCTGCCGTAGCGGTCGAGCTTAGCGCGCTGATGTCCGTGTTCGGAGTCTTCAACCGCCAGCTCGTGCAGGTCAAAGATGCGGGTGAGCAGCTGAAGGTCATCGTGTGTTGGGTCGAGCAGGCCGATGAAGGCGCGGTCGTCACTGTCAGCGGAGAACTTGGTTTCCAGTTCAGTGAGTGTTTCGATTTCTTCGATCGGCCCGTGCTCGCGGGCTACTTTATTGAGTAGCAAAGACATGGTTTCTATCTTAGGTTAGGACGCGACTGGGCACGAAAAGGCGCGATGCCTTACGTTTCGCCCATTTTCTGGTGTTAAAGTCCCAGCGAATGAGCGAAACGTAAGAAGTTACCCGGCGCCGAGCACACCGGTAAGTAACGTTGCGTCTTGTTTCTTTACTCTAAGCCGGGCACGGAGGATGATAAACATGAACGACTTTTTGATATATAAAAGGTAAAAACATGGCTCCCCTGGCATTAGTTACAGGTTCCTCAGCCGGTATTGGTTTCAACATTGCGCAGCAACTAGCCCAGCGCGGTTACGACATCATCACCGTTGGCGCATCCGATCGCGTGCACGAATCCAGCAAGCACCTGCACGGCGGCAAGGTTTACCCGGTTCAGGTTGACCTAACCGCTGATAACGGTGTTGAACAGCTGTGGGCAGAGGTTGAAAAGCTAGGACGCCCACTGGATATTGCCGTACTCAACGCGGGTAAGAGCTTGGGCGGTTCTTTCGTCGATACTGACCTTGATGAAGAGCTGTATATGCTGAACTTAAACGTCACTTCGCAGGTCAAGCTGGCAAAGAAGGTCGTGACCACGATGGCGAAGCAGCGTAGTGGACGCATCCTTATTACCACTTCAATGTCAGCCTTGACTCCCACCCCGTTCGAGTCTATTTACGGCCCCACCCGCGCTTTCATGTACAGCTTCGCCCAGGGTTTGCGTGAAGAAATGAAGGACTACGGCGTTTCAGTGACCGCGCTTTTGCCCGGTGCAACCGCCACTGACTTCCACCACACCGCAAAGATGGATAACACCAAGTTCGGTGATAACAGCTGGAAGAACGATCCAGCGTTGGTTGCCCGACTCGGCGTTGAAGCGCTACTGGCTGGCAAAGACCACGTCATCGGCGGTAACCGCAAGACCCGCATCGACGCTTTCAAGAAGAAGTTCCAGGCTGAGGCAGCTAAGGCGGAGCAGTTCGCACGTTCGAGCCGCCCCAGCAAATAGGTTCTTAAAAACTAACCCCCGGTGTTTCGCTCATCCACTGATACTTTAAGGTCAGTGAATGAGCAGAACATCGGGGGTTAGCTCGTTCTTTTTACTTCTCGTCCTCAATGAGGTCGCGCACGACGATAGTCTGCTCGCGGCCGGGGCCAACGCCGATTGCTGAGATGCGGCAACCTGAGATTTCTTCGAGCTTCTCAACGTACTTGCGCGCGTTCTCGGGCAGCTCGTCGAGTGTCTTTGCCTCGGTGATGTCCTCTGTCCAGCCATCAAAGTACTCGTAGATGGGCTTAGCGTGGTGGAAGTCAGACTGGGTCATAGGCATCTCATCAAAACGTACGCCGTCAACATCGTAGGCAACGCAGACCGGAATCTTGTCAAGACCGGTGAGAACGTCCAGCTTGGTGATGAATAAGTCGGTAAAACCGTTGATGCGCACAGCTTGGCGCGCCAGCACAGCGTCGTACCAACCGCAACGACGCGGACGACCGGTGTTCACACCGAACTCGCCACCGGTCTTCTGCAGGAACTCGCCCATCTCGTCGAAAAGCTCGGTCGGGAAGGGGCCAGCACCCACGCGGGTGGTGTATGCCTTCTGAATACCGATGACGCGTGAGATACGGGTGGGACCAACACCTGAGCCGACGGACGCGCCGCCAGCGGTGGGGTTGGATGAGGTAACGAACGGGTAGGTGCCGTGGTCAACGTCCAAGAAGGTTGCCTGGCCGCCTTCCATGAGCAGGTTCTTGCCTTCATCCAGTGCGTCGTTAAGTAACTGGGTTGATTCAACGATCATGGGCTTGAGGCGCTCGGCGTAGCTCATGAAGTATTCAACGATTTCTTCAGCTTCTACGTGGTGGCGGTTGTAGACCTTCACCAGCAGTTCGTTCTTCTGGCGCAGTGCGCCTTCTACCTTCTGGCGCAGGATGGATTCGTCGAGGATGTCCTGCACGCGGATGCCCAGGCGACCGACCTTGTCCATGTAGGTGGGGCCGATACCGCGTCCGGTGGTGCCGATAGCGCGCTTGCCCAAGAAGCGTTCGGTGACCTTATCCATGGTCTGGTGGTAGGGCGCAACCAGGTGCGCGTTTGCTGAAATCTTGAGCTTTGAGGTGTCTGCACCGCGGGCTTCGAGACCGTCAATTTCTTCGAAAAGAGCCTCGGGGTTTACCACCACGCCGTTGCCGATAACGGGCACAGCGTTTTCTGAGAGGATGCCTGCCGGAAGGAGCTTGAGCTCGAACTTCTGGCCGTTGACAACAACGGTGTGGCCTGCGTTGTTGCCACCGTTGGGCTTGACGACGTAGTCGACGCGTCCGCCGAGCAAGTCGGTTGCTTTGCCTTTACCTTCGTCGCCCCACTGGGCGCCTACAATCACAATTGCTGGCATAAGTTGTACTCCTGAATAGGGTGGTCACCTGCCGGGTTTCACGGCGGTGGGGTGGGGCTGCGCGGCCTGTGCGGACGGCGCGGACGCAGGGCACACCATTCTTAAGGATAGCAAGGGTGGTTTGTGTTTGGGGATGGTGTTTCAGGTTTTGCGCTGCAAGCGGTAGAGAATGGGAGGACGCCCACAGGTAAGGGTTCTTATCTGCCTACGCTCTTTCGCTCCTGCCTACGGTAAATAGCACCGTAGGCAGGAGCGAAAGAGCGTATCGTGTGACCAGAGAGTCCTAAGAACGAGTCAGGCGGTAGATTTCTTCTGCAAGAACGAGGTCTTCCCAGCCCATACCCGTTGTTTTGAAAATGATGGGGGCGGTACCTTGCAGGGGAACACTGCCGGTGACGAAGTCTTTGAGAAGTACTAAATCCTCATATGCAAGTGCTCCCTGAGCAACGGCTTGGATGACATCGCCCGCTTCGCGGCGGGCAGTTTCGAGATCCTCCACAATCACCTGACCGCTTGCAAGAAAATCAGCATCTAGTTCGCAGGCGTCCGGTGTGTGCGACCCAACGGCCACCACCATAACGTCTTCACGCACGTCAGCCCGTGTAAAGAGCGGTTCCGAGGCAGTAGTGCAACAGAGAACCAGATCAGCTTGACTCAGCTCTAGACCTGCCCGATCGCTACCGGCTTGAGCCCACTGTCGAGTTGATCCTGCAGGCGCGTCTTCGGGTAGGTAGTCCGGACGGTTCCGGCTCACGTAGGTCACCAGCACATCACGCTTGCTATCGCAAAGATCCCGTACAACTTTCTCGTGCCAGCGCCCCTGCGGGCCGGTGCCAAAAATAAGCACCTTCAGGGGCTCTGTGGAGTCGGTCAGCAGGGGCGAGATAGCACTCAAAGAAACAGCGGGAGTGCGGATAGAAGTTAGAGCGGCGCCGTCAATGACTGCTACAGGGCTCAGGGAACCACCTTGAAAAAGCAGATAGTTCCCTTGAATACGCTCCACCTCATAATCGGCATTGTGGTGGTTTACGGTTAGAACCTTGATGCCGGTAGCGGTGGCTGTTGCTGAGGGCATGGTCAAGAACTGCCCGCCGGGAATATCGTAGGCCTGCCGGTGGAAATCCTCAGCCGGGTTGTATCCCTTAATCAACGCCTGTCTAATAGCTTCGACCGCCTGCGAGGGGGCAAGCACTTTTTCTACAGTGTCTTGGTCAATAAATAACATCTTGCTCTCCTTGTCTTAGTGCTCTGCTAACAGTGTGCTAGTTACATCTTGAGCGCCAGACCTAGAAGAGCGCCACCTTGGGTGGTGCCGGGAAAATCTCGTCGAGCAGGGTAAGCTCGTCCGCATCGAACCGGCGGACGATAGCAGCGGCGTTGGCGCGCACCTGCTCTTCGGTGGTGGCACCGGCAATTACAGAAGCGACAGGTTCCTGCTGGGCCAGCCAGGAGAAGGCAACCTGTACCTCGGTGAGGTCGCGCTCGGCAGCAAAAGCTGAAAAGGCTTCAAGCTGATCCCAGTTAGCGTCCTCTAAAACGTCGGGTTTAATGCGGGTGAGGCGGCCGTCAGCAGGTGCTGATGTGCGCGAGTACTTACCGGTGAGCAGTCCGTTAGCCAGGGGGAAGTAGGGTAATACGCCCAGCCCAAACTCGCGGGCGGCGGGAAGAACTTCAAGTTCGGCACGGCGGTCGAGTAGGTTGTAGTGGTTTTCTGCTGCAATGTAGCGGTGCCCCAGGGCCCGACCCAGGTGCTCGGCGTGGGCAATCTGCCAGCCGGCGTGGTTAGATGACCCGATGTAGCGCACCTTGCCCTGCTCGATGAGGGTTCCCAGGGCAGAGAGGGTTTCTTCGATGGGAGTGGAGGGGTCAGGGGTGTGGTGGAAGTAAAGGTCGATGTAGTCGGTTCCCAGGCGGCTCAGAGACGCTTCAACCGCCCGCATGATGTAGCGACGAGAGCCCCGCACCCCGTGATCGGCACCGTTAGAGCCGCCCATGTCCATACCAAACTTAGACACAATCACGATCTCGTCGCGGTCAATTCCGGTCTCACGCAGGGCCTGCCCAAACATGGTTTCAGAGACACCGGGTGCTGCCCCGTAAATGTCGGCAACATCGAAGAGGGTGATGCCCTGCTCAACAGCTGCGGTAAGGACGGCGTTGGTGCCGGCCTGGGTCTCCGTTGCGGTTTTGCCGCGGCCCAGGTTGTTGCATCCTAGGCCTACGTTCGAGACGGTTAGCCCGCTTTTTCCTAGTTGACGGTATTCGATACTCATATTTGTCATATTACTGTCATGTGTCTTAACACACCCGACACACAGTCAAAAAGGTACATAGAACAGCTCTGCCTTGCCAAGCCTCTACCGGCGTCCTTAGTGTAGAACCATCAAATCTATCCAGAGCGACTGAGAGACCTAGCTCAATGACGTCGCAGCAACCACCCCTTGGGGAAAGGTGCTCCTGCTAGGACCGATAGAGTGCATCACAAGCGGTCTACCCACCGTGCTGTGTGGCGCCCTCCCGTCACCAGTGGGAGCGGCCACCGCATTCTTTCGGGTCGACCCAACGACCTGTAAGGAAACCATGAGTACCCATATACCGGCGCTCTCTTACGAACTCTTTCCACCACGAAGTTCGGCCAGCTGTGAGAGTCTGCTGACAACTATCGACCAGCTTGCTCCTACTCGTCCTGACTATGTTTCAGTTACGTATTCTGGTGACCGGGCACGTAAGCAAAAAACGTTGGCCCTGCTCGATCATCTTGTCCATGAAACCAGGCTTTCTCCTTTAGCTCACCTCACCTGTGTGGAGCATAGTGCCGAGGAGCTGGAAGCTGCGGTGCGTCGGATTCTGGCACTCGGCGTGCGCGGGTTTTTAGCTCTGCGCGGTGATGTGCCACCGGGCAGTAATCAGGCTCCCGAGATTCCTTTTGCTCGGTCCCTAGTTGATCTTATCCGCCGAGTCGAAACCCAAGATTTTGCCCATTTGGCGGCAGGACGCGTAGCGGTGGGGGTAGCTGCCTACCCCTCCCGGCACCCGGAGTCCAGTTCGGAATTGCAGGATATTGAAATTCTGCTCTCCAAGGAGCGGGCGGGGGCTGATTTCGCTATCACCCAGGTCTTCTTTGAGGCCTCCCGCTACGAAGCGCTGGTACAGCGGGCCCGCTCAGCCGGTGTCACCCTGCCCCTGATTCCGGGCATTATGCCGGTCACCAGCCTGCGCAGGCTCACCACGCTCTGTTCACTAGCGGGCCTACCCGTACCCCAGAAGCTGGCCTATGACCTAGAAACAGCAGGCAGTGACGCTGAGCGTCACCGCATCGGGGTGGAGTTCGGCGTCCGCCTGCTTCAAGAATCCCTCGACGCCGGTGCCCCCGGCATCCACTTCTACACCTTCAACGAACACGCAGCGGTACTGGACGTTCTTGAGC
>JBHWPN010000138.1:0-32489 GCA_043424895.1 Rothia sp. (in: high G+C Gram-positive bacteria) | reverse complement strand
TGTCTCGGGAGGGATAACCGCTGAAAGCATCTAAGCGGGAAGCCTGTTTTGAGATGAGATTTCCTTGCAACGTTTGTTGTGTGAGACTCCCTATAGATGATGGGGTTGATAGGCCAGGTATGGAAGCGCCGACTGAAGAGGTGTGGAGTTGACTGGTACTAATAGGTCGAAGGCTTACTTTTTTCAAGTAATTGGTATTGTTTTTGTTGTGACGCGTCCACTATGCGGTTTTCGGGTAATAATCCCGCTTACTCCTTGTTTTGGGGTTTGTTAGGTTTTCCGTGGTTATAGCGAGAGGGAAACACCTGGTTCCATCCCGAACCCAGTAGTTAAGGCTCTTTGCGCTGATGGTACTGCACTTTTGAGGGTGTGGGAGAGTAGGTCACCGCGGGTTTTTTATTGATAAAGCGGCTCCTTTGGAGTCGCTTTTTCTTTTAACTTTTTATAGCCTCCCAGCTTGTTGGCTGAGAGGCTATTTCTATATAAAAACCTATGACGTAAAAGGTTTTCTTCTCATTAGAATAGAGTCCTCTGCACAGTGGCGATATAAGCTCCACGCCACCTAAAAGTTTCCCGAGAAAATAAGTCGTGGATAGAAGGCGCACGCTCTTATCCGCTAGGCTTATATGTAGTCACAAGTGCCTTAAGAAAGAGATAAGCCTCGTGTCGAAAGACAACAAGACCCCTCAGAAGAAGACTGACGCTCGCGCAGCGGCACGCGCTGTAGCAGCTAAACAGTCTCAACGTAATAACAAATCTAAAAAGAACCGTCGTTGGATTCAGCTAGCCGTATTAGCGATCGTAGCGGCTATTGTAGCGATGATTGCCTTCGTGGTCATCAATACCCGCAACAACGATATCGCTGACTCGGGCTCACTACCCTCAAGCTCTAACGATTTCGGCGGTATCATTCTCACTAAAGACGGTATTCAGAAAGATACCGCCACCATTGACTCAGTGGATATCAACAACCTACGTAAATCAGACACTGATTTGCCGCTGGGCGTTGAAACCGCAGAGAAGGCATCCGCGAATGGTGAGCCTGTACGCGTTACTATCTTTCAGGATTACAACTGCGTTCACTGTGCAGAATTCGAGCGTGACAACGCTGATGTGCTCAAGAAGCTTATCGACGAAGGCAAGATTACTCTTGAACTTCGAAACGTTACCTACCTCGACCAGTCATCACCTACTTTCTACTCAGCGCGTACAGCTAACGCTGCGTACTCAGTAGCTAACCAGCTCTCAACTAATGACTTCCTTGAATACCAGAAGGAAATCTTCACTCATCAGGGCCAGGGCGGTCTGAACGACGGTGAGATCGAAGATATCGCAGCGAAGCACGGTGCTGACATCAAGTCAGACATGAATGACGGTACCTGGCGTCCGCTGGTTAACGTTGTAACCAGCGAATCCTCAACCAACGGTGTTGCAGGCACCCCCACTGTTTATGCAGATGGTCAGCAGTTCAACACCTCACCCGATGCTTTTGAAGAATGGGTAAACCAGATTATCGCCAAGAAGCAGGCATAATTTAATACATCGCGTAGGGGCAGCTACCATCGTATTCTTACGATAGTAGCTGCCCCTTTTTTATCTTTTTGAACCCTTAGAAAGTGGAACTCATGCCCCCCGTAAACGTTCTTATAGACTGCGACCCAGGTATCGATGATTTACTTGCTCTCTACTACGCGTTCGCGCATCCCAAGGTGCAGGTGAAAGGGATCGTGGCATCCGGTGGTAATACCAGCACCGAACAGGTGGGGCGGAACGTCCGAGGCATCTTGGAGCTGACGGGCAGGACCAATACACCGTGGGCGCTAGGAGCGGAACATCCGCTGGCTCAACAATTAGAGACAACTCCAGAAACCCACGGAGAATACGGAGTTGGCTTTGCTACGTTGCCGCAATATACCGTGCCGACGAAGAAACCCCACGGAGAAGGCGCGCAGCTGTGGACGGATACAGTGAATGCCCATCCCGGTGAGATCATTGGGATTGTTCTGGGGCCTACCACAAACCTTGCGCTGGCATTAGAGGCAGATCCGAGCCTTGTGGAGAAACTTCGTGGCCTTTACATTATGGGTGGCGCAATCAACCACCGCGGGAATACCATGCCCACCACAGAGTGGAACGTCCATTCAGACCCAGAGGCCCTGCACAGCGTCCTGAATGCCTATTCAAGAGACGGACTGTCTCACTATCCTGTTTTATGCCCGTTAGACTGCACCGAGTCTATAGTGATGACTCCACAGTATCGTCAGCAGCTTGTAGCCGGTGGGGGAGCGGTTCTAGAGGCCGCAGATCACGCATTGGAATTTTATATGCAGTTTCATGAGAGCGACGGGCTAGGGTACATTGCTCACGTCCACGACCCTTATGTCACGGCTCTAGCCATCAATGATGCCCTGATTCAAAGCGGAGACATAAACGCCCCCGTCCTAGGTAACTCGACGCAGACAGTACTTGATGTAGAACTAGACGGTAAACTAACACGCGGGCAAACCATTGCCGACTGGTTAGGACGCTGGGGTAGGGAACCTAACGCAAACGTCCTTACAACTGCGTATCCAGAAAAATTCTTTGCCCACTACATTCAAACCGTGCGGGCAGCGTACGCTCGCTAATTCATGAAGAAAGAAGAAACAACATGACAAGTCGAACAACGTCTGGGCAGAGGCTCGCATCTACGGAGGCGGGTCTCGGTAATCATTCGACCAGTTCAGTAAAAGACCGCGTACTCACGATTATTGGTGCACTGCTGATGATCCTAACGTACGTATGGACATTACTGACCCACCAAGGACAACAAGAAGCAACATCGGGTAGCGTAGCGATGCCTCTAGTGCTCGGCTATTTCTTTGGTGCGCTATTCATTATTTTGGGGAACATCAAACGAATTCCTCTTTCAATCATCGCTCTTATTCCTTTTGCCGCGGCAATCAATATTGTGCTCGGTCAGGTAGTGGGTATTTCACCCATCCCGCTGTATCTGGACACCATCGCGACCGTTCTTATTGGTTATCTTGCCGGCCCCGCTGCAGGCGCTATGACCGGTGCCCTGACCAACATTGCCTGGGGACTGACCATTAACCCCACCACTATTCCTTTTGCTGGTGGCGCGGCTCTAATTGGCCTATTGGCAGGCTATGCAGCCCGTACCGGTTTCTTTAGTTGCTGGTGGAAGGCACTGTTCGCTGGGGTAGTTGTAGGTGTGATCGCGGGCTTTATCGGCGCACCTGTGGCTGCCTACGTATACGGTGGCGGTATGGGAGTTGGCACAGGTTCACTGGTTGCCACTTTGCAAGCTACCGGACAATCCCTTTTTGCGGCGACTACTTTGCAGTCGGTTCTGTCAGACACCGTCGATAAAGCAGCTGTTTTCCTCATCGTATGGGTGTTAGGACGCGGTATTCCTAAGCGCGTCACAGACCGCTTTGCTACTCAACGATGAATAGAGACAGAACAGCTGTAAATCCTAAAACCTGGTTGATTTTAGGACTCTCAGCGGTGCCGCTGGCTCTTATTCCGCTAGATATCGTGTGGCGCGCGGTGCTGCTGACACTACTGATAGTGGTTGTAGCCGCCAGCGGAAAACTCCGTGCCTATGCTCGCTATGTACTGCTAGGGGTAGGGCCTGTCGCTGTTACCGCCTTCTGCATACAAGCTGTCAGCTTTATCGGCGCTGAAACTGTATACGCCCAGTGGACACCTGTTAGTTTTCTGAATTTTCGACTCAGCAAAGAGGGACTTCTTTACGGACTAACTCTCGCCCTGCAAATCCTCAACTTCGGCACTGCCTGCGCTATCGCGTCCTTACCCGTGAGTGCGGGAGAGCTACGATGGGCACTGACCAGCTGGAAGGCACCCGCCAGACTTACCTACCTGCTGGTGACCTCTATGAACGCGCCTGTATTATTGTCGCGTTATGTGGGGCTGGTGCGCGAGAGCCAAATTCGCAGAGGATTAGATGACTCAACCATTTTTTCCCGAGGCAAACTCGCGTTGACTAGCGTCGGTACGCTCATCAACCTCATTTTATTGGAACATGAGGATCGCGCTCAGTCGCTGGCGCAACGAGGGCTCGATAAATCCGGTGTGCGCGTGTTACTGCACGATTATGCGGATAGTGATCTTCAGCGAGGAGTCCGTACACTGGCTGGTCTCAGCGGAGTATGTGTTTGTGCGTGGGGGATTTTTGCATGAGAGAACATAAAACGTTAATTATTGGTGAGGACGCTGATGTGCGAGCTGGGTTTTTGATATCGCGTCCTGAGGCTTTGATCGTGCAGGCTAATCCCTACGCGAGTATTAGCGGGCTTGCCGATACGGTTGAGGACGAACTTGCCTACGGTATAGAACTGACCGAACCCAACAGGGAAATCATGTGCCAGCAGATTCACGGAATCAGCTACGAGCTTGGGATAGAGCATCTGCTTATGCGCCACCCACTAGGATTGTCAGGCGGACAAACGCAACTAGTTGCCTTAGCCTCAGCCTTCTTGATGAACCGAGCCGCCATGTACCTGGAAAATCCCTTAGTAGGATTGGACGCGTCCGCTCGAAAACGGGTCATAGCCCTGATGAAACGGTACGCAGGTGAGCTGATGTGGAACAACCCTGCTAGAGCTGGCGCAGACGAGCGGGGCTTTGCAACATCTGTTCTGGAACCAGAAACTCCTATGACAGAATCTGCCGGGCAGCTGCGCGTGGACTGGCAGGTTTCACCTGCGCGGCTAACTGTACAGGGCTTGGACGTCCCTCATCCTTCCTCTCGACGAGGCAGACGTTCGACGCTCAACCTGCTTTCGGGCATCGACATGGAGGTTTCTCCGGGGGAGAGCCTGGCGTTAATAGGGGCCAACGGATCAGGAAAAAGTACCCTGCTCAAAACGCTGGCAGGCGTGGTCAAGCCTAGCGCCGGACGCGTGGTGGTAGGGGAGCAGGACGTAGCGCGGTGCAGGACTAGAAACCGGCCGCACCTTATTAGTCTTGCCACTCAACAACCCCGGTATCAGATTCTAACCACCAGCGTAGAACGGGAGATTGCCGCGGGAGCATCTGTCGGTAAAGATTACGGGCACCAACTGCTACAGGCTTTCGACCTAGAAAGATATGCCACGGAGAACCCTTACGATCTGCCGACCTCAGCCCAACAGCTATTGGCTGTGGTGTGCGCGCTCGCATCCGCCCCGTCGGTTCTAGCCCTAGATGAGCCAAGCGCATCTTTGAACCCGGCGGACTACCGGCGGCTGGTGAAGATACTCGACAGTTTTCTAGGAGCTGGAGGGACACTGGTGGTTGCCTCGCACGATCACGAGTTCATACGCGACATCAGCGCCCGCACTTTTACGCTGACATAAAACAGCGTGATATGCACAATAATGCACAATGCCTCAAAAATCTGTATGATAAATGATGCATTGCGCACGCCTCCTTAGCTCAGCTGGCCAGAGCACCTGTCTTGTAAACAGGGGGTCACCGGTTCGAATCCGGTAGGGGGCTCTTTTCATAGTCGAAATCCTGATACTCACGCGTTCATCAAGTAAGAATAAGTGAGTATCAGGATTTTTAGTTTGAGGTTTGCAAAGTCAGCCTACTGGAAATACGGATTGATATGAGCACAACAGAAAATATGAAGAGGCGCGAAAAGCCTCTTGGGACGTACATCGAAACCCGAGGCTTCCGCCCCGAAGTCCAAGGCCTGCGTGCCCTAGCAGTACTGCTTGTTGTGATGTACCACGTATGGTTCGGCAAAGTCTCTGGCGGTGTCGACGTTTTCTTGCTGGTCTCCGCCTTTTTGCTCTCACTATCTAACCTGCGCAAAATCAACGAGCATAAGCCCCTGACTCTGCTCAAGTATTGGGTGCATGTTTTTCAGCGTTTGATGCCCACCGCCGGTGTCGTGCTGTTGCTGACGTTGGTTGCTAGTTATTTCATTATGCCTGCCTCACGTTTTGCTGCCATGGTTGCTGATGCTAAGGCCTCTCTTCTTTATTATGAGAATTGGCATTTGGCCTTTAGTGCGGTGGATTACTATCAGCAAAATGCAACGTTGAAGACTCCGTTCCAGCATTTCTGGTCGCTGTCGATGCAGGGGCAGATCTTTATTCTGTGGCCGATCTTGTTTGCTGTGGTTGCAGTAATGGTGCGCAAGTTCCGGTTTAATTTGATGGGTTCTGCGGCTTTGGTTTTCGGATCTGTATTCGTGGCCTCATTAACCTGGTCAGTTATTTCCACACAAACTCAGCAGGCTTTTGCGTATTTTGATACACGCGCTCGTTTGTGGGAGTTTGCTTCTGGTACCTTGATTGCGATGGGTTCGATGTTGTGGCGGGCTCCTCGTGGTGTGCGTATTGTGATGGGTTGGGTTGGTGTTGCTGGGTTGGTTTCTGCTGGTATGGTGTTGCCGGTTGAGACTGGTTTTCCGGGGTATTTGGCGTTGTGGCCGATTGTTTCGGGTGCTTTGGTGATGTTGGCTGGTCGTACTGAGTCTCGTTTTGGTGTGGATCGGTGGTTGGCTTCTCGTCCGTTGTTGTGGGTGGGTGAGTCTGCGTATGCTTTGTATTTGGTGCATTGGCCGTTGTTGATTTTGTATATGGTGTTTACGAATAAGCCGCATGCTGGTGTTTTTGATGGTGCGGTGATTGTTGGTGTTGCTGTTGGTTTGGCGTGGGTGTTGCATCGGTTTGTGGAGCAACCACTACGCGGTGGTAAAACCACGAAGGCACAGAAAAAAGATGCAGCTCCGTGGATTACCAAGGGACGCGCGTCATTGTGGCGTACAAATAATCCGTGGGTTCGCCCTGTTGTAACGGTGCTAGGATGCTTGGCCTTGGTTGGCGGTCCCATTGCTGTAGCTCAGGCTTATGTGAGCGATCGCGATGCTCGTATGGAGCAGTTAGCTGAAACTGGTGCGGGTACCGATGATTTCCCTGGCGCTGCCGCTCTTTACGGTAGCGAGCCCGCTCTATACACCTATCCACCTATTCCTGCTTCTAACCCTCAGAGTCAGTTCGATGCTTTGACCCAAAAATGTTCTGATGCAACCTCGATGCCATCGGAGTTAGAGCAGTACTGTGCAGAAGACTCATGGGGTAGCGAAGATGCTCCTTTGACCGTGGTGGTAGGTGACTCCCATGCTGAGCAGGCCCTAGCGTCCTACCGCCCCATTGCCGAAGACAACCAGAGTAATATGCGTGCTTTCTTGCTCGGTGGATGTCAGTTCACAGTAGAACTCAACTCACCTTGGCCCGAATGTAACGTTTTCCGTGAACAGGCTATGCAAGAAATCTTCCGGGAACAACCTGATAATGTTTTGATGCTTGTGACAGCAGCGCACCCTGAAACCAATCAGGAAACTTTGATTCCGGGTATTGAACAGACTGTTCAAACGCTGACGGATGCCGGTATTAATGTGATTGCTTTGCGCGATAATCCTCGGTATGTAGAAGATATCTATAACTGCGCGCAGCTACACGCCAATAATCCAGATTTCTGCGCTGATCCCGTCGATCAGAAGCTCGCAGCAACTAATCCTGCTCAGGAGCTTATTGATTCTCACCCGGGTGTTTTTGGTGTGGACTTAACCGAGTATTACTGCCCTGAGGGTTTGTGTACCCCGGTTATTGGAAATATTTACGTGTATATCGACCACAACCATATTTCTAAGTCGTACGCTAAGACACTCTCACCTGTGATGCGACAGCAGTTAAACGCCCAGGGATTGGGCGTATAAGCCGACCTGGATTCTCCATAGGGTGGACGCGCCTGTAAAGAGGTGCGGCCGCCCTATTTTTAATATCACTAGAAATGCCGGGCTGACTAGTGGGTATATGGAAGCGGTGAAGTTGCTGACAGCTAGTCATCAAGAAAATGAGTAATTTGGTCATAAAAATTTGCTCAAATACTCCCGCCGCGACTAATGTGGTTGAAGAATTAGGTATACCTAAGCATTACCTTGCTCTGCACTCATCCACTCTCTTACGAGGAGCCCTAGACATGGTCGCTATCTCACGTGGCGCATTTTTGAAAGTCGCTGCAGCTACCGCAGCCGCAACCCTTTTAGCAGGTTGTTCAACCGGATCCAACGACGAATCCACCTCGAAATCATCTGCTACATCTGGTCCTTACACCATCAAGCATGCCTTCGGTGAAACCAAATTTGATTCTGTACCCCAGAAAATAGCTGTTGTGCAGTATTGGCAGAACCCCGACGCTTTGCTGTCCCTCGGAGTCGTTCCTGCCGCTACACCAGTGGTTGCTTGGGGTGGCAACGACAACAAGTCGACCCCTTGGTTTGATAAAAAGCTAGAAGAACTCGGTGGAGACCAGCCCCAGCGTTACGATGAAACTGACGGCCCTAACTACGAAGAGCTGGCAAAGCTTGAGCCCGATGCTATCTTCTCTCCTTACGGTGATATGAGCCAAGAAATCTACGACAAGCTCACCGAGATTGCCCCCGTAGTCCCTGCTCCCGAAGGTGTTGGTCCTTGGGCGGCGTCATGGCAGCAGACAGTTGAGATGGCCGGCAAGATGCTTCAAAAAGAAGACGATGCCAAGAAGGTTATCGAAGACACCGAAAAGCAGCTCAAAGACAAGGCCGCTGAATACGAGAACCTCAAGGGCGCAACCTTTATCGCGGGTGCCTTTGACAACAAGCAGAACACTTTCGGCGCCTACACCTCTAGCGACGCGCGTCCTCGCTTCTTTAGCCTCATGGGAATGGAACTTGCTCCCTATGTTAAAGAAAACGAAGGCGGAGCGGACTCATTCTTTGTCAACGTGTCAGCAGAAGTTATGGACAAGCTAGAGGCCGATGCTGTGTGGGCATGGGCTGAAACTGAAGAAGACGTTCAAAAGTCCAAGGATAACCAGCTCTTTGCACAGATGCCGGCTATGAAAAACGACGCGGTAGTCTTCGAAAGCGACAAGACCTTTGGTCTGGCTCTTTCGGCAACTTCACCGCTATCACTGCTGTGGGCAGTCAACGAAACTGACGTGCTTGAAAACATGTCAAAGGCAGTTGAAAACACCAAAAAAGCTGCCTAAATATAAACCCTAATGTCCAAGGCTGCCGCGGTATGACTAGCGGTAGCCTTGGTATTTTCTCTCAAGGTCTATTTGTGATTTCCTCTTTGACCCGCCAGAAACAAAAAAGGCGAGCACGCAAAATAACGTCTGCTAAATCCCGGCAGATGCCGGTGACGCTTGCTCTTTTTGTGCTCTTAGGGGTTGCAGCGGTAGCTTCAATTCTCATTGGCACTAGGACTATAGATATCGGTGTGTTCGTCGATTTCTTATTAAAGCGTCCTGTTTCTGAGATGGAAACCGCGATTATAGATCAGCGCTTAGTGCGCACCCTGTGGGCAGCAACCATTGGCGCAGCTTTGGCACTGGCTGGGGCGGGAATGCAGGGAGTTACCCGTAACCCGCTGGGCGATCCGGGCATCCTGGGCGTAAATTCTGGTGCAGCGTTTGCCGTGGTTTTTGGGATTGCTTTTTTGGGCATGGAATCTCCGACTTCTTTTGCTGTGCTGGCGTTTGTAGGAGCAGCCATCACATCGGTAGTGGTCTACGCTTTAGCATCTATCGGACGCGACGGCGCTACCCCCGTCAAGTTAGCTTTGATGGGTGCTGCCATTTCGGCAGGGCTGGGTTCTTTTACCTCTGCGTTTATCTTGCAGTTCAGCGATGCCCTGGATTCTTTGCGGGTGTGGCAGCTGGGTACTGTTGCTGGGGCATCTATGGAGAGCTTTTATCCCGGAATCTTTATGCTCGCGGCAGGAGCTATCATTCTGGGTTTGAGCGCTAAAACCATTAATAACTTCGCTTTAGGTGATGATATGGCGGCGTCTTTGGGTGAGAATGTTGCCCTTAAGCGATTCATTATTTTTATTGGAATCACCCTATTATGCGGTACCGCGACATCAATGACCGGCCCGATTGCGTTTCTGGGGCTCATGGCGCCACACGCTCTGCGCGCTTTGGTAGGGCCTGATTACCGGCTGATCATCCCGCTTTCAGCTGTTTTCGGGGCGGTTCTGCTGATGGTTGCTGACACGGTAGGACGCGTCATTATGCCTCCCGAAGAGGTACAGGTGGGCGTCACTATGGTTCTGGTAGGCGTACCCGTGTTCCTTTACCTGGTGCGTTTTCAAAAGGCAGTTGATCTGTAATGCCCGCCTATTCTGTTTACAGTTCTTCTTCTGCCCAACATGTCAAAGAGCTTCGTACCCGTGCGCGCAGGCGTCCGCGTCGTACTATCGCTGTGCTTGCAGTGGCGGTGTTAGGAATCTTTTTGGTGCGCATCCTTTTGGGCTCCTACACTGTTACTCTGCCTGACTTTGTGACTATCCTTCAGGGCGGAACCATAGAAGGTGCCCGTGGGGCACGATTTATCGTGATGGAAGATAAGCTACCGAGGGCAGTTCTGGGCCTGCTGGTAGGTATGGCCTTTGGCGCCTCGGGTGCTATTTTCCAGCTACTATTACGCAACCCGCTGGCCTCGCCCGACGTCATCGGTATTAGCACAGGCGCGTCTTTAGGGGCTGTACTGGGCATTGTGTACTGGGGCGCCACAGGTTTTTCCCTATCGATTTTTGCGGTTATTTTTTCGCTACTCATTGCCGTTGGCATCATGATGCTCTCATCAGGACGCGGCAATGTGGGTAACAGATTTATTTTGATGGGTATTGGTGTCTCTGCTTTAGCGGGATCCATCATTAACTACCTGTTATCTCGCATGGATCTGAATTCGGCATCATCGGCAGCTTTGTGGATGACAGGGTCTTTGTCATCAGCGAACTGGGACAGAATCTCGATTCTCCTAGCGGCTTTAGCCGTGATCATTCCGTTGGTGGTGTTGTTCCATTCACGTCTTCATGTCATGGCTGTAGGGGAGGACCTTGCCCACAGCTTAGGTCTTAACGTCACCGCCACGCGCTGGATCTTTATTGTTTTAGGGGTCTTACTAGCGGCAGTTGCAACGGCTGCCACGGGTCCTATCGCCTTTGTTGCTTTTGTTTCTGGCCCTATCGCGCGAAGGCTGATTGGCGGGACTCACAGCTTGGTGGCATCGGCGCTCGTGGGTGCTTTTATCGTACTGCTAGCTGATTTCATCGCGGCAAACTATATTGCATCGGGCTCAATGCCCGTAGGCGTCCTGACTGGCGTTTTCGGCGCTCCAATACTTATCTGGTTACTTATTCGCTCTCAGAAAGAGGCAGGCTAGTGAAGACGGCACAGCACAGGCAACTCGCCATCAATACTGTGAGCCTTGGCTACGGGGCTAAGACCGTGGTGAAAGATCTTTCTCTAGATATTCCGGCGGGAAAGATTACCGCCATTATTGGCGCCAACGGTTGCGGAAAATCAACGCTGCTACGCGGGGTTTCTAAACTGCTAAAGCCGGAAAACGGCGAGATTTTACTGGACGGTAAAAACATTCATAGCTACCCGTCAAAGGAGTTTGCCCGCATGGTAGGACTGCTACCGCAGGCACCGATTGCCCCCGACGGTATTACCGTGGCGGATTTAGTTTCTCGAGGACGCTATCCCTACCAGGGATTGTTCAAGCGCAATAGCACTGAAGACGATGAAGCTGTGGCTTGGGCTCTACAGGCAACTCGCACCATGGAACTTGCAGAAAAACCGGTGACTGAATTATCAGGTGGTCAGCGTCAGCGCGTATGGATTGCTATGGCTTTGGCGCAGGAAACCGACATCTTGTTACTTGATGAGCCAACAACCTATTTGGATCTTGCTCACCAAGTCGAGTTATTAGATTTGCTGTGCCATCTCAATGAGGAACGCGGAACAACAATGGTCATGGTTCTGCACGAGCTTAACCTCGCTGCCCGCGTTGCCCACCATCTTGTTGCAATGCGCGACGGTGTTATTGAAAGCGTTGGGTCACCAGCAGAGGTTATGACATCAGACAACCTGCGTTCAATTTTTGGACTGAGCGCATCGGTACATGATCCAGCAGGTAATGGCTCAATCGTCATTGTGCCTGACGCTCGAGAAAAGGGAGGTAACTGAACATGGCAGCTGCCCGTAAAATTAGCGATCCTAGTCGTTTTGCTATCTTCCCTGTTGCGGTTTCAGCCGTTCAGCAAATCTCCGAACACTACCTGCGAATTAGTTTGACGGGCCCTGCCTTACACGCTTTTGCAGGCCCGGTTAATGCTGGGCAGGGGTTCATGCACGATGCCTATATCAAACTGCTGATTCCGCCCCCGGGAGAAACCAACCCTACTGATATTGAGCTGAATGAGGACTGGCGCTCGCAGTGGTTCTGCCGACCTGAACACGAACGCGGGTGGATGCGTACCTATACTCTGCGCGCTGTCCGCCGTATAGAAGCTGCGACAGCTCCACAAGTTACTGCCTCTTTGCGTACCTCTACTATGCTTTGCTCTCACATTCCGCTGCCCACCGATTTACCTAGCTGGCAGCCCGAAGTTGACATCGATTTTGTTCTGCATAAGGATGCACAGGGTGAAATGGGGCCGGGGTCGGCGTGGGCGGCGCAAGCGCAGGTGGGCGATATGATTTCGTTCTTTGGTCCGTTGGAACCCGAGCCGCTGTGGACTACGTGGGACCCTGAGCACGCAAACCGCGCTGTTATTTGTGTTGATGAGACTGGCGTTCCTGCCGCGCTATCTATTGCAAGTTCTTTGCCTGAGGACGTCACCACGGATATTTTGCTGGAAGTTCCTAGCGAAGCCGATATTCCCGATGATCGTGCCACACTCATCAACGATGAGGTGCTGAACCGCCATTCAGTGAATATCCATTGGCTGGCTCGCACTGTACAAGCAGAACGCGGACAAAAGCTGTGTTCGCAGTTGCGTTTAATCCTGGATGTTCAGCGCAAGCACATCGCACCTCAAGAGCCCGATGCCGAAGGTATGTGGCCCGTTCTGTGGAGCGTAGCTGAAGATATTGGTGATACCTATGTTTTTCTAGCCGGGGAGTCGAGCGTTGTGCGTTCTTTGCGTCGCATCTGCGTGAATGAGGCAGGCATCGATAAGAAGAGCGTTTCTTTCATGGGCTATTGGAAAGAAGGACGCGCCGAAGGTTAGCTGGTGAGGGACAAGACAGCTAGAACCCTTGGGGCATCTGGTAAGCGACAGGTAAAGTAAGTCAGTAATTTAGACTGTTCAGTTCGCATGGGAGGTAAGTTCTGGTGTCTTCGCTTGGTTCGCGCGAAAGTATTCGCTATGTTGCTCTTGGAGATTCGTTTACAGAGGGCGTAGGGGATATTGATCAGACCCGTCCCAACGGTGTGCGAGGCTGGGCCGATAGGGTAGCGGAACAGTTTATGCTGGCTGATCCTGAGGCTCAGTACGCTAACTTGGCGATTCGTGGACGCTTGTTAGGGCAGATACTTGATGAACAGGTCGACGCTGCTTTAGAACTTAAACCTAACTTGGTGAGTATCTACGGTGGTGGTAACGACATCTTGCGCCCTAACGTTGATATCGATGCGCTGATGGAACGTTACGATGCAGCTATTGGAAAGTTGCGTTCTGCTGGTATTCAAGTCTTTACTTTTACCAACATGGATGTGCGCGATTTCAATACTTTTAAGCACACGCGCCAGCGCAGTGCACTGTATAACGAACTGCTGCGTGAAATTGTCGATAAGCACGAGCTGATCTTGGTGGATTATTGGCGCATGCGCGATTTCTCTGACTGGCGTTATTGGAGTAGCGATCGTTTGCACATGAATTCTGCCGGTCATATCAAGATGGCAGGGCGCGTGTTGCAGACTCTCAGCCATGATCGAGGCAGCTTGGTTGAAGCTTCTATTCCAGAGGCGCTGAACTATACGCGAATGCAGCTAATTCGTGAAAATGCGCGATGGACGCGGGAGTTCGTGATGCCGTGGATTGGTCGTCGTTTGCGAGGCACAAGTTCGGGTGACGGATTAGAACCTAAATACCCGCAACTGATGCGTTTTGATATTGAACCTGAGTAATTTTGGGTCAATACCGGTGGGGGCTTTATGAAAGATGTTCCTTGATTTTTAAGGGAACTATGGTCGTCTTCACTCGGTTAAGCCGTTAAAGTCACACTCTAAATTGCACCGGTGTAATTTAGAGTGTCGAGCACCGGGGAAAAGAAGAGTTTTTGGCCGCTTTAAAGCTGTTCTGACTTGTATAAATGCCCTGAAATGACTATAATTTTCTAGTGCCTTAAAGCAGACTTTTGAATGCAGGATTCCGCGCAAGCGATAAGCATCGGGCTGTAAAAACCGCGAGAAATCAACGAATTTACCCCAATCTAGCTTGCAAGAAGCCCGCTATTTACCTAGACTTTAAGGCTGTTCGTAGTGGTGGCAACACCTCTCGACCACTAACAAAGCTTCACCGTTTTTCCCGCGGCGAGAATCTGGTTCGGCCTCTCACCCGAATTGTCAGATTCTAGACACTCTAGCCTTGGAGAATAACCCGGTGCTCTACCTTGGTGGCGGGACGCCTTCACTGTTTTTACCGGCCGCTTACCGGTTCAAAAGCACACTGCGTACCGTCATTTCGTCAACATTTGGAGGAGACTACTATGGCAGCTGTCTGCCAGGTGACCGGAGCTGTTCCCGGCTTTGGACACAGCATCTCGCACTCACACCGTCGCAACAAGCGTCGTTTTGACCCGAACGTACAGAAGAAGAAGTACTACGTACCTTCACTTCGTCGTAACGTAACTCTCAACGTATCAGCTAAGGGCATCAAGGTAATTGACGCTCGTGGCATCGATGCAGTTGTAGCTGAAATCATCGCACGCGGGGAGAAAATCTAAGCATGGCTTCAAAGACTAAGGACGTTCGTCCTATCATCAAGCTCAAGTCCACTGCGGGTACCGGTTACACCTACGTAACTCGTAAGAACCGCCGTAACAACCCTGATCGTATGGTTTTGAAGAAGTACGATCCCGTAGTGCGTAAGCACGTTGACTTCCGAGAGGAGCGCTAAACAATGGCTAAGAAGTCAAAGATCGCTCGCAATGAGCAGCGCAAGGTCATCGTTGCTCGCTACGCTGAAAAGCGCGACCAGCTTAAGAAGACCCTCATTGATGAAAACGCATCACCTGAGGAGCGCGAAGCAGCGCGCGTAGGCTTGCAGAAGCTTCCCCGCAACGCTTCACCGGTTCGCGTACGCAACCGTGACCAGATCGACGGCCGCCCTCGTGGTACCTTCCAGAAGTTCGGTATCTCACGCGTTCGCTTCCGTAACATGGCGCACCGCGGCGAGCTTCCCGGCATCACCAAGTCAAGCTGGTAAATTGTGATGTGAGGTTTGCTAAGCTAAAAACCTCACTTCATGTATTACGTCTCAGGAGGGACATCTAATGGCTAAGAACCGTAGCGAACTCGTTGCAGAGGTTGCAGACAAGGCTGGCACCAGCCAGGCAGCAGTAAACGGTGTGCTCGACGCACTGTTCCAGGTTTTCGAGTCCTCAGTTGCTCAGGGCGAAAAGATCACCATCCCCGGTTGGATGGCAATCGAGCGCACTGACCGTGCAGCACGCACCGGCCGCAACCCGCAGACCGGCGAAACCATTCAGATTCCGGCAGGTCACGGCGTTAAGCTGACCGCTGGCTCAAAGCTGAAGGCTGCTGTTTCAAAGAAGTAATTTTTTGAGATTCTAAGCTCTAACGAGGATTCCCTCGTAAAAGTCGCCTCACCACTGGTGGTGAGGCGACTTTTTTGTTTAAAAGTAGTGCCGGTTGCGGTAAGTGAAAGCTGTAGAATAGTGAGTATCTGCCCTGCGCCGTGTGCGCACCCATTCACCCGTTGTAAAGGAGTACCTCGTGGCTATATCGCGCGTTGCTGCTCTTGTGCGCGGGTGGACGATAGCAAGCTGCGCCACTATGCTCGGCGCGGCATCCCACGGTCTAGCAGGTGGGGAACTTCCGCATCCGCTCATTTGGGCTTTGTGCACCTCACTGTCTGCGATGGTGAGCGTGTTCATTGCCGGACGCGGTTTAGGGCGTTTGCCGTTGGCGATAGCTGTGATTGCCTCGCAGGGGATTTATCACCTGATTTTCTCTGGCCATCATGGGGCTCACGTTAGTCCGGTGACCGGCACCGAACATGCCCACCACGCTGCGGTGCAGCAGGTGAACGTTGCAGTTGTTGCGCATGAGCCTACTACTTATGCGATGTGGGCAAGCCACCTAGTGGCTGCTGCGGTGACTTTCGCTGTGCTGAGCCGCGGCGAACAAGCCCTGATGCGTCTGGTGCGCTTGGTTGAGCTTTGCCTCGAGAGGCTGTGGCGATTAGTCACGGTACAGCTGGTTCCTGCCAAAGTTATTCGTTTGGTGGTTGGCTACGTAGCGTCATCGCGTATTTATCTCGATGTGAAATCGTGTGGAAGTAGAGGACCGCCCGTTCCTTGCGGCTCTTTTACTAACCATTCATTTTCACTGTCATAAGGATAATTTTTTTGATGTCTTCACAGACTAAAGCCCGTAACTTTTTCTTTGCTCTTTTCGTTGTCTTTTTTGCGCTGTTCGGGATGGTCCCGGCACAAGCTCACGATGAATTAGTGTCATCTGATCCTGCATCCGGTGAAACCTTGCAAAGCACCCCGCAAGAGATCACACTCACCTACAGCGCTGAGCTCATGGAAATCGGCAACGAAGTGCACGTGACCAATTCAGCAGGGGAGACGGTGAGCGACGGCGACGCACAGACGACAGGACGCGACGTTGTTCAGAAGATCAAAGCAAGCGAGACACCTGATGAAACCTACACCGTAACCTGGCGCGTAGTTTCATCTGATGGTCACCCGATTCAGGGTAAGTACGACTTCACCGTCGGCCAGGGTGCACAGGCTAGTGCATCAGATACTGTCTCCGCTTCTTCAGCACCTGCCGAAGCTAACACCGAAAACACCGCCGACGCTAAGACCGGTTTTACCCCGCTGAACATCGGTATCTTTGCGGTCGCAGCACTGGCTGCTCTGGGTGTTCTTGCCACCGTGCTTGCTAAGAACCGCAAACGCTAAAAACTCTAAGATTTTATAAAAGGAACAAAATCGTGAAAACTTCATCTTTGCGCGCCTTCGCGGCGCTAGCTTCCCTGTCCGTTCTTGCTTTGAGCGGTTGCTCAGCTGCTGAGAACACTGCTGCTTCAAACGCAACTTCTATCACCTCAGCCAGTGCAACAGCTGAAGGATCTTTGAGCATTTCGCAGCCTTGGATCAAGGCGGCAGATAACGGGATGACGGCGGCATTTGGTACCGTGACCAATAACGGTGATAAGCCCGTTAAAATTACCGGTGCAACTACCGATATCTCTAACGATGTGCAGTTGCACGTTACTGAGATTGACCCCAATACCGGTACTTCGCAGATGAAAGAAACGAAGGATGGGTTCACTATTGAGCCCGGTGCCAGCCACGAATTGGCACCCGGCGGCGATCACATCATGCTCATGAACGTGGATTGCTCACTGAAAACGGGCAGCACCGCTGAAATTACCGTGAACCTCGAAGACGGTTCAACGCAGAAGTTCTCTTTCGAGGTTCGCGATTACCAGGGCGCACAAGAAAAGTACGCGCCAGGTGAGAGTGCATCGGCAACTTCTTCAGATTCTAGTGGGACCGCTGAGCAGCAGATGGGCGATATGGAAGGAATGGATCATTCCTCCATGGATCACTCGACGATGTCGCACTCTGCTACCGGTAGTGAATCAGCCCTACCCGAGTGTCCCGCTGCATAAGGAGCGCATCAGATGAGTGATTCTCAGCAGGTGCACAAGGTAGAACTGCTAGAGGAAGAAAAGTCTCAGTCGCAGGAAGTACCTGCAGAGCAGACCCCTCGTAGCGGAATGAACAGACGCACAGTTCTTGCCGCAGGCTTAGGTGCAGGTGTCGGAGTGGTGGCTGGCGCGGGCTCAGCCTACGCATACGCATCCTCTCAAACACCTGAATATACGCCTAACCTTGCTACCGCGACGGTAGGATTCTTTGGCGATAAACAGGCGGGAATTGACACACCTGCCCCCGCCTACGCCCAGTTCATTGCTTTTGATCTGAACAAAGATACGAGCAAGGACGCGATAGTGCGCCTGCTGAGAATCCTCACCCAAGACGCCGCCAAGCTCACTGCAGGGCAAGCTCCTATCGTGGATCAAGAACCTGAGCTGGCGGCGGTGTCAGCTAACCTCACGGTGACGGTGGGGTTCGGCGAAAAAGTCTTCGATATTGTTGCGCCGACGAAAAAACCGGGCTGGCTTAAACCGCTTCCGCCGTTCAAGCAGATTGACCGACTGGATGATGCCTGGAACGATGGCGATCTTCTGTTGCAACTGTGCGCAGACGACCGGGTGACGCTGGCTCACGCCCAACGCACGCTGCTCAAGGGCATACGTCCGTTCGGTTCTATTCGCTGGGTACAAGAAGGTTTCCGCCGCTCCTACGGGAGCGAAAACGCGGGGGAGACCACCCGCAACCTCTTTGGCCAAGTTGACGGCACTGTTAATCCCACGACGGCAGATGAGAGCATGAACCAGTACGTGTGGGGGCAAAATCTAGAAGGCGTTGAGGCGTGGGAACCCGGCGGTACGTCTTTGGTTATCCGTCGCATCCACATGAACATGGATACCTGGGATCTATCGGATAGGCCTGCCCGCGAGGACGCTGTGGGACGAAAGCTCTCTAACGGTGCACCGCTTACCGGCGAGAACGAACACGATGTTGCTGATCTGGGTGCAACCAACGAGCTAGGTTTCACTGTGATTGCGCCTTACGCGCATATCCGCCGCGCTGCCCCCGAAAAAGAAGTTGAACGCATCCTGCGCAGACCGTACAACTACGACCTGCCGGTAAGCCACGCCAGCGGCATCTCCCAACACGGCGATGTCACGGGTGGAATCTCGCAAACAGGGCTAATTTTCTGCTCCTACCAAGCTGATCCGCTCAAGCAATTTGTGCCCATTCAGCAACGTCTTGCGGAGTTAGATATGCTCAACACATGGACTACTCCCATCGGCTCGGCTGTCTTTGCCATCCCCGCAGGATGCCGCGAAGACCAGTTCATAGGCCAATCGCTTTTTAGCTAATATCACCACTACAAGGAACACGCATGAGTACATCAGTAGCACCCGTTAAAACACCATCCCCCTTATGGATATGGTCGTTTCCGCTTGCCGCGCTCGTCTTCTTAGCGGTTTCTTTTGTGATTACCGGTGCGAATGCCGGTACTGAACTTGCAGATGCTGGCCCTGCGGTTCGCTGGCTCTTGCCCGTGGCTGAAATTATGGAGAACATCTCCATGGCGACAGTCATCGGTTCTCTCGTGCTAGCTATCGGCGTAGTACCGCGCTTTGCTGACGATACCCGTCGCCGCGCGTTCTACAACATGGCGCACGCCTACAACAAAGAGCAACGTCTGAAGAACATTGGACGCACCGAATACCCCGGTTTTGCCCGTTTGATGACTCTTGCCTCGGCTGCCTCGGTAGTGTGGACGCTGGCGGCTATTGCTCAGTTGGTGCTCTCTTACGCTGAAATTTCAGGACGCGGCGTGAGCTCATCGAGCTCCTACACCGATGAGCTGGTCAGCTACATCACCACCATCACCTCCGGTCAGGCACAGGCAACAACCGTTATTGTCGCGGCGGTTGTCGCAACCCTAACCTTTGCGGTGCGCTCGCTGACCGGTTTGCTGGTAACTTGCGCCTTGTCTTTGCTGGGGATTGTCACTCTGGCACTGACTGGACACTCCGCTGGCGGCGATGATCACATGGCGGCAGTTAACTCACTCGGTCTGCACGTTCTCGGTGTGAGCCTGTGGTGCGGTGGTCTGATTGCGCTGGCATTTATTGCCCGCAGTATCTCGGGTAAGGACGCGGGTACCGGCACGGTGGCTGAAATCGTGCGCGGGGCACAGAGTGCCACATCGCGTCGTGCCCCCATGGCTGTTGCTGTGCTCAAGCGTTACTCGGTAGTTGCTCTCTTTAGCTTTGTGCTGGTAACGATTTCAGGCATTATCAACGGTGATTTGCGCATGTACTCGTGGGCTGATCTTGCCACCCCCTACGGCACGCTACTGATTCTTAAACTGGCGCTCACCCTCATCTTGGGCGCAATCGGCGCGGCGCATCGTCTACGCCTGATCCCGCAGATGGAAAACGGTAAGGTCAGCGGACTTGCCGGTGTCTGGCAGGCAATTATTGTTGAGCTCATCATCATGGGTTGCGTGATGGGGCTGGCGGTTTCACTCTCGCGCACTGCACCGCCTAAACCTGAAGAGCTACCGGTCGATGCCTCGCCCGTGCGCATCATCACCGACTACGAAATGCCGCCAGAACCTCACGTTGCAGAGTGGTTTACTCAGTGGCGCATTGACTGGTTCTGGGTGGCTCTCATCGTGTTCTTGGCGTTTATCTACCTGTGGGCCTTTGCCAGGGTCAAGCGCGTGGGCGGTACGTGGAGCATCCTGCGCACGGCATCATGGCTGGTTGGTCTTTTCCTCTTGCACTTTGTGACATCGGGTTCGCTGGCTGTTTATTCTCAGGTGCTGTTTTCTGCGCACATGGTTGAGCACATGTCTTTGACCATGATTATTCCGACGTTCTTGGTGCTGGGTGCACCCGTTACATTGTTGTTGCGTGCTCTTGAACCGCGTCAGGACGGTACGCGTGGCCCGCGCGAGTGGGTTTTGCGCATCGTGCATTCAACGTGGTCAAAAGTTGTTACTCACCCCATTTTTGCAGGCGTGAACTTTGCGGGATCGCTGATTATCATGTATTTCACCCCGCTGTTTGGCATCTCGATGCGCTACCACGTGGGCCACGAGTTCATGCTGATTCACTTTTTGCTCACGGGTTACCTCTTTGTGCTCGTGCTCATCGGCATCGACCCCATTCCTCATCGACCTGCCTACCCCATGCGTCTAATTCTGCTCATCGCAACGCTGGGTTATCACGCCTTTGTAGGCATTGCGATTATGCATGGTAAGTCATTGCTTCTGGCATCGTGGTTCGGCAACCTTGGACGCACCTGGGGTGGTACCGCGCTGGAGGATCAGCAACTCGGTGGCGCGATTATGTGGGGCATGGGTGAGATTCCGACCATGGTGGTGGCTATTATCGTGGCTATCCAGTGGGCAGCAGCAGACAAGAAGCTGTCCAAGCGCTTAGACCGTCAAGCTGACCGCGACGGTGATGCTGAACTTAACGCCTACAACGAGATGTTCGCACAGTACTCTGAACAGGACGAGCGGCGATAGATTTTAGGTAGACGCGAGGGGCAGGTATCGTTCAAGAATCGGGGATTTTTGAACGACACCTGCCCCCTTATGTGTAGAGACCGAAAGTGTGTTAGCTACCGGTGCCTAAACACTCCCACCAGCGCAAGAACCGCAGCTACGGACGTTGAGATTAGCACTTCTTGGCGGTGGGTTTCGGTGATGCCCATAAAAATGAGCAGTCCTATTAGGAACACAATCAGTACCCAGTTGATGTAGGGGTAGGTGCACACGCGCAAAACTTTGCTCGCATCCTGCGCTGATAAGGGGTGGATGCGGCGGCTACGCAGGTGCGACACCGCGATAATGAGCCACACAAAAATACCGATCGCGCCGGTGGTATTGATCAAGAACGAAAAGACTTGTTCGGGCATAAAGTAGTTCAGCATGGTGGCGGCAAGACCAACTACCGCCGTGGCAAGGACAGCCACGCGCGGGGCACCAGCTGTAGAAACCGTGCTGAAGGAGGCAGGTGCATCCTTAACAAGTGACATCGAGTAGACCATGCGCGATGACGAATAGATGGACGCGTTCAAGCACGAGAGCAAGGCGGTGAGGACCACGATGCTCATGATGGTTGAGACATAAGGGACGCGAAGTGACTCTAGCATGGTCACGAAAGGTGAGATTCCGGGGGTGATGGACGTCCACGGAATGACGGTAATCGTAATCGATACAGCGCCCACGAAAAAGAGCAGAATACGGAAAACTACCGAGTTCACGGCTTTGATAACTGCTTCGCGGGGGTTCTCAGATTCACCGGCGGCAATGGTTGCGATCTCGGCACCGAACATGGAGAAGATAACTGCCAGTAGCGCCGTGAATACTCCACCGACACCGTGAGCGAAAAAGCCACCGCCTACCGTGAGATTAGCAAAGGACGCGTGCGTGACGGGGAATCCGCCAGCAAGTGCCACAAGACCGATAATCATAACCGCTGAAATAGCTGCGATTTTGATGGATGAGAACCAGAATTCAGCTTCGCCGTAGGAGCGAACAGAGAGCAGATTAGCGGCTCCAAAGAACACCATAAGGGCGGCTGCGACCATCCACTGGGAAAGACCGGGCAACCAGCCGGTGATAATAACGGCGGCAGCAGTTGCCTCGATAGCTGCGGTGACAGCCCAAAACCACCAGTACAACCAACCAACGGTAAAGCCTGCCCACGGCGCAATATACCGGTAAGCGTAGGTAGAAAATGAGCCCGTTTCAGGGGATACGGACGCAAGTTCGCCGAGCATACGCATCACCACAAAGAGCACGAGACCCGCAATGAGGTAAGTGAGAATCACCGCGGGACCAGCAGTGGCAATAGCGGTTGATGAGCCAACCAGCAGGCCTGCGCCAATTGCCCCGCCCATCGCGATCATAGAGAGATGACGGGCCTTCAGCGTTTTCTTAAGCTGAGGCTCAGCACTCTGGGCAGAAACCACAGAGTGCGATTGAGTGTCAATCACTAGGCGACCTTTCATTAATAGCGCATGTTGTTCCGCGGGAGGCTGTGCTACCCCTGCACGATAAGAACTCATTAACCTTTGAAATAATTCCTACGAAATATTACGCCTAAATGACACGAAGTCTTCACTTATCGTCCTCACCGAAACAAGTGGGCTTACCCATAGCTGAATTGTTAGTCTGAGTGAAAGCCCTCAATCAAAACAAAGGGAACCTTACACAGCAGAAAGTTTTTTTCATGTCTTACGAAACCTCAGCCGAGAATATCCGTCAGACTGCCCGCGTGCGCGCGTCCGAACTTGTTGGACGCGGCTGGCTCAATACCGGCGATGCGCAGCTGAGCTTAGAGAAGGTGCGCGGAAAAATCGTGATTCTAGATTTTTGGACTTTCTGCTGCATGAACTGCCTGCACGTGCTCGATGAGCTGCGCCCGTTAGAAGAAGAGTTCTCAGACGTTCTGGTGACAGTGGGCGTGCATTCACCGAAGTTCGAGCACGAGGCTGATCCGGATGCGCTCGCCGCAGCCGTTGATCGCTACGACATTACGCACCCTGTGCTAGATGACCCCAATCTTGAGACCTGGCAAGCCTACACTGCCAGAGCTTGGCCAACCTTGGTGGTCGTTGACCCAGAAGGCTACATCGTCGCGCACCTTTCCGGTGAAGGGCACGTACAGGGGCTGATTTCTTTGGTGCGAGAGCTCGTTGAAGAGCACGATGCCAAAGGCACCTTGCACCGCGGCAACGGACCTTACGTACCGCGCCCTAAGCCCGAGGGCACTTTTGCCTTTCCGGGTAAGGCTCTGGAACTTCCCGCAGAATACGGTGGGGGTAAGACAACCTTCTTGGTGACCGATACCGCGCGTCACCGCCTAGTGCAGGTTGAAGAAGACCTAGAAACCGCAGTTGCTACCTTTGGTGCGGGCACTAAAGGTTATGCTGATGGCCCGGCTGAAACCGCCGCGTTCAACGAACCTCAGGGACTGGCACTCTTGCCCGCAGAATTGCGCCAGCAACTGGGCTATGACGTCATTATTGCTGACTCTGTCAATCATCGGTTGCGTTCGTTGAACCTTACAACGGGGGAGGTCGCTACTGTTGCCGGTAGCGGTGTGCAACGCCTAATTGACGGCGAAAACGCGCGTAATTCTGACCCTAACTTTATCGCTGACGATGCTGCCCCCCTGAGCGTTGCTCTGTCTTCGCCCTGGGATCTTGTCTACTCGTATCAGGCTAAGGCAGTAATTATTGCGATGGCCGGAACCCACCAACTTTTCAGTTTTGACCCCGTGAGCGGTCAGCTCGCTGTCTTCGCTGGCACAGGCGCCGAAGGCTTGAAAGACGGTGCGGCAGAGCAGTCTTGGTTCGCCCAGTCGTCGGGCATCATCGAGGCAACCGATGGTTCTTTGTGGGTAGCAGATTCTGAAACGTCAGCCCTGCGCAACATTACGTTCACTGACTCCGGTGTGCAGGTCACCAGCCCCATCGGCATCGGGCTGTTCGACTTCGGCTTTGTGGACGGCTCGCATGAGGACGCTCGTATGCAGCACTGCCTGGGACTTGCTCAGCTGCCCGATGGTTCTATCGCTATTGCCGATACCTACAACGGAGCAATTCGCCATTACAGCGAAGAAACCGGGCAACTTTCCACCTTAGCTCGCGGGCTTGAGGAGCCATCAGACATCCTGGTTGAAGCCACCGATGAGGGCGCTCGCTTGATTGTGGTTGAGGCTAACGCGCATCAGCTCACCCGCGTCGCTATTCCAGAAAAACTGCAGCGTGTGGACGAAGGGGCATCGCAAACTGCCCGACCCGCAACGCGTCTGCGCGGGGGTAGCTTGGAATTTACCGCGCGATTTAGCGCACCGAAGGGGCAAAAACTTGACACGCGCTGGGGCGATCCCACGCAGCTCAAGATTTCATCGACTCCCGAAAACTTTATTCTTGAGGGCGCCGGTACTAGCCAAGGCCTTACCCGGTCGCTCACGCTTAATCCTGATATTCAGGACGCGGTGCTGCACATTACCGCGCGGGCGGCAGCGTGCGATGGTGAACCCGGTGGTGAGATTCCTGATCACGCAGCCTGCCACCTGTATCAGCAAGACTGGGGCATTCCGGTTGTTGTTACCCACGATGAATCTGATGAGTCTCAGCTGGTGTTGGATTTGCGCGGGGTTAATTAGCGGCGCACGTTCCAAAGGGCTTGGAGCATTTATCTGAAAGGCATCCTTCTAGGTTCTTTGCTGAGATCCTGATTAATCGTCGAGATCCTGTTATAAATCGGGATCTCTGCGGAACACGGAAAGCCTGAGTCACCTGCCGAAACCCGCGTCTACCGGGGCGTAAAAACTACAGGGCGAAATCCACCGCTAGCTCTGCGGAGTGACCGTAACAGCATCCTCCTGAACATCAAGGTCAGCCTTATAAGTAAACGGTACATCCTTCTCAACCTTTGATGTCTCACCGGTATAAAGATCAATCTGCGTAAACGAAACATGCGCTACACCCGATGAATCCTTATACTCCCAGGTGCCCTTTTTGCTCGCGCTCACCTTCGTCTCAGGGTACTGCTTAATACTCCATGTCACATCGCCGTCCACACGTCCTGCAAACGGGTACTCAAAAGGGCAACCTGCAGGGTACAAAGTGTTCTGCGTAGCGCACGAATCAAGATGTTGCTGAACGCTGCTAGTAATACTGTTCTTCGCTGCATCCGAGGCCTGAAGAGATAACTTCAGCTTCTGCTTTTTATCATCAGCATTGAGGACGCTGGTGCTCTGCGGCTCGGCACTAAAAAGTGCTGACTCGTAAGTGCTGGTATAGGTGCCCGGGTAGAAAACCGCAAAATCGCGGTCGCTTGACGGCACCGATACCTTAGTGTTGTTCAAAGTCGCACCGGTAACCCCCGGCGCGGCAACCTCAACAGTGGGCAGCTCAGAATCATCCATAGCCCACACATCAAAAACACCCCAGTGAGCACCCACCTTGTGCAAAGGAAAAATTGTGCTCTGCTCAGCACCATCAAGGGTATACGTGGCACGAACGGTAGCGTGATCACCCTCGATTTCTTCTGTAGTTATCTCTAAATTTTCAAGAGCATCAACAGAACCAGCCAGCGCCGAACCATCTAACATCGCCGCACCGGTGTTCTCCGGAACAGATGCGTTGAGAATGCCCAACGCACGCGAACCATTACCGTCTTTTAGCGCCTGAAAATAAGCGCGCACCTCACCAGTAGGCCCGTAAACCAGGCGGTTAATAACGTCCAACGACGCCACAGCAAGCAACACGGCACAGCACATGCCGATAACCCACCCCGCCAAAACACGGTCAACACTGGAGAACTTTCGCATCCTTTTAATCTAACTCACGTGTGCTCTTTCCGCTTAACTGCACACGAAATTTACGGCAGCGCATTACAGTGTTGTCTATGGCTGAACACGTACACCAGGTTCCAGATAAATACGGTGATGTTACCGCGGTTTATCACCCGCGCATTAATTCGTATGGGCGTCGCTTAATGGCTGTTATCCCGCCTGTTCTACTGGCGTCGGGCATCATAGCTTTTATCCTCTACAAGCGCCCGCTACTACCGTTTATGGTAATTCTGCTTGTGATCCTGGCGGGTACCTTTTTCGCGGTCTATTCATTCTTGAAGCCAGCGATTGTGGTACGCACTAACACCCATATTTTGCGCGGCAAAATGTTTGGCTGGCAAGCCGTTCCACTGGCTAACATCGAGCACACCGTCTTTGCTGAACGCCTAACCCCTAAAAAGGCTATTAAGCAAGAAGAGCAGGGAGCAAAATTTGTGTCAAAAGGTGTGCCTGCCATGTGGGCTATCAACCAAAAACGCAAACGTATTTTACGTCTTGACGGCCGTATCTGGGACGCAAAAAACCTGCGCGCTATCGCATCGGATATCGCCCCGCAGACCACGGTTTACCCCAAGATTAACGTCACTCAGATGGCTAAAGTCTGGCCCGGTTTGGTAACTTTCAACGAGTTACACCCAGGTTGGCGAAGCGCAGTATTCTCGGTGGTCACCGCACTAGTAATCATTGCTATCGCGCTTGGCTTCCTTTTGCCCGATGACGTTCTGCGCACCTACAAGCTGATTCCTTAGTTTCTGATAAACGTTAAGAGACCCGTATTTCGTTGGGAATACGGGTCTCTTACTGTCTGGCTTTAAAACTTAGGCTTTAGCCAGCACCGCAACTAAAAAGTTTGAATCCTCTGTAAACGGGTGCAACTCCCACGTTGAGAACTTGCCCTGTACCTGCAGGCCAGCTTGTTCGGCATCTGCAAAGAAATCGGCAAACGAATACCCGCGACCGGCACCGAAACCAATAACGGCGCGTCCGCCCTCACTCAGCACAGCGGCAAAGTTTTCAAGGACGCGCGTGCGAGTAGACGGCGCTAAGAAACCAACGACGTTGCCGGCGCACACAATTGCATCAAACTCAGCCCCCTCACCAAGAACCTCGGGCAGTAAGGTCAAGTCACCCTGTAACCAGGTCACGTTCGGGTTTAGCTCTTGCGAAGCATCAACTAGAGCCGGGTCAATGTCAACACCGGTTACCGTGTGCCTCACCCGCTGCAAATAATCGCCGATGCGACCGGTGCCAGCACCCGCGTCCAAAATACGTGAGCCGCGCTGAACCATAGCGTCAACCAGGCGAGCCTCACCCCACAAATCTTGCCCGTTCGCGCGCATGGTCTCAAAACGCTGAATATACCACTGCGAATGCGAAGGGTCTTGCTCAATCTTCAACTGCCAAAGGGATTTATCAACCACGATTTATTCCTCACTCTCATCAACGTCGAACTCAAACATGAGATCGCGCATAAATTCTTTAACGCTGCCCGTACCAAAAACGGGGCCCCCTGCCATCAGCCCGTCAGCACCTAGCGCCACCGCCATAGGAGTGCCACCGCCAAAGGAGCTTTGAGTACCGTAGGCTTAATCAATATAGGTAGTGATATGGGCAGGTAAATTCATCTGAGCTACGTCTTCTTGGCGAGCTACAACAGGGTGGACCCCGAGCATCGGTAGTTTCTCGTGCCACGTTGGAATCTGCTCAATGACATCAATACACGGCCCGCAAGTAGGGGAGACCCAGAGCAATACACGAGCTTGCGAACCCGCTAAATCTCGCAGGTTATGCAAGCTACCGCTAGGAGATTTCAAGGTGCCAAAAGGAATAGGCAAGCGAACATAGTCGTCAAGTTCTTGGGCATCATCAAGCACAGCACCGGTCGGAGCACTGGATTCTACAAGGTCTTCAGCATTGCCCGATAAATCTGCCGTCTGTTGGGCAGGTGCAGCGGTGGACGCGGTAGCGCGCACTGAGCTACTACCGGCAGGCGTGAGGGACGCGGTGGGGGCAAAAGCATCCGCGCGATTAATAAACCATAGGGTCGCTACCGCAAGTGCAGCACCCAGCAACCAGAACCAGTCACGGGCATCCAACGCCATGAACCAGCCCAGGGTAGAGACACCAAATGCGAGAGCACCCGCCACGGTTACCACCGCTGCTGCTACTAGCGAGGTGTTGCGGGCAAGAGTCCACCGAGAAATCGGAGCCGTTGATGCCCCACCAAAACAGTTGCAACTGACGGTATTACCTGACATGAGCGCTCGGGCGATAACAACCCAGTAAAAGGTAAAGAGGATGAGGGTAATAAAGGCGGCAATAACCTGCAGAACACCCGGGAGAACAAGAAGCGCTAAACCTAAAGCTATCTCGGCCCACGGCAGAATCTTTGCGGCGGTTTTGACTCGAACCGGTAGCCATTTATCGATTTTCAGGTTAAAAATGGCGGTCGCTGTTGGCACATAATCACGAGCCTTTGAAGCGCCGCTGACTAAAAGCGTCACGCTACAAATAAGCGAGAAAATCAGGAGGGGGGACACAAAACTACCTATCGCACGAACAATTTAATCTTCTTTCAGTGTAACTGTGCGACAGGTGGGTTCGCTCTAGAATTTGTGTATGGTCACTTTTACACGCACAGAGGTGCAGAATGCCCTCGCGCAACGGTTTTTGAGATACTCGGCAATAAACAGTCAAAGTGATGCTTTGGTGGGTAGTATTCCGACGAGCCCCGGGCAGTGGGAACTTGCCCGCCTTTTGCGTGATGAGCTGGTGAGTGCCGGTGCCGCCGATGTGCACTTGAGTAAGACGTGTGTACTGACTGCCCGCATTCCTTCTAACTTACCTGCCGGGCAACAGGCTCCCGTGATTGGTTTTTGCACCCATCTCGATACGGTCGATGTTAGTCTTTCGCCGGAGGTGCACGCGCGCGTGGTTGAGTACGACAGTGGTGATATCTGCCTGAACGCCAACCTCGATATCTGGTTGCGCGAGAGCGAACACCCCGAAATCGCACGGTATGCGGGCGACCGCATCCTCGTCACCGATGGAACCAGTGTGCTGGGTGCCGATGATAAAGCCGGGGTTACCTCCGTGATGGAGGCTGCTGTACGTTTGTTGGCTGCCGATGCTGCAAGTTCTGAAAGTGTAGAACTCGAAAATACAGAACCTCACGGTGATATTTATCTGTCCTTTGTACCGGATGAAGAAATTGGTCTTCGCGGGGTTCGCACGATGGATCTTTCGCGGTTTCCGGTGGACTACGCCTTTACCCTTGATTCGTGTGAACTAGGTGAAATCGTTGAGGCAACCTTTAACGCCGCCCATGCCCGGGTTGAAATCCAGGGCGTTACTGCCCACCCCATGAACGCCAAAAATATTCTGGTTAATCCCATTATGGTGGCGCATGATTTCGTGGGGCAGCTGGATCCTCTGCAGACCCCCGAGCACACCGAAGGACGCGAAGGCTACCTGTGGGTGAACGGGATTGAAGGCAACCAGTCCACGGCAACCATTGATATCAGCATCCGCGATCATGACCGCACCGGGTACGAGACAAAGAAGGAGCTGTTACACGCTATTGCAGGGCAGGTGCAGAAGATGCATCCGCGCGCTCGCGTGAGCGTTGAGATTGTCGATATTTATTCCAACATTGAGGACGCGAAAACCTGCGAAAATGCTGTGGCTACCACGCGGTTGCGCGAGGTTTTTGCTGACTTAGGGATTGAACCTCTCGAGCTTGCAATGCGTGGTGGCACCGACGGGTCATGGTTATCGAGCCGGGGAATCTTTACACCTAACTTTTTTACCGGGGCCCATAACTTTCACTCCAACTGTGAGTTTTTGCCGCTGAGTTCTTTTGAAAAGAGCTATGAAGTGGTGCGGGCACTGATGCGTTGTAGTTAGAAATTTATTCATACTGAACAGCCTATTTGAGTTCCGAGCTTGTTGCGGAAGAAAAACTGCCTTTTGGTAACTTTGTGGTCTACCAGTGCTGACCTTTTGACTCTACAAGAAGAACCGTGAGGACTCCCTCCTCGCGGCTTCAGTTTTCTACCTCGGTGGGTTCTCCATCGCCGAGGTGAAGCAAGCCATCCGCAAGGCGGGGCGTGAGGGCCAGTAGCTTCTACCTGCGTATATGGTTGGTTTTGCTCTTTTTTGCTTTGTGTTTTCAGGTAAAAAGAGAAAAACCAGCCATAGCTATTTTCACATCTCCTCTAATTCTTTCTCACCTCGCAGGAGCTCGTATAGCCCCATGTCCATCATAAACTCCACAAACTTTTCAGCGGACATGCGGCGTACATAATCGCTGGAGCTCTGTTGGATTTGAACTATAGGCCTAAAGCTATTCGCCAGTCTGTTGCGCTTGTTCTTCGAATGATAGAAATCCATCTTGGTGTCGACATGACACTTTCACCTCGGCAAAATGCTAAATCACCTGGAAGAGCAGACTATTCGCTACTAAGTCTGCGATAGTGTCTTCGAACTTATTCTTCTCGAAAATATGCGCACGTTCTCAGAAAACTTGTTGATGTAAGAACGCAGTATCTTTTCTAGAGCGTCTGGATTATTCGCAACCGTCTTGAGACTGTTCTGAAACGAGCTATAGAAGCTGTACTCATTGTCAGCTCTTACGGAAAACATCGCCGTTGGGACGGCGCTCAATTTATAGCCCTCAGTCACATTGAGTCCCATTTGCTTGGTCGGCTCAAGTACCACATCGATGCATGTCAAGACTGCAAACGGCAAAATAATCTACCCATATTGATGTTACATATACGTACCACGCAACACACCAGTTACATTCCAAATGAACGGAGAATAATTAATGCTCAAGGCAGAACACGCCTGCTAGAAAAATACTTAAGACTTATCTTATGCAAGGAAGCTCGGTTAAAATCCGATACAACAGCTCTGTCTTAAAAGTTAGAAGCTCTCACCGCCAGTGATGAGAGCTTCTAATAAAAACTTACGCAGGTTGGGTCTTGCGAGATGAAGCTGAAGATTTCTGTAATGCTTCACGAGCCTCACGAAGAGCAGAACCTGTTGCTGAGCCAGTCCAGATTCTGAAGGTTGCTTTAGGCTGCGGAACAGGCTTAGCTCCGTTGTTTTTAGCCTCTTCAAGAGTAGGTAAACGCATCTTCAACTCCTTTCTATGATTACAAGTGTACCTTACTTGGGAACATATGAAGAGAAAAATATAGAGTCAGGTTCAAGATGAACTATTTTTCAGAACACGCCGATGCAGGTAAATTGCATACACTGAAACTATACCGACGGAAATATAAATGACCCACCATGATAACGTCCATACCCGGCCACCGACATGTAGCACCAAAATTACAGAACTGAAGTACAGAATTAAAGCTTGAAGTAGAAAAACTAGACGCAACTGACTAAAAGCGACTGCCACAAATGGGTGCTCATTAGAGCGCGCTAGCCACGAAACTAGTAAAGCAGGCAACAAAAGAACAACAGTTGCGGCTGATCTCAACGAAGCCGCATCGAACCCAAAATCTTTTGTGACGCAAAGCTGAATAAACAAACCTAAGGCATAACCCAGGCCAAACAATATAGATAACCAGGCATTCCAACGACGCAAAGACTGAACAGCGGGAACAACTGTAAAATACAGATTTTTACCTACAAACTCCTCGACGCGATTAGCCGGAATATTAGTATGATACCGATGTACTTGAGGCTGTCCAACTTCAAAATTCTCGCCATCAGCACCAAGGATAACAGAGTCTATCACTAGCTCAGTTGGGTATGAAACATCTATATGATGATTCGATTTGTCCCACCACAAATCAAGTTCATAAGGGGCGACAAGCGACCTAATCAAACGTTTACATGTAGAGTCTGTAACCTTATTTGATGCATCACCAGAAATCTTATATTTCAAAATTACACGATGGGATAAACAAGATTTTGGCACCAATGTGTACATTACAAAGTGAGTCTTTAACAGCAAAATAAAGTCAGAAAGTGATTTGCTGCTTTCTCCCCCAGAGTCCTGGAAATTCTCACTAACTTTCAGAATATTGTGGATAGCTACTGCAGTATCTTGTTCTTCTGGATTCTCAGGTCTGCACTCGTAAATTCTCAAAACATTTTTCATGGCTTGACTAACAACTTTTCCATCAAGATTCATGGACTGAAATGCGCTTTTGACGATACCGAAGGTGAGGTCTCTGTTTTGAGCCGTTGTTAGTACTGGTAGACTCTTGCCTTCAAAAGTCACATCAAGTTTGTTAATGAGGCTTATTCAAAAGTAGACACGCACCCCACACCCACCAACTAGACAACGGCCCCACCCGCGGCAAAAATATGAGCGTTAAATCTCTATAAATAACCTCAAGCCATACCGGACAAGACCGTTGCTACACCAGCGTA
>JBHWPN010000137.1:0-6269 GCA_043424895.1 Rothia sp. (in: high G+C Gram-positive bacteria) | reverse complement strand
GTACTGACGAGGATCGTACTGACGCCAGTTAATATCTTCAAGACCTGGCCCCATGGTCTCTTTGAGATCGTCTTTTGCATCAAAAGCCATACGGCGCACGCTTTTGACGAACTCCTTGAGCTTTTCAGCGTATTCAGGCATGCGTTCGGGGCCGATCACCACAAACGCAATGACGACAATGATAATAAATTCCATACCGCTAATTCCGAACACATTGAGAGATTACCAGCATTGCCGTATAAAAAGCACATATAAGTGGTACGGGTCTATATGATATGTAGGGAATCCACAGTTTTTCAGGGAGATTATCAATGGCTCAGCTACCTCAACTCAGCGCTGCTTTCATCGAGGAATACCCTCGGCAAAGCGAGTTGATGCAGCAAACCCGTGCCGCAGGTGAACGCAGTGGTGTTTCTGGCGTGAGCGCGCCGGTTGCCTCTTTGCTGACGGTTTTAGCTGCAGTATCGGCAGCACAAAACGCGGTAGAGGTAGGTACGGGAAGCGGGGTGTCGACTCTCGCGCTTTTGGAGGGGCTACCCCAGGGGGCTGCCCTGACCACCATAGATATTGATTCCACCCGCGAACAGGTAGCAAAAGAAGCTATTAGAGCCGCTGGTTTTGATAAGACACATCGAGTTCGCGCAATTACCGGGGACGCCGGGCATGTACTGACTCGGTTATCGGAAAATTCCTATGACCTTGCCTTTATCGACGCCGATGCGGAGCATTTTGAACACTATGTCTACGAATCCTTAGCACTTCTCAAGACCGGTGGTTTGCTCATTGTGCACGATGCCCTCAATGGCGGTGCCGTAGCTTCTCCGACTGCCCGCGATGAAATTACCAACTCACATCGTTCTGTTCTTACGTCTTTGCGCGAGATCGACGATATTTTTGTCTCGCTGGTGCACGCAGGATTAGGTATCTTCCTGGTTTACAAACGATAGTTTGAGAACGCTTAGCAAACTCCCAGTGTTTTTACGGCGGGTAGTCGCCGCCACCGGGAAGTTGTTTCCAATGCCAGAGCCACCCGACCCACCCGGCTTGTAGTACGGCACCACTGACCAGCAAAAGGATGCGGTATGCTCTTGAGGTTGAAAGAGCAACGAGCGGTAATACCAGCATAAACAGGGGTAGCATCATACGAAACGTTGAGCTTTGCGGAAACCAAAACAGCAGCAAGTAGACAGCAAAGCTGGCGCACCAGAGCCGTAGCTCAGGAGCAAGCGTCTTTGAGGTCATCGATGAGAGCAATACCCCAAAGAATGCAATCACGAGCACAATCAAAATAACCGGTCCGAACCCACCCAGGTAGTGTTTACTTTGTTCTATCCACGGCAATATAAGATACAAATCGCTGCCCCGCCACGCGGTTTCTGTGGCGGTATAGGCATCCATCTGCCCCGTACGCATCCAGGCAATAACCGGCCACAGAAGGGCGAAAGCGCAGACAGCGAGCGCGCTTATCAGCTGCACCACGTGTTTTTTGAATGCTGACACAAGTTTTCTAGTGGTACAGGCAGTGCCGCCTGCTTCGGTAAAAACTGTCCATGCCCACCACAAACCAAAAGTTGCCCCTAAAGGCACTCCTACCGGCCGTGAAAGACAGGTAATCAGGGCAAACGGCAGCGCCAGAAGGTACTGACCGCGTAGTAAGCACAAGAGGCTGGCGGCGAGAAAAACGAGGTTGAACGATTCCGCATAAGGAATTTGCAGTACTGCTCCGATAGGGATAAACCCGAACACTGCAACTGACCATAGCGCTAATGAATGAGGACTCTCTGCCTCTGCAGAAGCTGATGGATCATCACCGCGCCACATCGTTCTTCGAAGCGATTCTCGGAACAAAAAGTAAATGACAGCTGCAGCAATAAAACTTGATACCAGCGCAACTGCTACGGCTGCTGTGGGGTAGCTGATACCGAAGATCCTGGCAACGCCGCCCGAGACAAAAGGGAAAGCTGGCATGAAAGCCCATTGGTTTTGTTCGACTTTTCCGCTGCCGCTGTATGGAAGTTGCGGCGGGTAACCATCCGTCGCAATTTTTTTATACCAGCCAGCGTCCCAGATACTCAAAAATTGTGTATAGCTCAGTGGACCGCTACCCCACGGGCTGGTGATCTGATGGCGGGCAACCGTGGAGAAAACGAACCAGCTCCATAGTCGTGAGGCCCCAAAAACCAAGAAGACCTGCACCAAAACAGGCAGGGTGAGAAACCTTAGTTTTGTTTGGATTAAAAGCCCAGTGAGCGGCTGACTAATTTTTAGCGTCCGCTGTGCATGCGGGCGATACTTCTTGTGAGAGATGGGCTCAGGTGCCTCTTGAGAACCCAACAATTACTTGCCCTCGTTAAGGATTTCACTAGTGCCGGTATTGCGTTCTGCAGACGATCCTTGACGGGCAAGGAGTTGGGCTACGAACTGATCGACTTCATCTTTGTTATAACCACCCACCGCTGTTGCAAATCTAACGCGCTGAAGTTCCGAATGCGTGGGGTGCTCCGAGAGCACAATAGCCGGATCCTGCGACGAATGAAGATCAATACCGTCGGCAGCAAAGTACTCAAGTACAGGACGCCCGGGGAAAAGACGCTGCCCACCCAGCAAGCATCCTGCAATAATTAGCATGGCAATCATTACGAAAACTAGAGCCACCAAGATATACGCCATTTGCTCAACCACACCTCAATAGGATATTGTGCACATCACACCATAAGTGCGAGGTGAATCACTCAAAATCATACAGTTTGTAACATATCGGTTACTTTCACTGTTTACTGTTGATTCAAACACACCACACTCCGCTCGTGAAGCGTGCCTAAATATTTCATGCTACATGAGTGAGCATCACTCTACAGACCCAGGAGGAACCGATGAGCCAAGAAGCACTGGTTCAAGTACGCGGCGTCAACAAGCACTACGGCGCTTTGCACGTACTCAAGAACATCAACCTTGAGGTTGGCAAAGGCGAAGTCATTATCTTGCTTGGACCTTCAGGTTCAGGTAAATCTACTCTTTGCCGCACCATCAACCGTCTTGAAACCATCGATAACGGTGAAATCTTGATTGACGGCAAAGTTCTTCCTGCAGAAGGTAAAGACCTGGCGAAACTTCGTGCCGACGTTGGCATGGTGTTCCAGTCTTTCAACCTGTTTGCACATAAGACTATTTTGGACAACGTAACTCTTGGGCCTCGTAAGGTACGCGGTCTTTCAAAAGCGGAGGCAGACGCCGAAGCCATGCAACTGCTCAAAAAGGTCGGCGTTGATTCTCAGGCTAACAAGATGCCAGCTCAGCTCTCGGGCGGTCAGCAGCAGCGTGTGGCTATTGCACGAGCGTTGGCAATGAAGCCCAAAGTCATGCTTTTTGACGAACCTACCTCAGCACTTGACCCCGAAATGGTTAACGAAGTTCTTGAAACCATGGTTTCTCTCGCCCGCGAAGGCATGACCATGATCGTCGTAACCCACGAGATGGGTTTTGCACGCCGCGCCGCTGATCGCATTGTCTTCCTTGCCGATGGCGAGATTGTTGAGCAGGCCAGCCCCGACGAATTCTTCTCAAACCCCAAGTCAGAACGCGCACGCGACTTCTTGGGCAAGATCCTCAACCACTAACCGGCGCACCGGTTTTAGATGTGAAAGAGACACACATGTTCAACAAGATCACGAGCAAAATCGTGCAAGCAGCATCTCTTGCTGCTGTTGCGACCCTTGCCTTGACCGGTTGTGGTTCCGCAGCGTCAGCAGGTGGCGACACCATCCGCATCGGCATTAAGTACGACCAGCCCGGTCTGGGTTACCAAGACGGACGCGCTTACACCGGCTTTGATACGGACGTTGCCCGTTACGTGGCGAACGAACTCGGCTACGACGAAGACCATATCGAGTGGGTAGAATCCCCTTCATCAAACCGTGAAAATATGCTGAAAAATGGCCAAGTCGACATGATTTTTGCGACGTACTCCATTTCAGAGACCCGTTTGAAGACCGTTGATTTTGCTGGCCCCTACTTCACGGCTGGTCAGGATCTTCTGGTTCAAAAAGACAACACTGACATTACTGGCCCCGATACACTCGATGGCAAGAACCTGTGCTCTGTCACCGGTTCAACGTCGGCGAAAAAAGTTCAGGACAAATACGCATCCTCCGTTCAGCTGGTACAGCAGAACTCATACTCTGACTGCGTAGTTGCGCTCAACGCCGGTATGGTCGATGCGGTCACCACCGATGACATCATCTTGGCTGGTTTGGCTTCAACCAAAGCGAATAAGGGCGAGCTCAAGGTAGTTGGTAACACCTTTACCGAGGAACGCTACGGCGTTGGTCTGCCCAAGGGTACTGATAAGTGCGAGGCCATCAATAACGCCATCAACAAGATGGTTGAAACCGGTGCTTGGGAAGAAGCGCTGAAGAAAAATGTTGGCGAATCAGGCTTCCAGTACAACCGCGAACTCAACCCGCCCACGCTTGATTCAGCTTGTGCGTCCGTCCCTGCTGAATAATTCTCTACCCCACCCATACATACTTTTAGATTTTGGAGACTTTCATGTCGTTCTCTGAACAGCTCTCCACGCTCTTTGCCAAATACAACGTTATCGATGCGTTTTGGACAAACGTGCAGCTGACCTTCTGGGCAGCAATCGGCGCTTTTGTGCTCGGCTCGATTCTTGCATTGATGCGTATTTCACCGGTTCCTTCGCTCCGTGCAGCAGGTACCGCGTACGTCCACTTGGTTCGCAATACTCCGCTAACCATTTTGATGACCCTGGCAATTTTGGGCGTGTGGACTCAGTTCCAGCTTTCGCTCTCAAGCAATTTTGAGACTAACTTCTTCCTCTACGCAATCATTGTTCTTGCTATTTACCACGCAGCTTTTGTGTGTGAGGCTATCCGTTCGGGTGTCAATACCGTTCCGGTGGGGCAGGCTGAGGCCGCACGCGCCATTGGTCTTGGCTTTATGCCCACCGCCCGCTATGTGATTTTCCCGCAGGCACTGCGTGGTTCAATCACTCCCCTGGGTAACACGTTGATTGCTCTTGCAAAGAACACCACCGTTGCTACCGTCGCGTCTGTGGCAGAAGCATCGGGAATGATGAAGTCCATGATCGAATTCAACTCGGATTTGGTGTTCATGATCTTCTTCCTCTTTGCAATGGGCTTCGTGGTAATCGTAGTTCCCATCGGCCTGCTCACTACTTGGGCATCACGTAAACTGGCGGTGAAACGATGAATCGTAAAGTTATTACTTCATCCTCTGTGCTCTTTGACGTACCCGGTCCCAAGGCTGTGGCGCGTACTCGAATTTTCAACATTCTGTCAGTTCTCGCTATTCTGGCGTTGCTTGCCTACATTGGCTTTGTGATGCATCGTCAGGGTCAGCTTGAGGCAGATAAGTGGACCTCACTGTTTAGTGGCAATCTGTGGGTCAACTACATTCTGCCTGGCTTGTGGAACACACTAAAAGCTGCGCTGATTGCCGTTGTTACCTCAGTAGCATTCGGTATGTTCTTCGGCATGGCTCGTCTCTCACCGATTGCTCCGATTCGCTGGTTCGGTACTATCGTGGTCGAGTTCTTCCGCGCTGTTCCAGTGCTGATCATGATGATTTTCTTCTGGCTGTTCTTGGGTACGTTCTCCGTTTTCTCACCCCAGCAGTTGCCCTTCATCGCGGTAGTTTTGGGGCTGACTCTCTACAACGGCTCCGTTATTGCTGAGTTGCTACGCTCTGGCGTACACCAGCTGCCTAAAGGCCAGGGCGAGGCAGGTCTTGCCATCGGTTTGACCCCGTGGAAGGTTCTTACCTCAATTCTGCTGCCCCAGGCAATGACAGCAATGATGCCTTCCTTACTCTCACAGTTCGTGGTGATTTTGAAGGATACCGCACTCGGTTACATCATCTCTTACCCCGAGGTACTGGCTTCTGCACGTCGCTTTGGCTCAGGCGAAGGCAATATCTTGCAGATGCTTCTGCTGGCAGCGCTGTTGTTTATCATCATCAACTTCGCGTTGACTTTGCTAGCTGAGCGCCTGTCTAAGTTCATGAGTTCACGCTCCAACGTTGAGATTAAGCACGCAGACGGTGTTCCTGGCGAGGTTGATGATCCTCGTCCGAAGACCGAAATGATGTTTAAGATCCCCAAGGCGTAATCTTCTTTGCGCCACAGATAAAAGCACCCGCGTCCTTCGTTATAAAGAGTGAAGGACGCGGGTGCTTTAGTATGTGAGGGGTTTGGGTAGGAGAGAATAACTTCGTGAAAGAGTGAAACT
>JBHWPN010000136.1:0-3125 GCA_043424895.1 Rothia sp. (in: high G+C Gram-positive bacteria) | reverse complement strand
GTTGGTTCAGGCAAAACAGTGGTAGCACTTCGAGCCATGCTGCAGGTTGCCGATAACCACGCACAGTCAGCGATGTTAGCTCCTACCGAAGTGCTTGCTGAGCAGCACTTTAATTCTGTGCGCGCTATCCTTGGTGACCTGTTGATGAGCGAACAGAACCCTGACGGCATTCACGTTGTCTTGCTTAAAGCATCAATGCCGGCCCGCGAGAAAAAACAGGTGCTGGCTGATATGGCCTCGGGCGCTGCGAACATTGTCATTGGCACGCACGCCTTGCTGGCCCAGCACGTTCAATTTGCTGATCTAGGTATGGTCGTGGTCGATGAGCAACACCGATTTGGTGTAGAACAACGAGATGCTCTGCGCGGTCCCAACGGGGCTTTACCCCACCGTCTCGTGATGACGGCGACTCCCATCCCTCGAACCGTCGCAATGACAGTGTTTGGCGATCTAGATACCTCAGTACTTGATCAACTCCCGGCTGGACGCCAAAAAATTACTACTCACGTGGTGCCCCTTGCCGAAAAACCCGCTTGGCGTGACCGCCTATGGCAACGCGCTCGCGAAGAGGTTGATGCTGGTCACCAGGTGTATGTGGTGGTACCCAAGATTGGGCAGGACGAATCTTCATCAGGTGATGATGGAAGTACCCTCTTGGGCACAGATTCTCAAGAGAAATCACGCGAACCGCTGACATCGGTGAGTTCTATGTTTGATGAACTCAGCTCTGTTGATGCGCTCAGCGGTACTCGAATTGAAGTGCTTCATGGCAAGATGGATACTTCAGCCAAGTCCGATGTGATGAAGCGTTTTGATGCCGGAGAGATTGATATTTTAGTGTCTACTACCGTCATTGAAGTTGGTGTGAACGTTCCTAACGCCACGCTCATGATTATTATGGATGCTGATCGGTTTGGTATTTCTGGATTACACCAGTTACGCGGACGCATTGGGCGAGGTAACCTCCCTGGCACTTGCCTGCTCGTCACCAAACAAAACTCCGATGGTATTTCGCGAGAGCGTCTGGCTGCCCTTGCCTCGACTACCGATGGTTTTGAGCTTTCTAAAATTGATTTAGAGCAGCGTCGCGAGGGCGATATTCTAGGAGCTGCACAGTCCGGTAAGAAGAGTACCCTGAAACTGTTGCGAGCGCTGACAGATGCGTCTTTGATTGAAAAAGCTCGAGAAGATGCCAGGGCAATTATCGACAAAGATCCGACGCTAGCTAAGCACCCCGATATCGCTCGTACGTTGGAGCGAGCATTAGATGCGGATTCAGAGGCGTTCTTGGGGCGCGGTTAAAATAAATCGTGGATCGCTTACGAGAAAGAGATGAAGTATGAGTCGAGTTATTGCAGGTGTTGCCGGTGGTCAGCGGTTGGCTAGTGTGCCGGGGGATAACACGCGTCCTACCACGGATCGCGTTAAAGAGGCTCTGTTCTCTCGTTTGGATGCCTACGAGGTGTTAGACGGTGCACGCGTGCTTGACTTGTTTGGTGGTTCTGGAGCTCTGGGCTGCGAAGCACTTTCACGCGGCGCTGCGTACGTAGACTTTGTAGATCATTATCCCAAAGCGATTGCTGTCATCGAGAAAAACGCGGGTTTAATGAAAAAGTCCGTCTCCGGTACATCGAAAGTCCATAAGATGACAGCTGCATCGTTTGTAGAGCACTATTCTGGTGCTCCCTACGATGTTGTTTTTATTGACCCTCCGTATGCCCTGGAAAATGATGTCTTATTTTCCCTCTTAGAAAAACTGGTGGCACACGTGGTTGAAGGTAGCGTCATTGTTCTAGAGCGATCAACACGTAGCCCAGAGCCAGATTTACCTGAGGGGTTAGAGAGCTTTGCAACCAAGCAATACGGCGAAACCACGCTGTGGTATGTGGAGCCTATCGGTTCTACGGATGAGCAGTAGCTAAAGATAAACATTAGACCAGCGGGAAAGAGCATCCCGCTGGTCCAGCGTTTTTCGTTAGTTCTTGCTCGCTTTAGCTCGAATAAGATCCAGGGCGAGAACTGTGCCAAATATTGCCAGGCGAACTTCCGGTGGAGCCGCTGGGTCAAGTTCAATATTGTATTTACTGCGACCCATCAGTCCCTTACCGATGCCAGCCCAGGCACGTGAAACCTTTGCTGCATGGTGCGTGCCAGCCAGAACCTCAAAATCGAACGTCAGTGGGGAACCTTGAAGCGTTAGTACAAGACCCTGAGCCATTTCGACGGTGACTTTCGTCTTGAAGAGAGCGATATTTTGCACTACGGATGCCATATGCTGACCGTTACCGCTATAAATTTCAAAGCGGTCGCGTCCGAACGTCATTTCGTCATTGACTTTGAGATATACCAATCCATCAGTGCCGATGAGATCGAAGTTGCGACTACCCATCACCATTCGTGAGAGTCCATCGCCTTGAGTGACAAAATCACCCAGTGCCTGCTCTGCAGTGTTTTGAATCTGGAAATCGTTGCTCATGAATCCGCTGGTTTGTTGAAAAATTAGCGAGTTCTCTGTTAGTAGAGCGGGAAGATCATACTGTTCACTCATTTTTATTTTTATCTCACTTTATAGATGTGCATCACACTGTGGTGACGATAGGAATTTATCCTATGGCTGCAAGACGTTCAACCGCTGTATGAAGAACCTGCGGTTGCTTACAGAAAGCGAATCGCACCCAGGCTGATATATTCGGTATGTAGCTTTCAGTAGCAAATGCTGTCAATGGGACAACGGCCACCCCTGCTTCGCGTGGTAACACAGCAGCTAGTTCCCTCGCATCCGTCACGCGAAATTCTTCTAAGAGTTCGTTCGCATCGGCAACGGCAAAGAACGTTCCGTGCGGTTTTTGTAGTTGCCAGCGGGTAGCAGCTAGACCATCCAGCAAAATATCTCGTTGATGCTGGTAGGACGTACGTAGATCGTGATAGAAGGACGCGGGAGAACTAAGTGCTGCGGCTGCACCCAGCTGGAGGGGAGTAGCCGCTGAATGCGAAAAATATCCTTTGACTATTTTGACGGCAGAAATCAAATGTTCCGGCCCGATAGCCCAACCCACTCGCCAGCCGGTAGCTGAAAAGGTTTTGGAAATTGCAGAGACGAATATAGTTCTTTCCTTGGCATCAGG
>JBHWPN010000135.1:0-24228 GCA_043424895.1 Rothia sp. (in: high G+C Gram-positive bacteria) | reverse complement strand
ACGTCCTACAATTGTCCCCTAAAAGACCGGCAAATATTTGTGTTATTTCGCTGTTTTTTCATAAAAAAATCGCATTTCCGGGCAATGTAAATAACACTTCTGTGGTTTTCTTTATTTAATGGTAGATATAAATGTATTATTTTTTATGTGCTGTTTGAGCTTTGGGAAGAAAGCTCAAAATGTCCCCCGCATATTCCCCTGAGATGCTTGCGACAACCTGTTGCTGCTTCAAAGGGTTAATTTCATCGTCAGTAACACCTGGAATATAGAACTGACGGTTAGATTCAAGGATCTACATGCCCCGATGTTAATCCGATTTCGCACTGCGAACACACAACAAGGAGAGACATGCGTAAGCAGACAGCTGCCATCATTGCAGCAACCACAGCACTTGGCGGCGTAGCATTCGTTGGAATGCCCGCTGGAGCAGAAGAAATTTCTAACGCCATCGATAGCGTTACAATTCAGGGTCAAGATATCAAGGTGGGTGATGTATTTAGCCTTGATGCTACGTGGCATGTCCCCGATAATTCTCAGCCCGGTGACACCTTTGTTCTAACCCTGCCTCCACAGCTTATTCCTATGTCTACCGCGTTTAATCTCTACAACGACACTGGCGACGTTGTTGCGACTGCGCAGGTAGCAAATGGTCAGGTTACTGTTACTCTCAGCGACTTTGTAGCTACCCACCCTGTTAATATCAGAGGTTCTCTGAGTCTGAACGCTCGTGTAGCGGATAACGCTACTCCCGGACAGCCCATTATCGTTGAATGGGGCGGTAAAGCAGTTGCTGTCACCCCTCAGCCCTCAGGCGTAGAGCCTGTTGGTGTAAAAACTGAGCCAGACAAACTCGGCTGGGTAAGCCGTGACGGTTCAGTGAAGTGGGCCATCGATGTCCCCGGTGAAAAAACTAACGCTATCGTGACCGATACCCCTGAGAATGTCGCTCTTCAATGCGATACTTTGCAGATTACTGTTGGCTCACAAGCTAACGGGTACCCCACAACCTGGCAGCCCTTCTCGCCTGCAGCAATCGACTGCACCAGTGACTCGCTGACGGTCAACCTCGGCAATGTTCCTGCTGGAGATCTCGTCCACATGGTCATCAGCTCAACCCCTGAGCCCGGTATTACCTCAGCTATTAATAACTGGAACCTTACCTCTGTTGAAGGCACTATCGGCGGCAGTGCTTCAACTAAGGTGTACCAGGGTTCGGGTACCGGCAACGGCGAGCCTTTGCCCCCCGCCCCTTCTGAGACCCCGGTTGAACCTACCCCCTCTGAAACCCCGGTTGAACCTACCCCCTCCGAAACCCCGGTAGAAACTCCTGAGCCTTCAGAGACTCCGGTAGAACCTACTCCTTCTGAGACCCCGGTTGAACCTACCCCCTCAGAGTCTCCCGCAATCGTAACCTCAGTTGAAACTCCTGAGCCTTCAGAAACTCCTTCTGAGACTCCGGCTGTTGTAACTTCTGTTGAAGAAACCCCCGAGGTTCCGACCTCAGAAACTTCTTCACCTGCAGCTCCAATGGTTGTAACCGATAACGGTAATACCGGTAATGGTTCAAGCACGGGTTACTCAGTACAGGGAACCACCTCGGGTTATGCTCCGCAGGCTCCTGCTACGTCATCACGCGGTGCGCTTGCGTACACCGGCTTTAGCTCAGCTCAGTTGGCTGTAGCTGGTACAACTATCCTGGCGCTTGGTGCACTTGCTGTAGTGGCTTCACGTCGCCGTCGTAACTCCTAATCTTTAGGATTTCAAGAGCCCCTTCTCGAATACGAGAGGGGGCTCTTTCGCATCCTGCCGGCCTTAACGGTTAGAAAACGTGTGGTACACAACACTGCTTGCTAGGATGATGGTAACTACTATCCACACGCAGCAAAGGTCTTTATCGTGAGCACCGCAGAACCTTCAAACCCTAAGGCTCCTACAACGGCAGAAATCCCTTTTATCTATCCCGCGCACTGGGAAGCTGATGTTGTTTTGCGTGACGGAGCAACGGCTCATTTACGCCCCGTGGTGCCCACTGATCGCGATGCGTTAGAGACTATGTATGCGGGGCAGTCTGAGAAAACTATCTATTTAAGGTTCTTTGGGTACAAGCCAAAGCTGAGCGATAAAGAATTGACGCGTTTCACCACTGTTGATCACAACGACCGCGTGGCATTCGTTCTTTTTCTAGGTGATGAAATGATTGGCATTGGCAGGTACGACCGTAGTCATGTGCCTGAGGAAGCCGAAGTGGCGTTTATGATTTCTGATGCTCATCAGGGGCGCGGCATCGGTTCGGTTTTGTTGGAACATCTGGCAGCGGCGGCCAAGGAGCGCGGTATCGTCCGTTTTTCAGCTGAGGTTTTGCCCCAAAACCGTAAGATGTTGAATGTTTTTAAGGACGCTGGGTACGAAATTAAACGCGAGTTTGATGATGGTTTTGTCAATGTTCAGTTTGAGATTGATCCGACTGAAAAATCCCGTCAGGTGATGGAAGCTCGCGAGCATCGTGCTGAGGCCCGCTCTATCTCTGAGTTGCTGGCACCTGAATCTGTGGTGGTCATGGGGGATGCTCATACTTGGCAATCGCGAGCAGGCAAGTTGATGGATAACATCCAGCGTGAGGGGTTCTCTGGCACAGTCTATGCCTTTAGCACAGACGAGGTTAACGGTCAGCAATATCCTATGCACGCGTCCTTTGACACTATTGAAACTGCCGTGGATATCGCCGTTATTGATGCACCGATTGATCAGGTGCAGTCTCTGATTGAGCAGTGTGGACGCGCCGGAGTGCGCGGTGCCGTGGTAATGACTAACGGTTATGCCGATGACGGTGCTCGTGGGCGCGCGCGTCAAAAAGCCCTGGTTCGCGTTGCCCGCACGTACGGTATGCGTCTTATTGGCCCGGCATCATTCGGCGTAGTGAACACGGCCCCCGATATCAAACTTGATCTCACGCTCACGGAGCACGACCCCCATGCCGGTAACCTCGGTCTTTTTACCCAATCATCTGCTTTAGGATTGTTGCTGTCCAATTCAGCTGTGCGCCGCGGTATTGGTGTTTCAACCTTGGTGTCTGCTGGCAACCGTGCGGATGTTTCGGGCAACGATCTCATGCAGTATTGGGAAGACGATAACGCTACCGAAGTGTGCGGTATGTATCTGGAGTCGATCGGTAATCCGCGTAAATTTAGTCGTATTGCCCGTAGGTTGGCCCGCATTAAACCTGTTGTGGTTGCCACTAACGAAGTGACCGGAAGTCAGCTGCCACCTGGCCATTCAGGACGTACATCTATTGCCCCGGCGAAGGCGCTGGATTCAATGTTTCAGCAATCGGGGGTTATCCGTGCAGATACAGTGGATCAGATGCTTGATGTCTGTCAGATCCTGGTATCTCAGCCTTTGCCGCGAGGTAACCGGGCGGCAGTTGTCTCAAATGCTCATGCGCTGGGCCAACTCATTGCCGAGCGTGCTACCCGATACGGTGTAGTTGTTAAGAACTCCGAAGCAAACATCAATCTTGCCCAGGACAGCCTCGATGTTCTGGCTGACATCGTTATGAGCTCCTTGGAAAGTTCAGACGTTGATGCTGTGTTCGCAGCTTTCATGCCCTCTCAATCTGTGTCTGCAGAAGACGTCGCCGGCGTCCTATTACAGTGTGCGCAGAACAGCGGTAAGCCAGTCGTGGCTTCATTCCCCGGCATCGCTGAGCAGCAGAAGGTACTTCGGGGAGTTTTCAAGGATGCTGTGGGGGCAGATGGCGATACTGCTTCCCCTCCCAATCTCCAAGAGACTGTCAGTTTCGATGAGGGAAAAGAGAAAACTATCTCAGGTTTGCCCTGCTTTGAATCTGCAGGGCAAGCTGTGCAAGCAATGGCATCCGTTATGAACTACGTTCAATGGCGCAACAGCGAAACAGGCACAGCTGAAATTCCTGAAGGTACCTCACCTGCTTTAGCTCAACAGATCATCAACGAGCGGATGCCCCGCGTGACGGGAGAAGAACTTCTTGACATTGACCAAGAAACTACCGCACGCATCCTTGAAAGCTACGGGATATCGCTACTGCGCTCTGTGGCCTTTGAAACCGTGGACCAAGCGCAAATGGCAGTGAAAGAACTGGGCGGTTACCCCGTCGTACTCAAAACCACAGACGTAGACATGGCTCGCCGCATTGATCTTGGCGGAGTCCGACTGGGTATCGAATCTGATCAAGAACTCGAACGGGAAATCGAGCAGATGCACCGCTCGCTCAGCTCGTTTGGAACCTTCGATCTGATGGTGCAGCGACAGGCCCCCGGCGGACAAACAGCAGTACTCAGAGCGCTTGAAGACCCGCTACTTGGCCCAGTCGTATCGTTTGGTATGGCAGGGGACGCTACCGTGATCCTAGATGACTGGGCGCACGCTATCCCGCCACTGACACCCAACGACATCGACACTATGATGCAAGCACCTAAAGCTGCCATTAAATTATGGGGGAGTCAGGGAGTTCCAGCTGTTCGGGTAGATAAACTGCATGATCTAATCGCACGGGTGGCGTCGCTCAAAGATAATCACCCCGAGATTGCTCACCTGGAGCTCAACCCTATTATGGTGGCAGCAGAAGAACTCACCGTAGTTGCTTGCCGCATGAAACTGGGCAACCCGCAGCAACGCACAGATTCAGCCCGACGCACCATGAGTAACTAGCTCAAAGCGATACACGCTTGCTACACCACGTAAAATAGTGAGAGATTATCGCATCAGCAACTGAAAGAGAACGATGAGCCAGAACATCCCGCCCATCCGAGAACTGGTACAAGATATCAAGCGAGCTGGATTCTACCCAGAATTGGTATTGGACGGGGTGGCAACAGTATTTGAGCCCGATGAAATTATTTCGCATCTGGTGCAGCTTGAAACTCATATCGACAGGGAAGAAGTTCATCGGCATATCACTGTTTTGGTTCTTACCGATACTCATCTTCTGGTGGCGCATTTAGATGATCAACAGTTAGATGATGAAGGCTCCATCGTTGCTGCCCACATCAACTCTGAAATCGTTCCCTTGCGCAGATTAGGTACCGTCACCGCTAACCTTACCTACCTGCAACCGCAACACTACGCCCCGGGTACTCGCGCCAGCGAACTACAGCTCTCTATTGCTTGGACGGGATCTATGCGTATTGATGCTGGACCTGCGGATTGCCCAGATCCGCAATGCACTGCTGATCACGGGTACACTGGCTCGGGAGTCAGAGAAGACATCATGGTGCGTGTCTCAGCTAGTGCAGACGGTGCAGCGGCCATCATCAGCGCCCAAAAATTTGCTTCTGCCCTGCGCAAAGCTCACATGAAAGCAACAAAATAATGACGCTTATAGATTTCCGAGGCACTCCCGTACCTACTTCTCCCGGGTACGGATCAAACAATGTAGCTGATGTGTTTGAGTCCGCAGCAACTATCGTGGCACAAGGCTCGCTGACCCCGGCCAGCCACCCTATATTGGGAGCTGGACAGCACGATTTATTGGGTCTTTCTCAACGCCTCAAGGACGCGGGGCTCAACCCGGCCTCCTACCGAAGCGTATGTGTGGTCATGGTAGATGGCTTTGGCGAAAACCTGCTGAGACGCTACGGCTCCTACGCCCCCTACCTGAAGAAAGTGCCGTCCATCGGTCCTCTTCACTCAGCGGTACCCTCCACCACCGCAGCGTCCCTGACCTCGTTTGGAACCTCACTTGCCCCCGGTACTCACGGAGTAGCAGGCTATGAGGTGCGAAACCCAGAGAACAACCAAGTGATGAACCAGCTCTCTGGCTGGGATAAGAACGTCGACCCGCACAACTGGCAACCTTATCCCACGGTTTTTGAACGGTATGAAAACCAGTGCGATGTCGCCACAATCTCGCTTTCAAAATATCAAGGAACAGGACTGAGCGAAGCTGCTCTACGCGGCGGGCGCTTTATTCACGCCCAATCTGCAAGCGCCCGCGTCACTATGGCGCACAGTATTCTCTCATCCAGAAAACCGTCTCTCGTCTACCTATACTGGGGTGAAATTGACCAGGCAGGTCACCGCTATGGCGTTGATTCTCAAGAATGGATTGAACAAGTCGAAGAGTTGAATCTTCACATGCGACGCTTAGCAGAACGCCTACCCTCTCACGTCTTGCTGGTTCTGACCGCAGATCACGGCATGGTCGATATACCAGGGCCCCACCGCATCGATTATTCTGACCGTACTGAGCTACTTGAAAATGTGGAGCTAACAGCGGGCGAACCACGAATGGTGCAACTTTATCTCAAAGACACCTCCGCAGAGGCAAAAACAGCGACCCTGAAAGCATGGGACCAAGCGTACGGCGATATTGCGTGGGTCATCGACACTGAGGACGCGTACAACGAAGGGATTTTTGGTGCTCATCTTACTGATCAAGCACGCGCTCGCATTGGCGATATACTCATTGCCTGCCGTGAAGATTACGCCCTGTACGACATGCGCCATTTTAAGCCCCACGCTTTGAAAATGGTCGGACAGCACGGTTCATTGACTGAGGATGAGACTCGAATTCCGCTGCTGGTACTACCGACAGGTGCATAAAAATAGCCGTGAAAAAGTTTGCTAGCTTTTTCACGGCTATTTTTTATATATCTCTTATTGCGCTGGGGTCTGAACTGCCTGAGTTGCGGGTGCAGGAGCGTTCTGCGAAGTTGCAGGAGCTGACTGTCGCTGTTGGACGCTCTGTTGAGCAGCAGGGGCCTGCTGCTGGGTCTGCGCAGGAGCACTTGGTACTGGTTGCACCGGCGGGGTCGTCTGTGCAGGTTGAGTTTGTGCAGGTGCTACCGGAGTAGAGGGCGCCGGTGCTTGAGTCGTAGCTGGCGCAGGAGGCTCGGTAGGCTCTGCCGACGCCGGAGCCGAAGTTTCCACGGGTGCTTCGGTAGGTTCAGGTGTGGCAGAAGTAGGTGCCACCGTCTGCACGGGGACAGGAGCCTGCTGTACCGGAGCTGGTTGGGCAGGCGCTTCTTCCTGAACAGGCGCAGGTTGCTGTTCAATAGGAGCCACAGGCTCTTCAACTACTGGAGCTACATAGCTTTCAGTCACTTCGGGCACAAAGCTACTGGTTGAAGTAGGTTGCGGTGAGCGTGTAGGAGAGGACTTATGCGATGGGGTAGCCGAGTCACTAGTGGCAGGGGCAGCAATTGGCTGATCGCTAGAATCCTGCGACAGTATCATACCCGTAGCTGCACCGGCTCCCACCACAAGAACTCCTAAAGCTCCGAGCAAAGCATATTTTCTATTAGCCCGAGAGTTGTCGTATTCACTGGAAGAGGGCGCCTGTGGTAGCTCCGGTGCAGGACGCGCAGAGGCTGCAACAGATGAAGCTACGGTGGCTGAAGCTGCAGTAACAGAAATAGCAGCCAGTCGCTTGTGCTCTTCTTTATCTCGTTCTTTCGCTTCGTGGGCGGCAGCACGAGCTTCAGCCTGGTCGGCTAACTTTTCACGCAGTGAACGTTTCTCATACGTCTCGCCTCCCGCTAAAAGAGCCATACCAAGGGACGGGTCCTCAGAGACTACAGGTTCAGCACTTTCTTCGGAGTCGTCATCTTCCGAGACATACTCGTATCCCTCTGCCAAGGGGGCAAGGGGCTGAGTTGCTTCAGAATCTTCATAATCTGCGATCGGTGCGTCAAAAGGAACCGTGGGCTCGGCAGATTCATCGAAGTGGTGATCACCCGATGTAGCGTGGCGTGAAGAGTTCATAGAGTTAGAGTGCCTGACTGTGTATGAAACTTAGCTAAAGCGCCGATGAGTTAGCGACGCTGGTTGCCGAAAATGATGTCGTCCCAGCTCGGTACAGAGGTACGCTTAGAACGATTGGGACGCGTACTGGTTTTCGGCTCTGCCTCTTCTTTGGCAGATTTATTTACCAAGTCTACGTCCTTTTTTGTTTCTTCAACACTCTTTTGTGATGCGTCACTTACTGAATCTGCTGAACCAGAATTCTCTGTATTCGCAGGCAAGTCAGCGGGGGCAGTCTCAGCAGTGGAGGTTGAAGTAAACGATTCGGTAACAGAATCATCTAATGAATTTTGGGTATTAGTATTCTGACCTGAGTTTTCTTCGTCTGATGAGGAATCTGAGTGTTCTGAAGAGTGGGTCTCTTCAGTGCTCACCTGAGTTGCATTGTCATCGGATGCGTGAAAATCATCGGTCGATGCGTTTGTGGATTCTAGCTCAACCGGTTCGATGTCGAACGATTGTTCTTCCTTTTGTGCTGACTCTTGAGGCCCGTGTTCCTCATCGTTAGTTGAAGTGGTGGTCTTCTCAGCCACGGAGGGGCTAGCAACCTGGGCAGGCGAAACAGGAACCGGTTGAATTTCATGGTGCGGAGCTGGCTCTGATTGAGCGGGCGAGGTGCGCGTTGAAGAATGACGGGCGCGTTCTAAAAGCTCTGCTAACTTACGCTCATTTGGAGTTCCGCGCTTGGGCGAGGTCGATGAAAAGAAGGCAGAGGCAGGCTTCTGATTCTCAGAATCTTCTTTTTGAGGGCGGGCAACAGTGTTAGCGTTTGGGGTACCTCGGCGAGCTGCCAACTCATCTAGTAACTCATTGTGAGCAGGGTTATTGGGAACTCGCACCTCAGAAATCTTTGGTTCATCAACCTGAACCGGAGCGTCTTTGTCGTCGTGGGCGCCAATTCCTGGAAGGGGAGCATCGCCGGTGTTGTCGCGTCCCATGAGGAAGTAGGCGGCTTCGTTGGAGGCATAAATGCTCTGATTGGCAGGGTTGTATGTCCATCGCGCAGGAAACTCTGCATTGCGCGGTAGCGATTCACGTACCTCAGAGGGGAAGTCGAAATCGACGCTGACAGTCCACTGTCCGGATTCTTGTTGCCAGGTAGTCCACTGGGCATCGTCGGGTGAGAACTTATAGTTCTTAGCTACATGGGCAATATGCTCACGCAGGGGGCGGGCTGTGTGGTCGGCTGAGCGACGTCCGGCAGTAGCAGCCGAAATCACAACGTTTTGAGCAGACTGAATAATGTTCGAGCGTTCGGCAAGAATCGGCCACTCATAGCGGCGCACACGGTTGGCGTCCCAACCAGACTCGGCCACAATTTCTTCGACAGATGCGCCCTGACGAAAGCGGATCTGAATATCGCGAGGACCAAAAGCACCGTTGGAACCTAGCGCGCGTGCAGGTTGAGCACGGCGGGCCTTTGTGATGCTAGTGCGCAAATTTTGGTCAATGGGTAGACGAAAAGAGGTGCCATCTTGTGCTTCAAGTACGAGACTTTCTCCGTCGTCGTGGATTCCCACCAGGCGCAGGTTGAGCATGAAGACTCCTTCTAAGTGTTTGTGATCGCGCGATATATCTTTACAAAAGGTTACCGGGGGAACCGGTACTTTTATTTGTACGGCGCATGGTTCAGCAAACATTAATGCTAAATCTTTTGTTGAAGTCCCTAAAACATTCAATGTGAAGTTGATGTTCGTATTTTTGGCCGGCCTTGTAAAGCTTTCCTGTCCCCGCATCACACGCATTTGAAGTCAGTAACCCGGTGAGTTGCGCTCAGAGGATGCCAGCAGAACTACCGAAAACTACCCCCTATTTACCAAATAGGCCAGGCCTGTTGTGCAAGCGCATCGCCTACCGTCACATAGCCCGATGTTCGCTGTATGAAGAAACAATCAGACCAACAGGAATCTCAACTAGACAAAACTAATTTAATAGTGAAAAATGCTACGCGTTACCCCAACACTTTTCAGTGGCATGCACCGTTGAAAAGGGGCATCGCACAGATTAAAAGATCCGCCCTGGAATTTGCCGGTTGGCACATTCAGGCCTCACACTGAAGAAAGCGTGAAACACTTTGGCAACAGATTACGATGCGCCTCGTAAGCAGGACGAAAACAGCGAAGAGTCCATCGAAGAACTGAATGCGCACCGTTCAGAGATGCAATCCGGCGCGGTTGATGAAGACGAAAACGCAGCAGCGGAAAGCTTTGAACTTCCGGGCGCAGATCTCTCTAACGAAGAGCTAAACGTGGTTGTTCTTCCTGCCCAGGAAGATGAATTCACCTGCGCATCATGCTTCCTTGTACGCCACCGCTCACAGATTGCTCGTGAAGAAGGCGGACTGAAGTACTGCGTTGAGTGCGAAGGCTAATCTTTAGCCTGGAATACAACAAATGCCGGTAGCTAGCTACCGGCATTTATTTTTTAAAACGTGAGGGTTTTATGATTCTTGCGCTTGTGAGCGTGCCTCGTGGGTCAAGAGCATTCGCTGCTCATGTTCTCGGGCCACCTCTGCGTGGTAGCTTTCCAGCTGGCTTTCACTGATATTTGCATTGAGGATTTCAACGATGCGCTCAGGGTTGCGAGTAGATGCAATCCAGTAGGGGGTTGGATCAGCCTTATCGGTAATCTGAATTCTTACCTTTGGCTCAATCCAGCCGCGAAAACACATGAAAGCACGACCATCGAGTTCGGGGCCCGAAATAATCCGCGAAGCTTCACCTCGAAAACCTTCAGCCACACCGACGTGCTCGCGTTCAATAGCGGCGCGTCCTACCCGCAAAATATCCGGGGTAATAGTGATGGTGGGCGAGGAACTATAGAGAATAAAACCCAGCAGAATGGCGACTATCACGCCGGCGATAACACCTGCCATGATGTTGATGGGTGCACCCACCAAAAAGCTCGCCACTCCGGCACCAATAACACCTACCCACAATCCTTTGCTGGGGGTGAGGCGTTCTTGATAAAGAACCGTTGACGTTGACGTGCTCATGTACTACACCAATCACTATTTGAAACTTACAAAACATGCCGATAAAACATATTTAGCGTGCCGTTCAATTCTAACCCGTTGACCAATGTGGCGCTGAGGCTCTAACACGTTGCAGGTGAGCTGTGGCTGGTGCCTCATTCGAGAGCTTAGCTGTTTACCCGTGGTTTTTCGTCATGAACGTTTAGTACAGTGGCTGGTGTGAATAAACAGCTGACAGTTCAAATTAAAATGTTAGATCCCGAGTTAGTCGCGCCAGCTTACGCGCAGCAGGGGGATGCAGGGGCTGATCTACGATCTCGCGTGGATATTACTTTGAAGCCCGGCGAACGCGCACTGGTGCCTACAGGTGTGGCCATTGCTCTGCCTGAGGGTTATGTTGGTCTAGTGCACCCGCGCTCTGGTCTTGCTGTAAAGCACGGAATTACTATCGTGAATGCGCCGGGGACAGTAGATAGTGGTTATCGCGGAGAACTTATGGTGACCCTGTTGAACACCGATCTCACCGAATCTTTTACGGTCAACCGAGGTGATCGCATCGCTCAGCTAGTCATCCAAAAGTATGAACAGGTGCGTTTTGATCCGGTAGATGAACTGGATGAAACACCGCGCGGAACCACCGGTTTTGGCTCAACCGGTGTAGCTTAGAGCCAGAATAAAAGATAAAAGTCTCTCACTTCACCGAGGAGTTATATGTTCGGGTTTGGACGCAAGAAGAAAAATGAAGACGCTGAGAACCAGCTAAGCGCAGTTGAACAGGGTCAGACTGAGATCAACGATGACCCTGATATGCACAGTGATGACGCTGCTGCGCCCACCGCTGTAGCTGATGAGCTGACTGATTTTGACCGTATTGATGGTCCATTTGATACAGACGAAAAATCAAGTACCGATAGGTATCTTGATTTAGGATCTTTGCTGATCAAACCGCATCCTGATGTTGCCTTGCGTTTGGAAGTTGAAGATAAAACTCAAAACGTTATCGCAGTAACCTTGCAAAAAGATAAAGCTGTCTTGCAGGTTCAGGCGTTTGCTGCTCCTAAAACTCGCGGGATCTGGGATGATATTCGCTCTGAAATCGCGGAATCTGTTCGCGCACAGGGCGGCGAGGTTGAAGAAATTTCCGGTTCTTTGGGTAAAGAGCTAAAGTCGCAAATCCCGGTAACTACTCCTGATGGTCGTAAGGGTGCCCGTGTGGCTACCTTCGTTGGCGTAGACGGTCCTCGGTGGTTCCTTCGCGGTGTATTTACCGGTACTGCCCATAGTGATGCAACTGCTCGCGCAGAGATGGAAAAGATTTTCAAGACTGTAGTGGTGCACCGCGGTGAAGATCCTATGCCCCCGCGTGATCTTTTGCCCTTGACTATGCCCGCTCAAGCCCAACCAGATACTGCCGATACCCAAAACGGTGATTTGGAGATGCCTGAGCGCGGTCCTGAAATCGCTGAAATTCGATAAAGAATGATCGGTATGCAGCCACAAGTGCTGGATAAGTATCCTGAACGGTTTCGCGCTAGGGTAGCCGGACGCGTGAGTCAGGTGCGCTTTTCTGCACCGGGGGAACCGCTGAGGTACGAGGCAGAGCTAATCGTGACAAAGTCCCGCCCTGTTTCGCTCTCTAAAACACGTGCCCTCATGACAGGACTCCCTGCCATTGAGACTACCGGGGATTTCTCTGAAGAGCCGGAGTTAGAGGACGATCAAACAGCGGCGGCTCACGAGCGGGCTCCGCAACCCGATAATGCAAAACCGTCGATAAGATTTCCCGATTTTTCACCTATGAAACAGGGAAGTCGGTTGCTACTTATCTGGCATGGTCAACGTAGCGTCCCCGGTATTGCGGCAGGTACGGAGATTAGGTGTAATGGATTGCTTTCGACCAAGAGGCATCCTGCCACTATGTATAACCCCCGTTATGAGATTATTCCCTCGCGTCGATAGAGAAGAAAGTGAACCGCTTGATGAAAGAAACGGAGAAGCCGAGCTTCAAAGCCCCATCTAATATTCGTCGTACTGAAAACGGTGATGTAGATGTCTTGTACGCTGTTGGTGGTGTGAGGGGCATTGTTGAGGCTATTGCTCCCGGTCTGTTATTTCTGACGGCATTTTTACTGACGGATAACCTCGTTCTATCGGTGCTCGTTGCCGGTGGCGTAGCCCTGGTGTTTTCAGCGATAAGACTGTTCCAAAAAGGCACGCTTATGCAGTCGCTGTCGGGATTGTTAGGAGTTCTTATCTGCGCAGCGGTGGCTCTGCGAAGTGGAGATGCTGCGGATTACTATGTGACCGGCTTATGGGTGAACTTGGCCTATGCGGTAGGTATTACTCTGTTTCTAATTTTCAAACTGCCGGTCGTTGGGCTGGTCTACAGCTTTATTCGTGGAGAGCAAGATACGTGGCGTTCCAACCCGGCTCGCGTTAAGGCATATACCCTTGCCACGCTCGTCCTAATCGGTATGTTTGTTGCTCGACTGATTGTTCAAGTACCTCTTTATCTTGCTGATAATGTGGGCGCACTGGGTGCTGCTCGCTTGGTCATGGGTGTACCCCTCTACGCCGCTGTCATATGGCTAACGTGGATGATGACATCCCCTGTGAAAAACCGGCGGTAAAACATAGATATGAAAACCTCCGTGAAGAATAGTCTTCACGGAGGCTTTCATATCTTTAGCTAAAGAGCAGTCGAATATCTTCTTCGCCCTCTGGGGTGGTGATAAAGAAGAGCTCATCTTCGCCTTCAATGACATCATCCCCGGTGGGGGTAATCGGCGTTCCATCGCGCAATATAGCGGTAAGCGTGGTTTCTGCTGGCCACTGAACGTTATCAACGGTATGGCCAATAATGGGGTGGTCCATGGGTACTGTGTATTCCACCAACATCGCACCCCCGGTTTGCAAGGTGAGCAGGCGCACCACATCGCCTACCTCAACGGCTTCCTCGACAAGCGCCGTCATCAACCGCGGAGTAGAAACAGCAACGTCAACACCCCACGAATCATCAAACAACCACTCATTTTTGGGGTTATTAACGCGCGCAACGGTGCGAGGAACACCGAATTCGCTGCGTGCCATGAGCGAGACCACGAGATTTGATTTATCGTCACCTGTGGCAGCAACAATGACGTCGCAGGTTTCAGGATGCGATTGTTTGAGTACCGAAAGCTCACACGCGTCGCCAATAAGCCAGTGCGCGTTTTTAATATCGGGGGAGCGTCCGATCACCTCGGGCTTTTCATCGATAATAGTGACCTGATGGCCGTGCGAGAGCAATTCGCGGGCAATGGATGAACCCACGGAGCCCGAGCCAATAATAATAACCTGCATGTTTTGCCCTACCGTATGTTTTCTTCGTTATCGTTGGGTGCAGTAGATAGGATGCGTGAAACCTCATTGACATCATCCGTACGAAGCATCGCATGAACGATATCTCCTTGCTGATAGCTGGTATCAGGGGTGGGTAAAATGCCCTCGCCGAACCGGGTGATGTATGCGATACGCACCCCTGCAGCGTCTTCGATATCTGTGAGTGCGTGCCCTGTCCAGTCTTCGTGTAGCTGAAGCTCAGCGAGCATGAGGCGACCGGATGCTTCTCTAAAGTCACCTGTCATTGCTTGTTCTGGAAGGATGCGGCGCAGAACTTGGTCGGTGCTCCAACGCACCGCTGCCACGGTGGGAATACCTAGACGTTGAAAAAACTCAGCGCGGTTGGGGTCATAGATACGTGCCACTACGTTTTGCACCCGGAATGTTTCGCGGGCAACCCGGGAAGAAAGAATATTTGAGTTATCGCCTGAAGATACCGCGGCAAAGGCGTAAGCCTCTTCAATCCCGGCGCGTTTAAGGGTCTCCCGGTCGAACCCGATACCTGTTACCTTTTTGCCACTGAAGTCAGGGCGAAGACGTCGAAAAGCTCGCTCATCGCGGTCGATGATTGCAACGGTGTGCCCGGAATCCTCAAGCGTGTGCGCGAGCATAACCCCCACGCGTCCTGCGCCCATGATAACGAAGTGTGGCAAAACAGTAAGCCCCTTGAATTGGAAAATGTTCGGTGTAGTACCTAGTGTACTTTCCGAAGTGGAATACGGGGTAGAGAACTTGCTGACCTAATATCCCGGTGCTAGTTTCATCACCGCGCGGTCATTAGTCGGCGTGGTCTGAGCTAACTTTTCTAAAACAGACTACCTTTGTATCTGTGGTACGAGTGCAAGAGCGGATCAAACGAGTTTTTCTAGGCGCACCTGTAGATAACCGTCAGGTGGCTTCTGTTGTGTTACCAAAACGCCGAGCTCTTCCGCTGTTCGGATCTGACGGGGTTTCGTCGGTGTCGTATGCGCCAGATGAGATTGTTATGACGCTAGCTTTAGCGGGTAGCGCTTCTTTGGTGACCTCACCCTGGGTAGGTTTTGCTATTGCTCTTGTACTGCTGATTGTGGTCGGCACATACCGTTACAACCTGCGCACCATCGCAGCTGGCGGCGATTACGAATTGGTGCAGCAGAGGTTGGGTACCGGGGCGGGAGTTGCCACTGGTGCCTCGCTCATGGTGGATTTTATGCTCACCGTTGCAGTGTCTTCGGCGGCTGCCTCCGGGTATTTACTCTCTGTTATTCCGGCTTTACGCGGGCACGAACGATTATTAACCGTTGCCATTATTGGTGTGATGATGTTGCTGTGTTTGCGCGGGGTTAAGTTTTTAGGGCGAGTCGCTTTTGTTCCGCTCTATGCTTTCCTGGTCGTCATCGGCATTACCCTCGCGTACGGCTATTTTCAAGAGCTTAACGGGACGTTGGCGCAAGCTGCCACCAGCTCCTGGCAAATTGTTCCTGCCGACGATGCAAACTCGGCGATGACCGGTGCCGCCCTTTTTGTACTGATGATGCGTACCTTTTCGTCTGGCGCAGTTGCTCTTACGGGTGTAAGTACAGTGAGCAACTCCGTACGTTTTTTCAAAAAACCTAAATCATCAAATGCAGCGGCAACCATGATGATTATGGGCGGTATCTCGGCTCTTTTGCTCATTGGTGTGCTCTATATGGTGCGAGCTACCGGGGCAGTAGCCGTACTTGATACCTCACAGCTACGCATTAACGGTATGAGCGTGGGAGACGGTCTTTACCAAGTTCCTGTGCTGATCCAGATGGCTGAGGCTGTCTATGCGTACCCGGTGATGCCCGTGGTATTAGTGGCAGTGACGGTAGGCATGCTCCTTGTCGCAGTGATTACCGCTTTTACAGGTTTTCCTCAGCTGACCAACGCGATTGCTGAAAAAGGGTACTTACCCGTGCAGATGCGCACGAACACTGCTCCTCACTTGCACGCCAACAGTGTGCTGTTACTGGGCATCAGCTCTATGGTGCTCGTTGCGCTAATCGGTGCAGATCTGAACACTCTCATCCAGCTCTATATCGTGGGTGTGTTCTTGTCGATGACGCTCACCCAGGCCGCCATCATCAAATACCGCTGGCGCGACCTCAAATTTACCGTGGACCGTTTTAAGCGCCGTCCTTTAATCAGGCAACTGGCAATCACGCTTGTGGGGTTCATAGCCACCTTCATCGTTTTTTGGGTGGTTCTGTTGACCAAACTTACTCACGGTGCGTGGATCACTCTTATTTTGATTGCGGTGCTTTCGAAAGGAATGCTTGCAGTGCGTAAACACTACAACACCATCAACCAGGAACTTGAGCTCTCAGCCGGAGCACCGGAACTGGCACAACAACGCGCACTGCCATCACGTGTGCACGCTGTGGTGTATGTGCCCCGCGTCCGCAAGCCACTGATGCGCGCTATTTCATATGCTCGTGGCACCCGACCGTCTACTATTGAAGCTGTACTCATCAACCAAGACCCTAAGCGAGCAAAGGAAGCTCAACGCCAGTGGCGTGCTTTGGAGCTACCTGTGCCGCTGGTTGTGTTAGATGCTCCTTTCCGAGATGCTGTTCAACCTTTCATCGAATATGTTCAGCGTCGTCGCGAAGAAAGCCCGCGCGATGTCATTGTGGTGTACCTTCCGGAATACGTGGTACCGCATTGGTGGGGCAAACTGTTGCACCGACGCATCGTCCATCGCTTGAAGGCTCGGTTGCGGTATGAGCCTGGCATTGTCATTGCATCTGTACCGTGGCAGCTTGAAGGCTCTCGCTCCTCTGCACAACACACCGTAGAAGCACACGTTGAGGCTTCTCCCTACACCGCTGAACACTAAAGGACTTTAAAAATGACTGAAACTCAAGAGGCAACCACTTTTAAGGTTGGCGATACTGTCGAATTGACCCCGGATGCGGTAGCGCACGGTGGTTCTTTTGTCGCGCGTTCGGGCGGACGCGTGTTCTTTGTGCGCCACACGGCGATCGGCGAGACGGTAGTTGCGAAAATAACCGGTACCGGACCTAAAAATCGCTTCTTTTTTGCCGATGCCATCGAGGTTAAAAAAGCCAGCGAACACCGCCGGGAACATCCCTGGCCTCTTGCCGATGCGACGCTGAGAGAGAACCCGGTGGGCGGTATGGAATTTGGTCACCTCACCCCGGAATATCAGCGAGAACTTAAAACTCGGGTAATTCGGGAACAGCTAACGCGATTGGGAAAGGTTTCTGAAAATTCTGCCCTTCTCAAGCTGCTGCGCGTTGAGGCGTTAGACCCTTCAGATCTTGGGTGGCGTACACGCGTTTATTTTAATGTTGCCGATGGAAAAATCAGTATGTTCCGCCATTCCTCGTCGGAGCCGGTGCCCTTGGAGGACTTCCCGCTTGCTGATTCACGAATCAACGACTTGGGTCTTCATCGCCTTGATCTAGAAAACATCAAACGTGTGGATATTGCGGTAACTACCACCGATCAGATCTTGGTGAGTTTCACGGTCTCGGCCCCTCATACGCCTGAGGCGGTTGCTACCTCTATCGAAAAGCAGTGCCAGCAGCTCTGGGGAAATCTCAAAGAACAAGGCATCTCATTGGTCTTTGTCGCCGAGCGAAAGGGTGGACGCAAGCGCGGTGAGCGTCCGGAAACCGTCGTGCGCGGAGCGGGACAACCAGAGCTTACTGAAGAACTTTCAATAGGCGATGAACTGCTGCAGTGGAAAGTCTCTGCCGGTGGATTTTGGCAGATTCATCGCTTGGCACCAGAGGCATTGACCTCAACTGTGGCTGAGATGGCTGATCTAGTTGCGGGTGAGACCGTCTATGATCTCTATGCGGGAACCGGTCTTTTTACCGCTGTTGCGGCGGCAGAAGTGGGTGAGAAAGGCCGCGTCCTGTCGGTTGAGGGTTCACCCATTACAAGCGCGAATGCTCGCGATAATTTTGAGTCGGGACGTGCTCGTTTAACCGAGAGCAAAAATACAGTTATTGACGTGGTGAAGGCCGATGTCGGAGCTCACTTGAATAAACTTATCTCGCAGGTAAAATCAGGAAAGTACCCTGTCCCCGATGCGGTGATTATGGATCCCTCACGCGAAGGTGTTGGTAAAAAGGTAGTGGAGAGCTTGAACCAATTGGCTCCCTCACGCATCGTCTATGTTGCTTGCGACCCTGCTGCTTTGGGGCGCGATACCGGTTATCTGCGTGAACTCGGGTGGGAGCTTAAAGACCTTCAGGCATTTGATATGTACCCGAATACTCACCACGTTGAATCTGTCGCGCTCTTTACACGTTCGCTCTAATTCCAGAAAACAAAAGCCTAAAAAGCGGCGCACTCGGGAAGAGCCGGCAAAAGGGTAGTCCCATCAAGCATGTCTTTGAGACGGGTATTAGTTCGTGTGAGATTGCAAGTTCTTATGCGCCAGGAGTGCGCCGCTGCTGTTGACCAGTCCATTGGCGGCAGGACGCTTGTTTCGTCTTGAGGGGAGCGCAGACACTTAGTGCGTTTAAGACGCTTTGTTTCGCGTCCCACCTGCTCAAAAATGCTTATTAGTGGTGACTCAGAGTACACTGGATAGGAAAGCTTAGTGTCAGGGTGTCTCTAAGTAGGATTTAGCATCACACCGCTGTGTCCTGGATAAGCACACGGCGTTCCCATGAGTACACCGGGCACTGCTTGGCAAATAACAGTGTCGAGAGGAGTCCCACGCATATGAGCACTGTGGACAGCTTCGGTTCAAAGGGCGTACTTGACGTCAATGGTACCGAATACGAAATTTACCGACTTAAGTCAGTTAAGGGCTATGACAAGCTTCCTTACTCACTGAAGGTTCTTCTTGAGAACCTGCTTCGCACCGAAGACGGCGCGAACATCACTAAAGAGCACATTAATGCTCTTGCTAGCTGGAATCCTAAGGATGAACCCAGCACTGAAATTCAGTTCACCCCTGCACGCGTTATTATGCAGGACTTCACAGGTGTTCCCTGTGTAGTTGACTTGGCTACAATGCGCGAAGCTGTGAAGGAACTCGGCGGCGATCCTTCAAAGATTAACCCTCTTGCTCCCGCTGAGCTGGTTATTGACCACTCGGTTCAGATTGACGCTTTCGGTACTTCAGATGCAATTACTCGCAACATGGATATCGAATACCAGCGCAACGGAGAACGTTACAAGTTCTTGCGTTGGGGTCAGACCGCGTTCAACGATTTCAAGGTTGTTCCTCCGGGCATGGGTATCGTGCACCAGGTCAACATTGAATACTTGGCGCGTACCATCATGGCTCGTGAGGTAGATGGCGTTTTGCGTGCATACCCCGACACCGTTGTGGGTACTGACTCACACACCACCATGGTGAACGGCCTGGGTGTTCTGGGCTGGGGCGTAGGCGGCATTGAGGCTGAGGCAGCAATGCTCGGTCAGCCCGTCTCTATGCTCATTCCTAAGGTTGTAGGCTTCAAGCTCACCGGCTCAATCCCTGCCGGCGCAACCGCAACTGACGTTGTTCTCACCATTACCGAGATGCTCCGTAAGCAGGGCGTTGTTGGTAAGTTCGTTGAATTCTACGGTGAAGGCGTGGGCGAGGTTCCCCTTGCTAACCGTGCAACTATCGGTAACATGAGCCCCGAGTTCGGCTCAACCGCAGCAATCTTCCCGATTGATGAAAAGACTCTTGAGTACTTGCGTCTGACCGGTCGCTCAGAAGAGCAGGTTGCACTCGTTGAGGCTTACACCAAGGAACAGGGCCTGTGGCACGATCCTTCTAAGGAAGTTAAGTACTCAGAGTACCTTGAGCTTGATCTTTCAACCGTTGTACCTTCAATCGCTGGCCCCAAGCGTCCTCAGGATCGCATTGAGCTCACCGATGCGAAGAAGCAGTTCGGTTCAGATATCAAGAACTACGCTGACAAGGGTGAAACCGACAAGTCAGCTCACGTTTCTATGGCTGATGGTCGCGAGTTTGAGCTGAAAAACGGCGCGGTTTCTATCGCATCGATTACTTCTTGCACTAACACCTCAAACCCCTCAGTTATGCTCGCAGCGGGTGTTCTTGCACGCAATGCAGCTGCTAAGGGTCTGACCGCTAAGCCTTGGGTGAAGACCTCAATCGCACCGGGTTCAAAGGTTGTTACCGACTACTACGAGAAGGCAGGTTTGATGCCTGAACTCGAGAAGCTCGGTTTCTACGTTGTTGGCTACGGTTGTGCAACCTGTATCGGTAACTCAGGTCCTTTGGAAGACGAAATTTCAGAGGCAATTCAGGATAACGATTTGTCTGTAACCGCTGTTCTTTCGGGTAACCGTAACTTCGAAGGTCGCATCTCACCCGACGTCAAGATGAACTACTTGGCTTCACCGCCCTTGGTTATTGCCTACTCACTGGCAGGTACCATGGACTTCGATTTCGAGAAGGACGCGCTGGGTCAGGATGCAGACGGTAACGATGTCTACTTGAAGGACATCTGGCCCGATCCCGCAGAGGTTCAGAACATCATTGATACCGCTGTCGATACCGCAATGTACGACAAAGAATACGGTTCAATCTTTGATGGTGATGAGCGCTGGCGTTCACTGGATACTCCTACCGGTGAAACTTTCGAGTGGGATTCAGAGTCAACTTACGTTCGTAAGCCCCCGTACTTCGAGGGTATGACCATGGATATTGCTCCTGTTGAGGATATCCAGGGTGCACGCGTATTGCTCAAGCTGGGCGATTCCATTACCACTGACCACATTTCACCTGCAGGTTCATTCAAGTCAGATACTCCTGCTGGTCAGTACCTGATTGCTAACGGTGTTGAGCGTAAGGACTTCAACTCCTACGGTTCACGTCGTGGTAACCATGAGGTTATGATTCGCGGTACTTTCGCTAACATCCGCATCAAGAATGAGCTTCTTGACGGTGTTGAAGGTGGCTTCACTCGTGACTTCACCAATGGTGGTGCACAAGCAACTGTTTACGATGCTGCACAGAACTACAAGGCAGCGGGCGTTCCTCTGGTGGTTCTCGGCGGTAAGGAATACGGTTCAGGTTCATCACGTGACTGGGCTGCTAAGGGCACCACTTTGCTGGGCGTCAAAGCGGTTATCGCTGAGTCATTTGAGCGTATTCACCGTTCAAACCTGATTGGTATGGGCGTTCTGCCCTTGCAGTTCCCCGCCGGTGAATCACGCGATTCACTGGGGCTCACCGGTACTGAAACCTTTGATATCAAGGGTGTTACCGAGCTGAACAACGGTACTACCCCCAAGACTCTGAAGGTTACTGCAACTTCAGAAGATGGCAAGGTTACCGAGTTCGACGCAGTTTTGCGCATCGATACACCGGGTGAAGCTGACTACTACCGCAACGGTGGTATTTTGCAGTATGTTCTGCGTAACCTGGTTCGCGGTTCCTAATCTCGCTAAAATCAGCGCATTAGCGAACTAAAAAGCCGTGGCATCCAACAACATTATGTTGGGTGCCACGGCTTTTCTTGTGTGAAAAAATTAGTGTTTTATCTCGGTGGTGGTGTTCCATACGGCCAACCACTTTTCTGCCAACGAGTCGATATTCTCGTGAGCGTTGAGCCCGCTAGGTTGGGGAACTACCCACAAAGAACTTGCGGGGTTCCAGCCTTCAATAGTTGAGGTATCTTGCTGCCCGAGTTTCGCTTTCTTGTCGTTGAACGCTGTGCGGTAGGCGGTAATTCCTGCGATAGCTACTGCTTGAGGTTGATAAGTATGTGTTAATTCAACGATACGGGGCACACTGTCTTTGAGTTCCTGGGCTGTGAGTTCATCTGCTCGCGCGGTAGCTCGATCGACTAAGTTCGTGATGCCAATGCCGAGGTCTTCAAGCTGTTGCTCAACCTCGTCGCTGAGACCGCGGGAGGCATCTACTTTGGGCGAGACAATGCCGGCTCTATCGAGCGAGGGCCAAAAGCGGTTTCCCGGGAAAGCAAAGGGCGCATTGACGGCGGCAGTCCATAAACCGGGGTTAATGCCAACGATTAGCATGCGCAGGGGAGTGCCGGGCTTTGGAAGCCTGTCATCGATTGTGCCGTTGATAAAGTCGCTCAAGTCTTCGCGGGTGGGGCGTGCGTCCCCAAAAGGAGAAGGGTGCTTAGTGCTCATGAACTACACCTTACACCTGAGGATCTGCCTGTAGCTGTCGCAGAGCATCTCTGTAGCAGTTGTAGGGGAAGACAAAGGGTGTTGCTGCCTCTGATGAGGGGCAACAACACCCTTTGGTATAAGAACAAACGAAAGTTATCGCTGAGCCGGAGGAACCTGGTTCATGACACCGGTGTCATGACGCACCTGCCAGTAATCTGCGTTCTCGATGCCCAATTCACGCGGGTTGAAGGTAAGCTCCACGCCCTGTTTCTGCTGACGCTCGTAGTCTTTGAGCGCAATCAGAGCGGGCTTTTGAATAACCAGAATACCTACGATATTGAGCCACGCCATGAGGCCTACACCAATATCGCCCAGTGCCCAAGCTGAACCTGCGGAGTTAACACAGCCGATTACGGTTGCCACAAGAATCAAGAGTTGCAGCAAGCGCAAGAGAACAGCTGCTGCCTGACGGTTCATGTTGCGGGTGAGGTAGCTGAGGTTGGTCTCTGCCATGTAGTAGTAAGCAACGATGGTGGTAAATGCGAAGAAAGTCAGCGAAATTGCGATGAAAGCAGGTCCTGCACCCTGAATCAGGGTATCGAAACCAGCCTGTGCAAATGCCGGACCCACCGTTGCATCCGCTGCAAGCCCACCGGTGCCTTCAGCCAGAACAGGGGTATCCGCAGCGCCGCCCGAGTAAACGCGGTACATGCCGGTGGAGAGAATCAAGAAAGCAGTTGCTGAGCAAACAAACAGAGTGTCGATGTAGACAGCCATTGCCTGAACAAGACCCTGTGATGTGGGGTGCTTTACTTCAGCAGCTGCAGCGGCGTGAGGGCCAGTTCCCTGACCTGCTTCGTTTGAGTAGATGCCTCGCTTGACACCCCATTCAACAGCAGATCCTACGATCGCACCAAAGGTTGCGTGCATGCCAAAAGCGGAGGAGAAAATGAGGTTGAGAACCGCTCCAAGCTGATCAATGTTAACGATCGCAACAATAATCGCACCGATAATGTAGACAATCGCCATAACCGGAACAACAACTGATGCAAAGTTGGCGATGCGCTTGACGCCTCCCACAACGATGAAAGCAAGAAAGATGGTGATGCCGGTTGCTGTCATCCACGGATGAACGGAAGGCCACGCACCCTGAAGACCGGTTGCAATACCGTTGGCCTGAACACCGGGCATAAAAAAGCCACAGGCAAGCACAGTGGCAAAAGCAAAGATTGATGCGTAGACCTTAAAGAGTCCAGCATATTTGGTGTGTCGGTAGACCTTTTCGAAGTAGTAAGCGGGACCGCCTCGGTATTCACCGGTTACTTTATCGCGCTCTTTATAAATCTGACCAAGGGTGGATTCGATGAAGGAGGTTGATGAACCGAGGAACGCCACGGTCCACATCCAGAACACAGCGCCAGGACCGCCGAATGCGATAGCGGTAGCCACACCGGCGATGTTGCCGGTGCCGACGCGTCCGGCAAGTGACATTGCTAGTGCCTGGAATGAAGAGACTCCATCAGCTGATTTTTCGCCCTTGAAAGTTGAGCTGATCATGGCGGGAATCTGACGAATCTGTAGTAAGCGAGTACGAATGGTGAAGTAAACACCAACGGCTAGGCATAGGTAAACCAAAACTGGCGACCAGATGACATTGTTCGCCATTTCGATGATGGATGACATGGTGCTCCAGTGAAAAAGTATGTGTGGACAAAAAGCAGGTGCATAAAATGTAATATGCAACACATTGTGGTTGGGGTTTATCATAACCTGCTCAAGCAGAAAAAGTGTTATCGACACTAACTTCCTTTTGAAAATTAATGAACGCCGGGAAGGCCAGGGGGTTTAACTCGAGGCGATGCCCGACAGTAGAGAAAAACCGGCTAAAAGTCTCAAAAGATGTTCAAACAGCCTACGCTTAAATCGTAAAAACAAGCCCTAAGCCGGTAAAGTTAGTTAACTGCAATAGTCGTGTAATCTAGCGTTCTCTTACGTGCCGTGTT
>JBHWPN010000134.1:0-4855 GCA_043424895.1 Rothia sp. (in: high G+C Gram-positive bacteria) | reverse complement strand
CCCTCTACCATGTTGAGGTCAACGTGATCGTATGACTGGTCGGGCTGGGTATCGGTGGTTACACCGTCAACGCCCTGAAGCTGAGATACGGTGTCGATGGATGCCTGAGGTGCAACCATATCAACGTCGCCGTTCTGGATTGCCTGCACCTGGGCTGAAGGATCAGCCATGGTCTTGAAAACGATTTCGTTGACCTTGGGCTTGGTGTCACCCTGGTAGTTTTCGTTAGCGGTCAGAGTTACTGACTGGTTCTCAACGATGTCAGTAACCTTGTAAGGGCCGTTACCTACTACAAGAGCTTCGTTTTCGGGCATGCCGGTGGTATCAAAACCGGTGTTCCACGCATCAGCAATCTTGCGCAAATCAGCGTTTTCCTGACCGGGCTCAGCGTTTTCGATGGTTTCAGCGAGCTTTGCCTCGTCCATGCCTGCGATTTCAGCTACCACGTGAGCGGGGGTGGAAATGTTGTATGCGATCTCCCAGTCAGCAAACTGCTGGGGGTACTTGAAAGTGATGGAGCGGTTATCTTCACCGATGGTAGGCTTGCCAGCCTGACCTAGACCCTGGGTTTCACCAGCAAAATCGAAGTAGGTAACGCCGTTCTCACCTTCACCATTGAAGTAGCCGGACTCAGCAGCCCAAGCGAGAAGAAGGTCAGCCTTATCGATTTCGTTACCGTCAGACCACTTCTGACCTTCGTTCACCTTGTAATCAACCTTGATGCCGTCGCCGTCTTCAGTCATGTTGTATGAACCGAACCACTCGTTATGGCGAACATCAAAGGTATCAGTAATGGTGTAGAAACCACGGGTAGTCAGCTGCGCGATAATACCGTTGGTATCTGAGTTGCCGCTAGCAGTATCAGTGTTGAGCGATGAGAATACGTTGGTCAGTGCAACGGATACTGACTTATCCTGATTATCTGATGAACCCGATGAGTTATCAGCTGAACCGTTTGAAGCACAAGCGGTCAAACCCAAAGCAGCGATAGCGGTGAGGCTCAAAACGCTGGAGATGCGTGACTTAGCCATTCGATGGTCTCCTTACAAAGTAAAAAAGGAAATGTGGTGGTGCACTGGTTGTGCTACAGATGCGCGAGCCATTTGATGTGACTAGCAACACGTATTGGTCTCATACTAGACCAAAGAGGCGGAAAACGTGTAACCAGAAAGGGATTTTTTCGTTTTATTTTTATGGTGAAGATTTATTGCTGGAAGGTTCATATAATGACTTCTCAAGTTGGTAAAGAGTCATTTTCAGTGAAAAATAGTGCAAATTCAAGGAGAACGTAGCCGGGCGTAACCGGTTCCGCCTTGCTCCTTGACTCTCTTGACCGCGTCCTAAATCTGTGAGGCACCAATGTTTACCGCCAAGAAATTCTCAGACCTCACGGTAGAAGAACTCAATGCAATCTACATTGCGCGGTCTAAAGTCTTTACCGTCGGCCAACAGCTCACCGTTCAAGAACCTGACCTTGCCGACCGCCAAGCGGTGCACTTCTTTTCACAAAATGATGCCGGTGAAGTTGTCGCATACATGCGCCTGATTGACCTTGAAAAAGTCGAAGATGATCACTATCAGCAGGTGCCCGGCGCCTACGCTCTATCCCGCGTAGCAGTGCTCCCTAACCAGCGCGGGCAGGGGACAGGACACAAACTTCTAGATGCTGCCATCCAATGGGTACGCGATGAAACTGAGGCAACAAAAATTATTATCGACGCCCAGGCATACCTGCGCGATAAGTACTACGCGCCAGTAGGTTTTGTGCAGGTCGGCGAAGAATTTCGAGAGGCAGGGTTGCCCCACGTCAAAATGATTTTGGAGCTGTAAATGTTCACCGTCAAGACTTTCGACGAACTCACCAACACCGAACTATATGCGATCTGTGCCCAGCGCATTGCGATTTTTGTGGTGGAACAAAACTGCCCCTACCAAGATATTGACGGTCTGGATCCCCACTGCGAGCATATGTTTTTGATGAACAACGGTGAGATTGACGCTTACTTGCGCATCTTTGACCGAGGGCTCGTGGACGATCACCACTCCCCGCGTCGGGAGGGCGTCGCATCCTTAGGTCGCATCATTACCGGCCCTAATGCGCGAGGTAAAGGCATTGGGCACAAGCTGGTGGCTGCAGGAATCGAGTACGTGCGTACCACGATGCCCCATGTGCACACCATCTTTATCTCAGCGCAAGAGCACCTGGCAGAAACCTACTACGGCAAGCACGGGTTTGAGCGGGTCTCCGGCGTCTACCTAGAGGACGACATCCCGCACGTGGATATGGAACTGAAGTTCTAATTGGTGCTCTTAACCGTGAATATGCCAAAGGGCGGTCACTGTCTTTCAACAGTGACCGCCCTTTGAGCTAGGAGAACTACTTGGTAGTAATCTTCAGAAGCTTCTCCGACTGAGTAACCTCGCCGGTTGCACCCTCAACATCGTCGAACTTGACGGTGTTAGTGACGAGAATCGGGGTAACCAGCGGGTAGCCCGCCTTCTTGATAACGTCGTGATCGAAAGTCAGCAGAGTCTGACCAGCGGTAACGCGCTCGCCCTTCTTGACCTTTACATCGAAACCTTCGCCGCCAAGGTTGACGGTATCAATACCAACGTGAATCAACAGCTCAGCACCGTTATCCAGCTTCAAACCAACAGCATGGCCGGACGCGGGGGTTGCGATAACCTTGCCGTCGGCAGGAGCCACAACGGTGTTGCCGGTGGGCTCAATCGCAGCACCCTTGCCCAGCTTGGCTGCAGCGAAGATGGGGTCGGGAACCTCAGAGAGAGGAATGGCGCGTCCAACAACGGGGGATGCGATTTCTAAAACGGTACCTGCCTCGTAGGAATCAGGTGAGGTTGCTACAGTTGCGGCGGTAGCGGAAGCGGATGATGCGGTAGCGCTAGTTGCTGCAGTAGCACCAGCGGTTGCGGCTGCAGTGCGAGCACCTGAGTGAAGAACCTCTGATTCATGAGCTACAGGAGCGCCTGATTCAACGGTATCAACAATGGCAGCTTCGCCGCCTTCTGCGTCAATAGCGGGAGCGTTTTCACGCTTTGCACGTGATTCAGCAGCCTGAGCCTTTGACTCGTAACCGAAGATGAGAACACCGGTCATTGCGCCGAAGAAGGCGATAGCAAGACCAATTACGTACAGGCCCCAAGGCTGCATTGCAGGAATTGAAAGCAGTGAGGTAAAGGCAAACGCGTATGACTTAACGCCCAGTGCTGAGATCAAAGCACCACCGATAATTGCCGGAACCAGAATGATCGGGAAGACGCGCTTGTAACGCAGAACGATACCGTACAGTGAGGGCTCTGAAATACCACCGAGCAAACCGGAAGCTGCAGCGCCAACAGCGGTCTGGCGGAGTTCCTTGTTGCGTGCGGCACGGATTGCTACACCGGTTGCAACACCGAATACTGCGAAGTTGTACGCACCCATGGGGGACTGAATAAAGTCAACACCATTGGTCTGCAAGTTGTTGATCATAACGGCGTTCAACGGCCAGTGCAGACCGAGGGGCACCATGAAGAGGTACAGACCTGCGATAACGCCGCCTACAAGCCACGGCATGGTTTCGTTGATGCCACCAATGAAATCTGAAATAGCGAGGGCGAATCGAATACCGATGGGGCCAATGAGGAACGCGGTGAGCGGTACCAGAATCATGACAGAAATCATCGGTACAAACACCATGTGAAGCATGGTGGGAATGATCTTCTTCAAGAAACGCTCAAGCGGGGCCAACAAAGCTGCTGCAAACAGCGGCGGGAAAATCTGACCGGTGTAATTCATGACGTAGAGGGGCAGTTCCATGCCGAGGAAGGGAACCTGCACAACACCGTCTGTTGCTACATCGGCAAAACCCTGGAAAGTGCCGGTCATCAAAGCGGCGGGGATAGCTGCACCAACCCACATATTTGCGCCAAGACGCTTAGCTGCGGTTGCACCAATCATGATCGGCATAAACTGCAGTACTGACAGTGAAGCTGCCAACATGATGAACCAGAATGGGAACTTCAAACGCCATTCATTCAGCATTGCTGTTGCGGCATCAGGGTCAGAAAGACGCGGGCCGTTCACGATATCGATGTTAACTGTTTGGCCGGTGAGGTCGGTGTACTGACCAAAGTAGCCAAGCTGCTGCAGGAACACGATCAGGGTCAAGATCATGGAGGTGCCCAACAGCGCCCATAGGATGGGGCGGAATGAGTCTGAGAGTACGTCGAAGACGCGGGTAAGGGGTGATGCCTTCTTCTCGTTGGGATCAGCTGCTGCACTACCTGCGGCTACTGAACCTTCGCCGACGCCTGAAACGCCGGGCAGTTTTTGCATCTCGTTGTAAACGGACTCTACCTTATCACCCAGAACAACCTGGGTCTGACCTGACTGTTCGATGATAGACAGCACGCCGGGTACGTTTTCGATGGCCTTCTTGTCGATGGCAGCCTTTGATTTAGGGGTCACGCGAAGACGGGTTGCGCAGTGCGTGAAGTGAGAAATATTCTCGGGGCCGCCTAAGCCCTCAAGAATCTTCTTGCCCATTTCGGAATTATTCACCGTTTGAGCTCCTTGCTAGTGATGAAAGTGCTCTGAAAACGCAAAAAGACCCGAGTTACTCATTTTCATTTTCGCGTCGGGCATCTGTGCGGATGCGGTTAGTCTAGGACTAATGGCAAGGAACATAGAGTCCTAGCCTGCGAAAAGTGAACGATGCGTGCGGGTACATTTCTGCCCTGCGCGCAAGCTACGTTCAGATAAATGAGTAACTCAGGTCTTGCCTGCATTGTCAGTAACAATCCTGATGATTACTACTTGGTTCACACCAAATTCGATGCCTACTCTACTCCG
>JBHWPN010000133.1:0-13282 GCA_043424895.1 Rothia sp. (in: high G+C Gram-positive bacteria) | reverse complement strand
CCTGTAGCACTCAAAGATAGAAAGCAGGGTTTTAGAGCGCTAACGCCCTCTTTGAGGTAGATATACGCGCGGAATTTTGCCTATGATGGCACGTCGCCCTTTTCGGCGGATCTGTTCCGGAGGTGGCTAAGAAGCCGGCGCAGAATAGGCAAAATGCCACCAGGTTTGAATGTGCTCTACAAGATACACGACAAATTAGGTCTTAGAACCAGCCCTTCGATTTTCTTTCTATCTGCTGGTTTTGTCATTCTGTTTACTATCGCCATGGCGATTTTTCCGACATCGGTCGGAAACGCTTTTGGGGTGTTATCCGATTTCATCATCAAGTATTTAGGTTGGTTCTATGTACTTGGTGTTGCTGTGTTTGCTATTTTCTTGCTGTACATGGCGATGAGCCGTTTTGGACGCATCAAAATAGGCGATGACAATGCAGAACCCGAGTACTCGGGCCTTGCGTGGTTTGGCATGATGTTTGCTGCTGGTGTGGGTGCAGTATTACTTTTCTGGGGTGCTGCGGAGCCTATCACTCACTTCGCGCGTCCACCGTATGAAGGTGTTGAGCCGCAGTCGCATCAGGCAATGATGGAAGCCCTCTCTATTGCCAATTGGCACATTGGTTTGGGCGTATGGATTATTTTGGTTGTTCCTGGCCTTGCATTTGGGTATTTCACGTATAAACGTAAGTTGCCACCGCGAGTTTCATCGGTTTTTCAGCCCTTGCTTGGCGAAGGTATTCACGGTCCTATTGGTAAGGCGATTGATTCTATCGCCATTATCTCTACTGTCTTTGGTATCGCGGTCTCCGTTGGTCTGGGCGCATTACAGATTAACTCCGGTATTAACATCATGTATGGAGCGCCCATTGGTGGATGGGTTCAGGCGGCTATTATCGCCATTATTACCGCTGCGGGAGTGACGTCGGTGGTCGCCGGTATGGATAAAGGCGTCAAGATGCTTTCTTACGTCAATATTCTGATGGCTATTGCGCTTATGCTCTTTATTCTGATGACCGGTGCCTCGCGCTATATCGTGACCGGAACCGTTGAATCTGCGGGTTATTTCTTTCAGAAACTGCCCGTGATGATGTTCTTTAATGACGCTCTCAATGACACCGGCTGGATTGGTAAATGGACCGTCTTTTACTGGGCGTGGACAGTAACCTGGGCCCCGTTTGTTGGTTTGTTTGTCGCTAAAATTTCTCAGGGCCGTACCATTCGCCAGTTTATTGTCGCCGCCATTTCTGGCCCTTCAGCTTTTACTATGGTTTGGATTGGTGTTTTTGGTCTTTCAGCTTTTCGTATTCAGGAGCAAGAAGGCGGTCACCTGGTAGAGACTGTTGTTGAGAAGGGCGATATTCCCGCAGCACTCTTTGAGTTCCTCGCGCACTTTCCTGCTTATCAGTTAGTTGCGGCTGTCGCCCTGATTGTGATTACGATCTTCTTTGTAACGTCCATCGACTCAGCAGCACTGGTAATGGACGCGATGGCTAATGGCCACGAGTACGAAGCCCCTAAGCGCCAGCGAGTTTTCTGGGCTATCTCCATTGGTATGGTGTGCACCATCATTTTGTTGGCAGCTGGCGATAACGGTCTTAAAGCATTACAAAATGTGATTATCGTGATGGGTCTTCCCGTTTTCGCCTTGGGCTATCTACAGATGTGGATGATTGTGCGGGCTCTGCGCGAGGACGCCGGTGAGGTACCTCCGATGCGTACCCGTCAGTGGAAACGCGTTCTTCCCGTTGAAGAGTATCACCGTCGTGCACGTGAAGATTTCTCTTCGGTTGATGATGTTGTGCTGCGTCCTGAGTACGAGATTGGTACCGAACCTGAGTACGAAGGGCTCGTACCTAACACAGGTCAGATCCGGACAGTTACTGCTGAAGAAATTGCGCAGGACGCCAAAGAAAAGTCCGTTGCAGGTGCTCCCGGTGAAAATTTCGCCACTCATGAGCTCACCCATCTTGAAGTGGCACCGGCAGAGGAGCTTGACCCTAATACGGGAAAGTCCGCACGGGGCTAACCTAACAACTTCATCATCTGTAGCGTCCCGTCCATCGGTTTGGGCGGGACGCTTTTGCGTTGGTGATGAACGCTGTGAGCATAGGGGGTTCAGCTGTCTTCTGCTCACGACTATGCTTGTGACTATGAGTCTTGCCAAGGAAATTAAACGCGTCGTTGCTCCTTTTGAAGTTGTATCTGAATATAAGCCGGCAGGTGATCAGCCGCAGGCGATTGCCGAACTGACGGAACGCATCCAAAACGGTGAAAAAGATGTTGTTTTGATGGGCGCAACTGGTACTGGTAAATCGGCGACTTCTGCTTGGCTCATTGAGCAGTTGCAGCGCCCTACCCTGGTAATGGTTCAAAATAAGACGCTTGCTGCTCAGCTGGCAAATGAGTTGCGTGAGCTTTTGCCTAATAATGCCGTTGAGTACTTTGTGTCGTACTACGACTACTATCAGCCCGAAGCCTACGTTCCGCAGACCGATACCTTTATTGAAAAAGATTCATCGATTAACGAAGAAGTTGAACGACTGCGACACTCCGCCACCAATGCCCTGTTGACCCGTCGCGATGTGGTGGTGGTTTCGACAGTCTCATGTATTTACGGTCTGGGTACCCCAGAAGAATATGTGGAACAGATGGTGACGCTGGAGCGCGGTCAAGAGATGGACCGAGACGCTTTGCTCAAGCAGTTTGTGCAGATGCAGTACGTTCGCAATGATATGGACTTTCATCGCGGTACTTTCCGCGTGCGTGGCGATACCGTTGAGATTATTCCCATGTACGAAGAGCACGCTATTCGCATTGAGTTCTTTGGCGATGAAATTGATGCCATTTATACGCTGAACCCGCTGACAGGCAACGTGATTCGCGAAGAAAACGAGATGTATGTTTTCCCCGCCTCTCACTATGTTGCAGGTGCTGACCGCATGAAGCGCGCTATCGCGTCCATCGAGCAGGAAACCCAAGAACGTCTGCAAGAACTTGAATCGCAGAATAAATTGCTGGAGGCTCAGCGTCTGCGCATGCGTACCCAATATGATCTAGAAATGATGGAACAGATGGGGTACTGCAATGGCATCGAGAATTACTCTCGGCATATTGACGGACGACCAGCCGGCAGCGCGCCCCACTGTTTGCTGGATTATTTCCCGGATGACTTCATGCTCATTATCGATGAGTCCCACGTGACTGTTCCTCAGATTGGTGCGATGTACGAAGGCGATATGAGCCGTAAACGCACCTTGGTAGAGCACGGCTTCCGCCTTCCATCAGCAATGGATAACCGACCGCTGAAGTGGGGCGAGTTCTTAGAACGTATCGGCCAGACCGTTTACCTCTCAGCAACTCCCGGCAAGTACGAGTTGTCTCAGGCTGATGGGGTAGTGGAACAGATTATCCGCCCCACCGGTTTGATTGACCCTGAGATTATCGTCAAACCTACTCAGGGGCAGATTGATGATTTGTTAGATGAAATTCGGGTGCGTACCGAACGCGATGAGCGTGTTTTGGTGACAACTTTGACTAAGCGTATGGCAGAGGACCTCACTGAATATCTCACCGAACACGGGGTGAAAGTTCAGTACTTGCATTCCGATGTTGATACTTTGCGACGCGTGGAACTTCTACGCGAGCTTCGAATGGGTGTCTTCGACGTGCTTGTAGGTATTAACCTCTTGCGTGAAGGTCTTGACCTACCCGAGGTATCGCTCGTTGCTATCTTGGATGCTGATAAGCAAGGGTTCTTGCGCTCAACTACATCTCTTATTCAGACCATTGGTCGTGCGGCACGTAACGTTTCTGGTCAAGTACATATGTACGCAGACAAAATTACTGAATCGATGCAGACTGCAATTGATGAGACCAACCGTCGTCGCGAGATTCAGCAAAAATACAATAAGGATCACGGTATTGATCCTCAACCGTTGCGCAAGAAGATTGCCGATATCACCGATCAGCTTGCTCGGGAAAGCGAAGACACCCACGAGCTTCTTCAAACTCGCAAAGCTGCCGGGAAGAAAACCGCACCGGTGGGTTCGCAGAAGAAGGGCTCTGCTGAACCAGCCGCGTCCTCACCCGAGGCGGATGCGTTGTTGGCGCGCGGGGAGCGCGTGCGTGCTGATGGGTTAGCGGCTGAGGGCGCTGAGGAGCTCATGGATCTGATTGAAGAAATGCATGCTCAAATGATGCAGGCTGCTGAAGAACTCAAGTTCGAAATCGCGGGACGTTTGCGCGATGAAATTGCGGACTTGAAGAAAGAACTTCGTCAGATGCAGGCCGTGGGGCACGCCTAAGATACACCACCCTGATTACTTACATTGTAAAGTAATCAGGGTGTAATCTGAACTACGTAATAACTTGACGGACTCTCATGGAAGGTTGAGGAGAATCTCGAAAATAACTGGTTCAGATGCAATGATGAAGGTACTGAATGAGTGGGGTGTCAAACGCATTTTTGGTTTGCCCGGTGGCTCATTTGACTCCACTATGAACGCCATTCATAACTGGAAAGACCGCATCGACTATATCGGTGTTCGCCACGAAGAAGTGGGCGGTCTTGCTGCAGTTGCAGAAGCTAAGCTCACTGGAAAAATTGCTGTGATGTTTGGTTCTGCAGGCCCCGGTGCTGCTCACCTGGTCAATCCTTTGTATGATGCATCCACCGATAATGTGCCTGTTCTTGCTCTTATTGGTCAGGTTCCTAGCTCCCGCATGAACACGGATTTCTTCCAAGAAATGCCGGAGAACCCTATGTTTGCCGATTTGCCGGTCTATAACCGCACCGTAATGACCGCAGAACAACTGCCACAGGTAGTTGATAGTGCTATTCGAGCAGCCTACGAAAAGAAGGGCCCTGCAGTCGTCGTTATCCCCAAAGATTTCGGCTGGAAAGAAATTGAGGATGTTTACGCCTCGTCGGCTCAGAAGTACAACACAGCCCAGTTCGAGCGTCCCGCCCGTGAAGAGGACGTAGAGACAAGTGCTGGATTTGCTCGAAAAATCAGAGCGTCCCATTGTGTACTTTGGACGCGGGGTCGCTGGCGTAGCGAACGAGCTTCGTGAACTTGCCCAGCTACTCAAGCTGCCCATGCCAGCAACCTATCTTGCTAAAGGCATCCTTGAAGGCGATGAAGACTTCTATATGCTTTCAACCGGCCATGTGGCAACCAAGCCTGGCGTTGATGTAGCTCGTGCGGCGGATTTTGTTTTGTTCGCGGGAACCAACTTCGAATTCCCAATGTTCTCAAAGGACGCAACTTTTGTAGATGTTAACCTGCGTCCTTCAACTATTGGTGCCCGTCACGAAACCAAGTTAGGTATCATCGCTGACGTTCCTACTTTCTTGCGCCAGCTCATCGCCGCTGCGAAGAAACGCTACGGTAATGATGGCTCAGGTTATGCAACTCGAGGCATCAACCACGATGCCTGGTACGAAGCGGCTGTTGAAGACAAACAACAGTGGGAAGCATGGTTGGCTCAGCGCGCAGAACGCACCACCGGCACTATCGGCTTTGAGTACACCTACAAGCTCATTAACGAAATCGCCGCCGATAACGCTGTCTTTGGCGTAGACGTTGGAAATGTCAATATTGCGGTTGCCCGTTTGCTGGACCTCAACAAGGATCGTCGTCAGGTCACCTCACCTTTGTACGCAACCATGGGCTTTGGTATGCCCGCAAGTATTGCCGCAGCCTTGGAGTACAAAGACCGGGAGGTTTGGTCACTCTCAGGAGAGGGCGCGCTGGCAATGGTCGTCCCCGATCTTGTTACCCAAGCTGAGCACCAGTTGCCGGTGATGAACCTTGTCTTTACCAACAAGTCTCTTGGCTTTATCGAAGCGGAGCAGGACGATACTCACCAGCCTCACTCAGGCATCGACTTGGTAGATGTTGACTTTGCCAAAGTCGCAAAAGGATTTGGTGTAACAGGCTTTACCGTCAATACCGCTGAGAATCTTGAAGAAACCCTGAAGAAAGCCCAAGCAGTAACACGCGAAGGCAAGCCGGTTCTAGTAGATATCAAGATCTCCAATGACCGTCTGCTACCCGTGGAGCAGTTCCCACACTGTCGCAGTGGACACCACGAGGTCATCGCTGATTTCGATGAGTCCGTGGCTCATTTTGAAGCTGAAGATCTAGAACCCTTTGGCTAAATTCTTGATCGCCATGGCGTCAAGAGTTTCTAAAGCACTTGAAGAAGGAAGGTGAAGTCGCTGGGGCTTTACCTTCCTTTTTCTGTATTCAGTCATCTGCCCAAGGCAAAGAAGTCCGCCTGCGGTTTACGTTTCTGGCTAGGATGCGCGTGCTCAGGTTCACGAGCAATTTTTACCTAACTGAAGCCTCCGTAAAGAGCTCATGCTGTAAAGTGGTGTGACGAGCAAGGGAGTATCCCGCTAATTGTTTTCTCGTCAGCACGTTAGCCAAAGGTGTCTAACCGGGGGAGCAAACCACTGAAACATAGTGGTGGGAGAGACTTGTGGTCATTGTTGTATCAATCCCACAAGAAAGGCTCCCATGCATATTACTGGGCTTCAGTGGACTGTCACCATCGTGGTTATTCTCGCGTTGCTGGCATACGATTTCTTCTTCCATGTGCGCAAACCGCACGAACCCACCATCAAAGAAGCAGCTATTTGGTCTGCTATTTACGTGGGTATCGCACTCCTCTTCGGTCTCGTTATCCTCTGGTGGGACGGCGGCCAGTACGCCGCTGAATACTACGGGGGTTACATCACTGAAAAGGCGCTGAGCGTCGATAACCTCTTTGTCTTCTTGATTATCATGGCATCCTTCAAGGTGCCGCGTGAGGATCAGCAAAAGGTTCTACTTTTCGGTATTGTGTTTGCTTTGATTGCGCGTACCGTGTTCATTCTTTTGGGCGCAGCAGCTATCGACCGTTGGAGCTGGGTTTTCTACATCTTCGGCATCATTCTTCTGCTCACCGCAGGTAATCTGCTCAAAGGTGAGGTCACCGATAAAGAAGAAGAGGATGAAGCCAACAACTTCATCATTCGTCTGGCGAAGAAGTTCATGCACACTACCGATTACTACGATGGGGATAAACTCTTTACCGTAGAAAACGGTAAAAAGGTAATGACCCCGATGCTGCTGGTAATGGTAGCTATCGGCGGTACTGATATCCTCTTCGCACTGGACTCAATCCCCGCAATCTTCGGTTTGACCCAGGAATCATACATTGTCTTCACCGCAACCGCGTTCTCACTGATGGGTCTGCGCCAGCTCTACTTCTTGATTGACGGTCTGCTGGATCGCCTCATCTACCTCTCATGGGGTCTTGCAATCATCCTCGCCTTCATTGGCGTCAAGCTGATTCTGCACGCGTTGCACGAGAACACCTTGCCCTTCATCAACGACGGTCAGCCCGTCCACGTTGTTGAAGTGACAATCGGTGTCTCACTGGCAGTTATCGTTGGCGTACTGATTATTACCGTTCTGGCCTCACTACTTTCCCCCAAGGGTAAAGCACTGGCAGCCATTCAGAAGACTCAGAAACTCTCAGAGCAGTACCTGAACCTACCCGACAATGCCTCCATTGAGGAACGTCAGAAAATTCAGGACAAGCTGGATGCGGCGACCGCCAAATCTCGCAATGTTCCGCAGAAATACCGCGATGAACTCATTGAATCAGAATCCGAATATCAGGATTTGGTAGAGCGGGCTCGCGGCGCACACAAAGCGTACATGAGCTAATTCGCTTTATTAGACAAATATCCCCTGCTGGCATGCTGTGCCAGCAGGGGATATTTTTATATTCTGATTCAGAAAGAGGGGCATTATCTGTTGCAGTTAGTACATTCAGTCCTGTCAAGGTCAGCGTTGGTCAACTTCCCTAAAAACACCAGCCCCGAGCCAGTTGACCAACGTTGACCCTTTATGGGGTGTGATAACTTGTTGCTATTTGAATATTTCAACGATCGCAGCCAAAACTTTTTAGGAGCCACCCGTGATCAGTCTTGTAGCCCTTATCCTCGTCGGCATTACCTTCGCAGTTCTGCGGGCAATGATTAAAGCCGGTAATCTCACACGCAACAGTGCTGTGGGCGTGCGCACCTCAGCTACTTTAGCCTCCGATGCTGCTTGGGTGGCAGGTCATTGCGCTGCCATTCCTGCGCTCACTACGGGGTTAGCTATTTTTGTGTTGGGTGTTGTCGCGGTAATACTCGTAGCTCGTTTTTATGGGGACGACGCGGCATCCGTAGTTGGTCTAGTAGCTCTGCTGGCAGGCGTGCTTCCCGTCGTTATTGCGACTTTTACAACCGTCAAACGCGCCGCTGAATCTGCTCAGTAACGTCACCAGATACAGCAGGACCCCCGGACGATAACTTATCAACCGGGGATCCTGTCTTTTTATTTACGGCAGTTTACTTGGAATCGCCGTCAATCACCTGATTCTTCTGCGAATCTAATCCCTTCGCAGAGCTGTTTTCCGTAGTGTTGCCAAAAGCATTACCAGAAAGGATGATGTTCTTATTGCCTTCTGCAACCCAGAAGCCCACCCCTTGACCGGGGTTAGGAACATCGCGATTGAAAGCCTGGCAACCTATAAGCTGAGTACCCGGGGCATCCACCGACACATGGAATCCATGAGCTTCGCCTAGCTGCGCTGAACCCTCTAAATTATCGGCGTGACCATTGGAATCAGCAATACAGTTCACAAAAGAGTTGTTTCCGTATTTAATGACGAAGCCATGACCGCCGTTGTCTTGGGCATCGCACTGACTAAAGGTGTTGCGGGTGCCTTTAACGTAGAAACCTGCACCGGCCTTGCTATCATTTTCCAAAGCAACAGCACGCTTTGAGTACCACGTCTTAACCTGCGACCAGCTGGTGTTCGACGTGTATAGCTCAACAGTTGCGGCATCTACCTTTGCCCGGTTTGCCGATGACAAATCGATCATAGAGAACATATTATCTGCGCCACCGGATTGAAATGCCTCGCCAACAACGAGTGCTGAACGCAGGAATTTACGACCGCGAATACGCTCAACAGTCATGCCCTGATCATCGGAACCTTTGAGTTTGATACCCATATCAAGATCCCACAGCGTCAATCCTGAGATTCGATGTGCCGCATCAGGGTCTGCCGGTGAGTCACCATTATCAGTGTTATAAAGAACGCCAACCACGTTTTCGATGGACTCGACGTGCTTGATGGCATCTTTGCCGGGTTTGATGCTGAAATCATGTAGCCCGGAGCGGTAGACGGGATCAGTATTGTTTTCCTTATCGGTACCGATACGAAACACGCCTGCAAGCTCGCCCCATGTACCGGTAGGCATGAACTGAGTAGCTTCGCCCAGACCAATAAAACTTACCTGGTTACGAACTTCGATACCTTCATCGTCCACCGCATAAATGCCCGGAGGAAAGACAATCGCTCCGCCGCCGTTATCGGCAAGCGACTTGGAAAGCTGGTTAATCTTGCTGTTGACCGGTGTCGAGCCATCGTTTGAGATGCCTTCATCCGTGGCGATGAGCATGCGAGAACCGTCCGCAGCATGTGCCGTAGTGTTACTCATCGACGCGGCAAGAACTGCGAGCGCGCCACCGCCTAGAAATTGTGCGCGAGTTACCAATGAATTTTCCCCTAAAAGTTATTGCGCAAAAATTAGTGCGTCATTGAGTCGGTAACTCCCCAAAGTTACCGACTGGTTATTTGACTTAGTTGAGTCTATCTTACTTATCTATTTATCTGAGCGTTCGGTGGGTCAGCTCATATCAGCCAACATGTTTTTAAGGTGACCTAAGATTGTTGCCCCATCAGCCCCTAATCCATCGTGATGATGAGTGGTTGATGACCATGTTCGCGTATTTGCCACAAAATCAGCGGTATTCATTGAGTGGGCATAATCAACGTAAATATCGGGCACATAGGCTGCAGCGACCAGAGGAACTTCGTTGCGGGCTAGCTGATTGTGGTCGTAAAGCCTGCCCCAATCGTCCTTTTCAGCTAAAACATGAGCTACGTCTGTCAGGAGAGTGAGAGCAGGATCTTGCTCAAAATACCAGTCAAAGGTGTGCTCCCCTGTAAATAGCAACTGCGATGCAACTGGTGCGAACTGGGGGAGTTCTGCGGCAATGCGCTGCGCTGCCCAGCTAGTGGGTGCAGGGGAGGGAGATAAGGCTAGATTGTCTGAGGGGGTTGCAGGACCATCCGCATAAATTGCCTCGTGAAGCAAAGCATAAATGGGTGAACCTAAAAAGCTAACGCAGTCCGCGGTATCGCGGATGAACTGTTCTGAAAGATGCGAGTTACCTTCGGCAAAAGCTGACTGCAGAATATAGTGCAGCTGGTGGATGCGTCCGTTACCACCTAGATACGACCCCAGCATTTGAAAACGTTCAGGGGTGAGGCGTTCACCGGTTGGCATTTTTTCAATATGGGTGGTGAGGTGCGCGGCTATCTGGTTGGCGAGAGCAGCGTCTTCTGGATACCACCCAAAAAACTCTTCATTGCGTGCTTGAGTACGAGCATAGGTGGAGCGATAAACGTCGTCGATGTGTGCCCGGATTGGTGCCAACCCCGCCGTCACGCGGCTATCTTTCAAAGAATCCGGCGCAAAACTGAGGTAGCTGAGCGTGAGAAAGCCACCAAAACTCTGGCCCATGGTTGACCATCGACGATCTACCCTGCCCTCGGTAAGAAAATCGCGTACAACTTCGGCATCGGCAACAATCGAATCGGCTCGAAAAAGTTCTGCGTATTCTGCTTGTTGCTCAACCGATCCTAGAGCGGTGAGAGTGCGTGCAGTAAGCGGGGTTGAATTGCCGGTGCCGCGCTGATCAAGCAAAATAACGCGGTGAGTCTGTGCCAGTTCGGCTACCCAGCCGCTATCTGATGCAGGACGCGGCGAGGCACCGCCCGGACCGCCCTGTAAGTAGACCATAAACGGGCGTTGTTCAACAGGGGTAGTGGGTTGTGAAGAAATATCAATGACTTCGCGGGCGAATACTCTGATGGTTTGCTGGGCCCGTGGGTGGCTTTCAGCAACATCGGTCGAGTGGCCGAAAATTAACCCGTGTGTCAATGGAACGTTGAACCAGTGATCCACTAAATCAAAGTTTCCGATGCGGTGGCGCGCACCAACGGTATGGGAAGAATCCGGCAAACGCGTGCCTACGAGGTGGGGCGCGACCATTGTTTCTCCTTAAAATTTCTTGGGTTAGAGAGGAAAACCTAGTAATCAGCTCATTAACTGCCAATCCCGTCTAAAACCTGAGCTAAAACCCATGAGTATTCTCTCTGCGTGTTAGTCGAATTCTAATTCAGGGTCTTTTGCGCGCGCCTGCTCAAAAACTTCTTTCGCGGCAAAACAGTTAATAATTCCCATCAGCACACCGGTCACTACATCTGGCCAGATAGAGAACCAGAACACTGTGGTTATTCCGGCGGCAATCATCAAGATATTAGCCAGGGCGTCATTTCGAGCCGCTAACCATGCTCCGCGAGTGAGAACGGAGCCTGTTAGACGAAGTCGTAGCAGTAACATTGCGCATACAAGGTTGATCATCAGTGCAGCTACTGAGGTTACTGTGAGAGCGGCAGGATCTGGAACAGAGTGCGAGAAGATTTTGAAAATAGCTGTACCGAAGGCGGCAACTGCCGGTATGAAAATCAAAGCTGCCAACCCGTAAGATGCCTTGCGACGGCTAGAGACTGACCAGCCTAGCGCGCAATAAACCAGACCGTTAATCAAGAAGTCTTCAAGAAAGTCCGCCGAGTCAGCAAACAAAGACACCGAACCGATGGATGCCGCTACGGTTGCTTCTGCAACAGCTGCGGCGCCATTGAGAAGGGCGACAACTCCGACAATACGGCGGGCAGATGAACTCAGGCTACTTGCGCTTATCTCTTGATTAGCAGACATATTCTCAACAAACTTTCATCGGCATGGACAAGGCGCGCGCATCTGGAATTTATTCAAGGGTAACCCCAGATGCGCGCGCTTCAATCGGCTGAGCCTAGTTGCCTACGCTAATCATCCGAACCACAGGGGCGCCGGCTTCATCGGATGCAGCCAAATCAATCTCTGCTGTAAACGCCCAGTCACGATTATCATCGGGATCAGAAAGAATCTGACGAACCTTCCAGATACCCGGATGCTCGCTGACGTCATCGTCGATGGTCAGCAACTGCGGGCCACGCGCGTCCGCATCGGTAAAGATATCGTCGTACTCATCGAAGTAATCATCCATGGCATCGGCCCAGCGATCAGCATCCCATCCCGAATCCGCATCCATCTGGCCCAGGATTTTATCGCGCTCATCGGCAAACAGCTCCACGCGTCGGAACATTGCATTGCGAACCATGACTTTGAAAGCGCGCGGGTTGTCGGTAACGGACGGAGCTTTCTCAGCAACGAGCTCTTCAAGGCTTTCTTCCTTAGGCTGGTAGTCCTCACCAGTAGCGAGCTTCTCCCACTCATCGACCAACGATGAGTCAGTCTGACGAATGACCTCTCCCAACCACTCAATAATGTCGGTGAGGTCATCGTTGAGAGCAGACAGCGGCACAGTCTGGCGAAGCGCCTTGTAGGCATCTGAAAGATAACGCAACAAAATACCTTCGGAGCGATCCAGTGAGTAGTACTGCACATACTCGCCAAAGCCCATTGCACGCTCATACATATCGCGCACAACGGACTTAGGGGAGAGTTCAAACTCGCGAATCCAAGTAGCCGATGATGAGTAGGTCTCAAATGCCTGCTCTAATAAATCTTCTAGCGGTTTGGGGTAGGTAATCTTATCGAGCTCGTTCATGCGCTCGGTGTAGTCCATACCTTCGGCTTTGAACTCTGCAAGAGCCTCAGACTTCGCTTTTTTCTCCTGCATCATCAGAACCTGGCGAGGTTTTTCAAGCGTAGCTTCGATGATAGAGACCGCATCAAGCGCATAGGTATCAGATTCAGAATCAAGCAGAGACAAGGACGCGAGCGCGAAAGGAGAAAGCGGCTGATTGAGCGCAAAATTCTCTTGTAGGTCAACGGTTAAGCGCACGCGAGCACCGTACTCATCGGGCCCATCCAAACGCTCAACTACACCGCCTGCCAAAAGCTCGCGATAAATGCCGAGCGCCTTACGCAAAAGCTGACGCTGCTTAATGCGCGGCTCATGGTTATTTTCTAAGAATTTACGGGCGGCAGTAAAGGGATCACCTTCGCGCTGCAAAATGTTCAACAGCATGGAGTGCGTAACATTGAAAGAACTGGTGAGCGGTTCGGGAGATGCCTCCACTAACTGGTCAAAAGTTTTTTC
>JBHWPN010000132.1:0-3312 GCA_043424895.1 Rothia sp. (in: high G+C Gram-positive bacteria) | reverse complement strand
CCGCCTAGATCAAGGCCATGCTGTACTTGATGCCGCCCGCGCCTCAACCGGCGGCGCCATTAATTTTGTGGCAGCAGATTCGCCCGTCGGTATTTGGGGGTACTCACAGGGAGGAGGTGCGGTGGCATCTGCCGGCGAACTTCACGCAGAATATGCCCCGGAGGTAAACCTTTACGGTGTCTTTGCCGGCGCCGTTCCGGCTAACTTACAGTCCGTTATTAACACCATTGACGGTACGTCATATAACGGTTTTGCCCTGATGGGCTTTGCTGGATTAGGCGATAGCCTCGGTATTGATATGGGCCAGTACCTCTCACCGGAGGGACTTAGCGTCATTGACCAAGTACGCAATGAAACCTGTACCTTCGACGCTATTTCTCGCTTTGGAAGCATCCGGGATACCTCCGTTTGGACGCGCTCAGGGCTAAAGCTCAAAGAGCTCAGTTCCCAGGACGCTACCCTCAGCTCAGCTTTGCAAGAAAACAGTCTGGGCCTAGAAGGCCGACACCCTAGTGCCCCGGTGCTCATTGCTAGCTCCATAACGGACGATGTTATCCCACACCGTAGTAATCGCCAGCTCGCCGCCTCCTACTGTCGAGCAGGCTCGCAGGTATCTTTTTACGCCGGTACAACACCCACCCATGCAGGCGGGGCGTTAGGAACGATGCCTGCAGGCCTTATTTTTATGGATCAAGTATTCCGCGGCATGAAAACTTCTTATGATTGTGCACTAGTGGGGGCTTAGATACCGTTTTTAGTGTGTAGATAATTGCTCGCGTCCAAGAAACCAGCACATACAAAAGCGTCCCGCTGGATATACCTTTTAGGGCCTATCTAGCGGGACGCTTTTATACAGCTAAAACCTCAACTTATGCGGTGGGGTTCTGACCATCAACCTTGGGATCAACAGTCTTGACGGTATCAACGGTTGCGGGAACGTCCTTACCATGAACGTCCTTCTCAACAACGGTTACAGTCTCAACCTTGGGCTCAACCACAGCGGGGGTCTTCCAGGGATCCTCAACGGGGCGTGATGCCTTGTACGCTGAGTAACCTGCAGCAGCCGCTGAACCAACCAGGCCAAGAGCGAGCAGACCCTTGCCGCCCTTCTTTGAAGCCTTCTTCTGCTGCTTTGAGTACTGCTTAGCAGCCTTAACAGCGTGCTTCTGAGCCTTCTTCAGCGCCTTCTTGTCGCCGGTTACCTTGGTAGCAACAGCCTCAACCTGAGGTGATACCTCAGCGTCAGCCAGCTTGTCAGCAACAACAGCAGCTACGCCAGCAGCCTTAACGCGTGCATCTGACACTGCGTTTTCAACTACGGGAGTTGCGTTCTCGATCTGTTCCTGAATCTTCTCTACGAGAGTTTCCTGAACATCGTGAAGCTTCTTTGAGCCGTCCTTAGCAACAGCCTGGAATGACTTCTGAGCGTGCTTACCCTGCTTATGAGCAGTCTTCTGGAAAGCGTTAACCTTCTTGCCTGAAAGCTTGTGAGCCTTCTTGGTCTTCTTCTCAGCAAGCTTGGCGAACTTGTCAGCCTTCTTACCGGTAGCCTTCTGCGCCTTCGCGAAAGCCTTGTCAGCAGCCTTGGTAGCCTTCTTAACCTTGCGGTCTTTGCCGAATGCCATGTTTACCTCCAATAGCGTTGAGCGATCCAACCACACGTTAGTTGCGCGGTAAACCGTACTCAACAGTTATGTTTATATATCAGCTTACGTTCTAAACCCTTAAAAAAGCTAAGAACTCACCGCAAAAATCTATCGTTTCACTCATCGCGGAAGTTTTTCTTACACCGTGATAAACCTTGAAATTGCACCGTCAAACACGGAAAACAAGCAGGGTGAGCATTTCGCTACCTGCATAAGTGCCGGTGTAGAAGGTGGCGCGTCCTATATGCCCGTGAGAAAATGAAAATATGACTGCAACAGCTAAAGCAACTATTCATACCAATCAGGGCGACATTGTCGTAAACCTCTTTGGTAATCACGCGCCCGAAACCGTAGAGAACTTCATTGGTCTTTCAGACGGTTCTAAGGAATGGCGTCACCCTCGTACCGGCGAACCCCAGAACGGTCCGCTGTACAAAGACGTTATCTTCCACCGCATCATCAAAGACTTCATGATTCAGGGTGGCGACCCCTTGGGTCAGGGCATCGGCGGCCCCGGCTACCAGTTCAAGGACGAGATTCACCCCGAACTCTCCTTCAACAAGCCTTACCTATTGGCAATGGCTAATGCTGGTCCCGGCACCAATGGCTCACAGTTCTTCATTACCACCGTAGAAACCCCTTGGTTGAACGGTCGCCACACCATCTTCGGTGAGGTAGCAGATGAGGAATCCAAGAAGGTTGTAGACGCTATCGAAGGCGTAGCAACCGGTGCAATGGATCGCCCCGTCGAAGACGTCGTTATCTCATCAATCGATATTGAGAAGCTCTAAGTTACGTCTTAGCTAAAACTAAAAAGCCCGCGTGCCGACTTACCGGTGCGCGGGCATTTTTATAAATCTTTGTACTTTATCTCTAAGGTTTTTCTGTGAGTAATCAGCACCCATCCCCTTTCGATGACAGTAATTCTTACGGACAGGATGTCCCGCAGCCTCCGCGCTACGGGTCTTATGAACAACCGCAACAATTTCCGGTGTGCGTGCGCCATCCGGACAGGGTGAGTTATGCCCGGTGCGGACGCTGTAACCGCCCGGCGTGTGGAGAATGTCAGATTCCGCTTGAAGTAGGAATGATCTGTGCAGATTGTTACCGCAGCGCTACGGGTAAGGACTACCGGCGTGAGCAAAAGAAAGCGCACGGCGGGGCGTGGGCTAATTACCACGTGACGATTGTGCTGATTGCTCTTACCCTGGTGGTATATGCGCTTCAAATAATATTGCCTGGTCAGACTGTTATTCAACAGCTTGCCTACAACGCTACCTATGTGGGGTATTCAGGTGAGTGGTGGCGGATGCTCACTGCCGGTTTTGTGCACTCGCAAAGCAATATCGCGCATGTTGGCATGAATATGTTTACGCTGTGGATGTTTGGACAGGCTTTAGAACCCATCATGGGTAAGTGGAAATACTTAATTACTTATCTGCTCTCTATCGTTGGCGGATCGGTTGCTGTCATGCTTCTTGATCCCTCCACATGGGTGGTTGGTGCATCCGGCGGTGTCTTTGGTTTGTTTGCCGCTTATTTTGTGGTGAATAGACTCCACGGCGGTGAAACCCGCTCGATTTTGACTCTGATTGCGGTGAACTTTGCCTTTGGCTTCTTCGTCTCGGGTATTTCGTGGCAGGGTCATCTAGGTGGACTGATAACC
>JBHWPN010000131.1:0-28109 GCA_043424895.1 Rothia sp. (in: high G+C Gram-positive bacteria) | reverse complement strand
CTCAGGTCCACGGCTACGATATTTACGCCACCGACTATAAAGGTAATCTAACCGCTCTCGATAGTCGTTTCTCGTATGAGAAAGCTAGTGGTTTTACATACGTCTATGATTCACAAGCTGATACTGGGGCATGGATGGACCCGCGAGTATTCGATGAATTCATCAAAGATCCGACTCGATTCGGTACCCTTAAGTACTCAGGTAGCGTAGGCGATGGGCGCGGTGGTCCCATTTACAACTACATGATTACCTATTTTGATGAACCCGAAGGTGGCGAAGCTCAGGTTGCCGGTTTCATGACTAAGTCTGTGAGCGTCTGGTCTGACAAAGATGGTAGCTACCTTATTGATAATGAACCAGCTCCCGCGCCTTTGACGGACCCTGCCGATGTTGATTGGTCGCAGCACTCAGGTTTGATGGGCATGCAGCAGGCTTTGTACTACCAAGATGGCGACTCCGCTCTAATCATCGCAGCTAACCCCGATGGCACTCCTAAAGCTGGAGCGAAAGCTGTCCGCTCAGACGTCCTCGGGTTCCAGATGACTCGTTTTGACGGACGTTGGGACTATAACTTTGCTTCAGGTTGGGCTTACGGCAGTCCCTACACTGACTCGATTACCGATGCTGGTGCACTTGGTCTTCCCCTTGCGGATGGTCATTATGTAGAGGAAAACGGACAGAAGTATTATCTTCAGGATTTTGAAGGTGGCAACATTAAATGGACAGTACCTTCTTCCCGCCTCATTGAATCTGATACTTCAAAGGTTGAAATCACTTTGAATGATTTGGGCAAGGCTCGAGAAGCTGCAAACGATCCTAAACTTCCCGCTGTCAACGGCTAATAACTAGCGCGTAAGTGCAAAAAAGCGTCCTCGAAACCAATGTTTCGAGGACGCTTTCTTATGCTTTGTTGACGGTTTTATTTACCGATTTTTGCGCGTATATTCGCTGCGGTTTTCTTTACAACAGGTAGCGCTTTGGCTTTCGCGTCCACTAGTTTGGCTTTCACCACGGGAACCTTGCCTTTTGCTGCATATACACCGGTGTAGGCCTTGTAACCGGCAGTGTTTACGGGAACATCCCAGGTACCCGGAAATTCTACCGACTGACCACCGAAAGACTTTTTAAACTTGGTAAAACCCGCCCACTCATGGTTGGGATCATCGTTGGGAGCAATACCAAAGAGGTCAACGTATTTTAGGCCTTTAGCTTTAGCATCCACAATCAAGTTGGTGACCAAGGGGATGCCCGCTGAGAGTTTACGGTGTTCAAATGAGGTTGCCGCGTGCGCGTAAGTACGGGTGTCGTCTGAGTCGTAGACAAAAGCAGCACCAATGGGCTGATCCTCAACCTTAGCGATGTAAAGGGTGGCTGCATCGGCGGGCATCAGCACTGTAGCTACCTGCTTGAGGTACTCATCGCGCTGACGGTTAAAACCGGTACGGCCAGCGGTCTCATCCAAGAACTTGAGCAGGATATCGAGGTCTGCCGGGTTTTGTGAGGTCTCGAAGGTAACGCCCTTCTTATGAATATTGCGGTGCAGGTTGCGGTTTGTTGATTTCATATCCTTGAGGATTGCGTCTTCATCCTGGCTCAAATCAATCAGCTGAGTGTGTGAAGGCTGTACCTGGCGGGGAGAAATCTTAAAACCGCGCGCACGTAAGAAAGCAGAAGGAACAGCGCCCTCGAAAATTTCATCGTTAGTGGGTTCAATACGCACAAACAAGCACTTGTTCTCGCGGGCTAGGCGGGTGATTTCTGCGATAGCTTCGTCAAATGCTGAAGCTGAGGACGCAACAGGACCGTAGGGGCAGTAGAGATAACGACCGGTTTTGCCACCTTCTAAGGTAGCCATGTAGCTCCACCCGTCACCCGAACCAGTAAACACCTTGTGACCGTTAGATTCTTGAAACTTTGCCCAAATGGAAGACTGCAGAATATTACTCATGTGCTCCAGTCTATCGGTTATAAACAATGCTCGCCGGGCACCAACCCGGCGAGCAAAGTGTTTTAGGGAACGGAGCAGGTACCGTTGGGTGTTAGCTCCGCGACTGATTCGATAGTAATTACCTCACCACTCACACTTTCAAAGACCTGTTGCGAGCCGACTGTGCGCGGTGCCATTGCTACTGTTGGCTCGGGAGTTTTGCCCTCTGTAGAATCAGAAATCACCTGCTGCACGCGCGAGTGTATTTCATTAAAATCTGGGTAGGTTGGGAAGATATCCTCGAAATATGGGGGAGCGATAGCAAACTGAATGAGCTCGTGCTGACGCGATTTAATAGCGACATCACCAAGTTCGTTCAAGCCAGATTCAGGGATGTTGGTTTCTACAATCTGCTCGCCTGCTGCGGTAATATCAGCAAATTTAGTGAGCACGTTGGCAGGTTCTAACTGCTTGAGCATAGCGGCCTGCACGCAGCGCTGACGGGCCTCTCGGTCATAGTCCGAGGCCCCCTCGCGAGACCGCGCGTACCACAGGGCATGGAAGCCATCGAGATGTTGTACACCCGGTTCAATATAACCGTCGATGGGGTTCTTCTCGCCCGTTATCAGATCCGTTCCACCCCCAATTGGGACGCGTCCACCCACATCGATGGTGATACCGCCCAGGGCATCGATAAGCGAGGAAAACCCTTCCATATCAATCAGCATGTAATTATCAATTTGTAACCCCAAAGAACCCGATACTGCATCCATGGTCGCCTCAGCACCGGGATCGTTGGAATCGGGGTATAGATCGGTGTGGTTAGCAGAAACATCCGTATAAAGCGCATTGAGAATACATTCATCACCGCAGTTAAACCCTTCCGGATAAACCTGCCACAGCGGTGAATCTGCTGAGAACTGGGCGTTTTGCAAGTTACGGGGTACAGAAATCGTGACTGCCTGGCCGGTAGAAGCATCGATCGAAACAACCGTCATGGAGTCTGGTCTGCGACCCACACGGTCGGCACCGGCATCCCCACCCATGAGCAAAATATTGTAGCGTCCTTCGTGCTGGGTAAGTGTTCCAGAGCCAGCAAAAACCTTGCCGAGAGCGCCGCGTCCAACGGATGCGATATAAGCACTGTACGCTAGCCCGCCACCGGTAATAGCTGTCAGCGCAACGAGCCCTAAAACAACCGGAACCCTAGCGCGTGCAGGGAGCGAACGCACCCGAATAATTTTAAGAGTATTGAGAAACAGAAAAATCCATAGTGCTGCTAAAGCGATAAGAACCGCGATGAGCACTAAAAGCAAAAACCTGTTGGTGAACAAAGAAAGCACCGCAGCACGCGCTGTAAAACTGCCAAGCACAATAAGAGCAATACTTACCCATGCTGTAAGTGTCACAGCAAGAGCTCGTCGCCCCAGTTTTTTGTCCCCTGCAATGAGCTGAACTGAACCCGGAATCAACAACGTGAGTGCCACGAAAATCCATGCGCGTCTCACCTTCACCGAATCCGATGCGAGCTCGGGGTAATGAAGGGGGTCTGTATATCTCGCGCGGGTAAGTTTTTCTCCCTTAACGCGGGTGGCGCTAATTGTTTTTTTCGGGGTGTCCATAACTATAACGTCCTTGTTCTGGGCGTTTAAATGCTTCAGTGGCCAGGTGTTTTATTTACCTGACCACTGTAGCGAAGAAAACTGGGAATATTCCTATACCCGAATGTTAGGGTGCATAAGGTCCAACGTAGTTTTCATCCACGCTGGGAAGAAGATCCTCATTAGTGGGGGTGGTCGCCTTGCCCGACGCTGAGGCAATGGTGGTGCGCTGCGATGATTCCTGTTCGTAGTCTTCGCGGCGTTCTTCTACGCGTGAGCGCAGAACAGATCCCTTATCCATCGCTGTTTGACGCAAAGAAGAAGCAAATTCTTGAAGATCGTCTCGTACCTGAGCTGCGAAATCGTCAGTACCGGAACCGAGCATGCGTAGCGCGAGGAGACCTGCGTTGCGCGCACCGTCGATGGACACGGTTGCAACGGGCACACCTGCGGGCATCTGCACGATAGAGAGCAAGGAGTCCATGCCGTCCAAGCTCTTGAGCTTTACTGGCACCCCGATCACCGGCAGGGGAGTCAACGCTGCAAGCATTCCGGGAAGGTGTGCTGCACCGCCTGCACCTGCAATAATGACGCGGATGCCGCGTTCATGGGCTTTGCGGCCGTATTCCACCATGTCTTCGGGCATACGGTGTGCTGAGACAACATCAGCTTCGTAAGGAATCCCGAATTCTTCGAGAACTTCTGCTGCCGCTTCGATAACTCGCCAGTCTGAGTCTGAACCCATGACGATTCCTACGATGGGCTGCTGTGAGTTGTAGGGGGAACCCATATGCTGTCTCCTTGTACGTTGATAAGGACCGGCAACAGCGCCGATCGCTGAAGATAGATTAGTTTTTGATGCCGTCGGTGAAGTAGGTAGCCAGCTGTTTTGCAGAGGCACGGAGTTCATCTAGTTCTGAGGCTTTGCCGGTCATATTGATATGACCAATCTTGCGGCCTTGACGCACGCTTTTGCCGTAAAGATGAACCTTGGCGCGGGCATCCGTTTTCAAAACGGTGGGCAGTACAGCAAAGAGGTCTTCTTGAGAACCGCCCAAGAAATTTTTCATGAGAGCAACTTCGCCTTTGACGCTGGTTTCACCTAAGGGTAAATCCAGTATGGCGCGCAAGTGCTGCTCGAACTGACTGGTAACAGAACCGTCCTGAGTCCAGTGCCCTGAGTTATGCGGGCGCATCGCGAGTTCATTGACTAAGAAGCCGTGCTCGGAACCCGGAACTTCAAAGAGTTCGGCAGCCATGACGCCGGTAACCCCAAGTTCGGATGCGATGGTGATGGCAGCCTCTTGCGCTTTTTGTGCAACTACAGCGTCTATTTCCGGGGCAGGTGCGATGACTTCATCGCACACTGAATTTACCTGGATCGATTCTGCAACGGGCCAGGGGCGAACTTCGCCAGAATCACGGCGGGCTACAAGGGCAGATAATTCACGCGAGAAGTTAACTTTTTCTTCGACGAGAAGAGATGAGAAATCGGTGCGGTGAGGAAGGTTCGCAAACCACTTCTGAGCTTCTTCCCCGCGGGCTTCGGTAGCATCATCAAGAACCATAACGCCCTTGCCATCGTAGCCACCGCGCGGAGTCTTCAACACCACTGGCCAGCCGGTTTTGTCACCAAAATCAACAAGTGCCTCAACATCGGTTACTTCTGCCCAGCGTGGATTTGGAAGGCCTAAACGATCTACTGCCTTGCGCATTTCAATTTTGTCTTGGGCGTATAAGAGAGCATCTGGACGCGGCTGAACGTTTACGCCTTCGTCCATGAGAGTTCTCAAAAACTCACCGGGTACATGTTCGTGATCAAAAGTTAGAACATCCACATCGCGCGCAAAGTCACGAAGCGCCTCTAAGTCTTTGTAGTCACCCACAGGGGTTTCTTTTGCAGCTGCCACAGCAGAGACTTCGGGTGATTCTGCAAGTACACGCAAATCAAACCCGAGTTCAGTGGCTGCAGGAGCCATCATGCGAGCAAGCTGCCCGCCGCCAACAACGCCAATTTTAGGTCCGGTTACAGGATATGAAGTCACGTTTCTAGGTTAGCCGTTATAACGCGTTTCGTGAAACCTACCTCACAGAAGACCAACGTATGCGGTGCAACTTTTTAAAGCGAAGGGAAAGGCTGGGCTTTTTCATCCGCAAAAATCTTTTCCAGACGGTTGTCGCTTGTAAAGTCAATCTCTGGATCAAGCACGACCACTGCTAAATCCGCGATTTGAGCCGCTAAAAACTGAGTGAGAGTTGAAGGGTGCGTAAGATCCCCCGACACTTGCACAGCATGGATCTCAGCAGGGAGGGTTTGAATAAGTTTTTGCGCGAGGTCATGCGCGTTCTGAAGAAGTTCCCCATGAGAGATGGACTCAACAGCGGGTGTGATTGCATCCGGCTGATTGAAGCCCATATAAACATCGGCGAAACTGCGCACTTCGGAGGCGTAGTCCACGGCATCGAGGGAATCAGGAACTTTACCCATAAAACGCATACCCAACGCAGATCGTTCTACGAGCACTGCATACTCAGCATCAGCGTCTTCAATATCTTGCGGGGCAAAAGCGAAAGAGGCGCGAACATCTTCTGCTTGTTCGTGGATGACTGCACCCACTCGCATACTGGCTACCGCAATGGCTAAGGTTCGCCAGTGAAGCTGGCGGGGGAGTACGACAGAATCATCTACCTCTACGTCAAGTTCTTCCACCAAGAAGTTAGCTGTTTTTGATACCCAGTTATCAAAGACGCGTCCAGAGAGTTCAACGCGCTCGCCTGGAGCGGAGTACCAGATAAGGGAAGGGGACTGACGTTTTTTCAAGGTTTCTAAAAACTGGGGTAGCGATAGTGAAGGCATAGTTTCACTGTACGACCGCGGCAGTACCTTTGAAAAGTTTACCCCCGTGACTAGGTGGTTCACGGATTAACTAGGTCAGCAAAAATCTCTAATAGCTTATACCACAAAGAATAACAAATCGCAGAAATATACGTTGTCTAAAAGAGGTTAATGTGGGAACCCAGCTTGACGAACAGGGGTAAACACACGTTCAATTAGTTTCTAGGGTTTTTATGCGACACAGTTGTGCCCACACGTAAATAAGAACTATTTGGGGGTTCTTGTTTATGTACATCTTGTGCATCACCGTGCGTGTTCAATAAGAGCCACACTACTCACCGTCATTGGATACGAAGGGGCGAAACATGGGTTCTTTTACTCAATCCAGGAGTGAAGCGGACAATTTCTCCGTAGCAACCCAGCGTTACACTATGCAATCTGCACAGTATCTAGAACAACAGGCAACCTCACTACTCACTGCCGCTGATGCGCGTGAAAAAGCGAAGGACGCTAAAAAGGCTCAGAACAGCCAACAGGCCAAAAATATCGATCTGTTCTCAAACGATCCAGATGCGCTTTCCCTGTGGGAAGCAGCCGCTGGTCTTTACAGCACCGATGGCGACGACGGGGAACTCGCCTGGCAAGCTGACGCGCTGTGCGCACAAACCGATCCCGAAGCATTTTTTCCTGAAAAAGGCGGCTCTACCCGCGACGCTAAGCGCGTGTGTAGCGAGTGCCCCGTGCGCGATGCATGCCTAGAATATGCAATGGAGAACGACGAGCGATTCGGTATTTGGGGCGGGCTCTCCGAGCGCGAACGTCGTCGTCTTCGAAAGCAATCTATCTAAGAAAGCGTACTTTAGTTTCATGGCACAACAACGTCTTTGCTCCCGTCAGACCTGCACCCGCGAAGCGGTGCTTACTCTGACCTATGCTTATGCAGATTCAACTGCTGTGATTGGTCCGCTTTCTGTGCACCGCGAACCTCACGCTTATGATTTATGCGAGTTCCATGCGGATCGTTTAACCGCCCCTCAGGGCTGGCAGGTGGTGCGGGTTGATAACTCAGCATCGCAGGCTTCACAAGAATCAGCGGAAAACTTTCCGCCGCTTCGAAGCGTTTAGAACTAGTATTAGATAATCCCTGATTTTTATAGCGCGCCGCGGAATGCGCGTCTTTCTTTAGATTTTACCTAGAACAGGTGCTCACAGTATTTTTCTGTGGGCTATTCGTGCAAAGGATTCAACGTGGCTTTTTCCCCCAGACAGAGCATTGCGTCACGTCGTCAGGCATTGGGCCTGTCGGCGCTTGGTATAACGTCGGCATTGGGTTTAGTGGCGTGTGGTTCGTCATCAGACAACGCTTCGTCTTCTACTTCCACCTCTTCCTCTGCAATGCCCTCGGAAAAGCCGAAGTACGTGGGTAAAGTCAGTGTTGTTCCTGAGAATGAGGCAGTAGAACATAACCCCACTCATCCGGCAACCGTTACCGCTGAAAATGGAACCACTCTCAAATCAGTGAAGCTCGTGAACGATGTTACGGGGGTTGAGGTTCAAGGCAAGCTAAACGACGTTAAAACCACGTGGACCTCAAACGAAGACCTTGAATTCGACACTCAGTACACCCTTACTTACACCGCCGTAGACCCCCAGAAAACTGAGGCTACTGATAAGAGCACCTTTGGTACGGTAACCGCTGCTAATCAGGTGGACGCGTGGATTCCTAACGTTCAAGAAGGTGGCGTCTACGGCGTCGGACAGATTCTTGAATTCCATTTCTCAGAACCCGTGGTGAATAAAGATGAGATTGAAAAACTCATTAGCGTAACGGGCAAGGGCGTTGGAGAAGGTAAGGTTCGCTGGTACTCAGATACCGTGGCGCGCTGGCGTACCGAAGATTATCTTCCCGCCCGTACCCCCATCACCGCCAAGGTTGATTTGCTGGGTGCTGATTTGGGCAACGGCATGATTGGTAATTCAAACCTGGTCGTGAACTTCTCAACCAGCGATAAGCGCTACGCGCTCGCTGATAACAACACTAAGACTATGCAGATGTTTATCAATGACAAGCTGGTCAACACTGTACCTATTACTTTAGGCAATGAAGATTGGCCTTCCGTAGTTGGCAAGCTCGTGGTGATCGAGCAGGCCGCCACTTACAAGTTTGATCCGACGACGCTCGGTCTCAAGAAGGGGGACCCGCACTGGTATGAGCCTTTTACTGCTCACAACACCAGCCGTCTAACTAACTCAGGTGTGTTCGTTCACCAGGCACTACCCTCAGCCTACAGTTCCGTAGGCGTTACTAACGTCTCGCACGGTTGCTTGGGTATGTTGCCCGCTGACGCCAAGTACTTCTTCGATACCTTTGACGTTGGTGATGTGGTGGAAACTGTGAACACCGGTTACCCCATGGCTGATCCCGATAACGGCTATGGCGACTGGAACATTCCTTTCGCGTCGTACTCAGATGAGAACTACAAGGGCGACTGGTAAGCCCAACCACTAAATTTTGTTTGTCTCTCGCGCTACTATTGTGAAGCGCGGGAGACTTTTTAGATATCAGCGTAATCGGCAAGGAGAATCGCTTTAGTGCCCCCTAAAAATGAAGGACGCGAGTGGGAGAAGCTCGCGCCGGCTATTAACGACCACCAGCCTGATACCCCCTCTAGCGTTAAATCCGATGCGGAGCAATATGGAGGTAGTGCGCGGGCTGCAGATAAACTTTTGCGCGCTCGCCGTGCTGAGACGGTGGCTGAGCCTTCTGAGGCGAATGAGTCGCTCGAACCGGCAGCACTTCAGCCTGATGCTCCAGCGCATCCGCCTTTGACTGAAGAACATGAAGGCTTTTCGCCTGCCGATAAGGCGTCATCCTCTGAAGTAGCTGGTAACATTTCGGCTCAAGAATCCGGTGTCGCGGCAGTGGCAGCTTCTACTGCTCTACCTGCTACCGATACTCCCGTCAGCATTGCTGATCGGGAAGATGAGGCCGCTGAACGAGCGACTGCTCGCGAGATTGCGGTCAATGATCGTCCGCGTTTTTTGCGTCTACGGCAGCTCATCATCGCACTTGCCGTACCGCTGGTCACGCTCGCGCTTTCTGTGCGCCTGATCGCCACCACAGGATTCTTATGGATGGCCTACCACCGTCCCGGTTTTCCCACAGACTCTTTCGGTTTTGACACTGCTGAGAGGATGCGCCTTGGCTCTTACGGCTTGGAATACATTCTCAATTTTGCCCCGCGCACCTATCTTTCTGAGCTCACCAACAGTGAGGGTCAAAAGTGGTTCTTAGCAAAAGAAGTGGAGCACATGACTGACGTCAAACACGTCATGATTGCCGCGATGATTCTTGCAACTGTCTGGGCAGTTCTGGCGATGCTGAGCTCCCGTAGTCTCAAAGAACGCGCTCCCGGTGCTATTCGAAAGAGCATCTTTGCAGGATCCTGGCTGACGCTGGCTCTCATGATTGCTCTAGCTGTTCTTGGCGCTCTGGGCTGGGAGAGCTTCTTTACCCGATTCCACGAGCTGTTCTTCCCTCAGGGTAACTGGATGTTCCGCGCATCCGACACCCTCATTCGTCTCTACCCGCCGCAGTTCTGGGTAGATGCCGGTATTGCGGTTGCAGCATTGGCTGTGTTGCTGACGATTCTAACAATGGCGCTCTCGTGGCCTACTAAGTTCCGTAGAGAACGCGCTCGTAAGAATGCTGCGGACCGATTAGCACTCAAACAAAAATTATCGCAGGACTAAGCTCGCGCGTCCTGATCTAAACGTGCCGGCTTTGTTCAGGAACTAAAAATCTTTCACGTAACCACAAAAGCGTCAAAATCTCCTGTTATCCAAGGCAGATTTTGATGCTTTTATGGTCACTGAACTAATAGTTCTAGTCGGATGCAAGCACTAAATCCAGGCATCGAACCACATGCGCCAGCGCCAGTGCTCATAGGGGATAACCTGAGCTGTCCAAATGGGGAAGAAGAAAATGCTCAGAAGAAGCGCAACAATCAGATAGATTCCTACAATCCACAGGCCTAACTTTCGACGGCGCACGCTATCGCTGGGGCGTCCTAGAATCAGACCTAACAGACCAGCGAGCATCAGCACCATGTAGGGCTCAAAGGATAGAGCGTAGAAGAAGAACATGGTGCGGTTTGGGTAGAGGAACCACGGGAAATACCCCACGGCAAAAACAATCCATAGGGCGGTGAAACGCCAGTCGCGTCGAATCACCATAATTGCTAGAGCAAAAACCGCCGCTACAATAAACGACCACCAGATCAGCGGGTTACCGATGTTGAGAACGGCAGATGAGCAACTATCAACGGTACAGCCGTCCACACCATTTTTAGGAGATTCGTAGTAGTAAGAGGTAGGACGCGCGAGAATTAGCCACTTCCAGGCTGGGGACATATAGGTGTGTTCTGAGCTCAACCCGGTGTGGAAAGTATAGGCACTGACGTGATATTCCCAGAGCGAGCGCAGGGGATCGGGCAGCCACTGCACGCCTTCACCCGGATGCTCTTGTGCCCAGTTTCGGTGGTAGCCACTAGAAGAGGCGAGCCAGCCGCTCCACGTGAGGATATACCAGAAAATACCGCACACAATCATGTATACAAAGGCGAGAATGCCGTCTTTAAAGATACCTGCCAGCAACCAGTTTTTAACACCTGCGATGCGCCGAGCATTCATGTCCCATAAGACAGTGAGCACACCGAAGATGGCGATGAAAAACAGTGCGTTCCACTTAACACCTGCAGCTAGGGCAGCCGTGATGCCGGCGGAAAAACGGAAGTAACGAAACTCTAGGGTGGGGCCAAATTTCATGAAACTATCGGTGGGAATACCACCGTTTGCCTGAGCATTCGCCGCTATCTTTGCTGCTAGTTTTCGCCGGGCGTGCGTCCTATCTGCAAGTAGAAGGACGAAGGTTGCGAACAACCAGAACATAAGAAAAATATCGAGCAGTGCAAAACGCGATTGCACAAAGTGGTGACCGTCGATCGTGATGATGAAAGCGGCCATGGTCGCAACCGAGACCGATCGAAAGAGCTGCCAAGCCGCAATCGCAACAAGTGCCACAGAAAGTGTGCCGATAAGGGCGGCGCTAAACCGCCACCCTACCGGGTTGTTGTCCCCAAAGAACATCATTCCAAAGGCAATCATCCACTTGCCGACCGGCGGATGAACGACGTATTCGGCAGAATCCAAGATTCCCGTGGGATTCCCGGCCACAAAACTATCGTTAACACCTTCAGCCCAGCCCCGCTCGTAGCCAAAATGCAAAAGCGAATACGCGTCTTTGGCATAGTAGGTTTCGTCAAAAACAACGGCGTTGGGTGTAGCCAAATGCCAAAACCGCATCACACCGGCTAACACCACGATTAAGAAAGGCGCTAACCAGCCGTTAGCAGGCAGTGCCACATCGGCAACAGCCAAACGTGCTCGGAGCGTTTTTTCGGTGAAAGCATCGCGTATGGTGACAACGCGGGGTACCTGAGAATAAGAGGATTGCGTGGAAGTAGACATCATCGCCTATGGTATCAAGCCGTCTAATTTTTCAGCGCTATCTAGCGGCAAGCGGAGCTTTTCTTGCTAACGGTGGCAACCGACTAGAATCGAACGAGTAGAAGATATCAGAGATAGGGGCGAGATCGTGGGCGAGATAATCGAAGAATTTGATGATGAGGTTGAGATCGAATACAGCACCGAGACCGTGGCAGGTGGCGTTCTGGTGCTGGGAGGAACACCCATTGGCAATTTGGCAGATGCTACTGATCGCCTCAAACATTATTTGGCAACTGCCGATCTCATTGCTGTTGAAGACACCCGCAAGTTACGCACACTTGCCTCTGGATTGGGCGTGAAGATTAGTGGGCGCACCATCGTCAACCACGACCACAATGAGTCTGAGCGCAGTGCTCAAATCGTTGATGCCGTTGAGTCGGGTAAGACCGTTCTTTTACTGTCCGATGCGGGTATGCCCACGGTTTCTGATCCCGGCTATGTGGCAGCACAGGCGGTAGCAGATGCTGATTTACCGGTAACCGTTGCTCCGGGACCATCTGCGGTTCTGAGCGCGCTGGCGGTTTCTGGTCTGCCTACCGGACGCTTTACTTTTGAAGGATTCTTAGCACGTAAAGGTAGCGATCGCTCGCGTAGACTCAAGTCGTTGGCAGATGAAGAACGCACCATGGTGTTCTACGAATCTCCCCACCGTCTTGAGGCAACCTTGCGGGATTTTGCTTCCACTTTTGGTGAAGCGCGCCGTGCAGTTGTGTGCCGTGAGCTCACTAAACTGCACGAAGAAATTATTCGCGGTACCTTAGCGGAACTGGTTCAATGGGCTGAGAACAATGAGCGTATTCGCGGTGAAATCGCCGTGGTTGTTGAAGGCGCGCCCGAGCCAGAAGCCCAATCGGCAGACAGCTTGACCGACCGCGTCCTTTCCTTGGTTGAAGAAGGGATGCGGCTCAAGGCGGCAGCTGCCCAGGTGGCAGCGGAAACAGGTGTCAGCAAACGAGAACTCTACGAAGCCACCTTGACTGCACGAGCTGAGAACTCATAAATTTTTACCCCAGAACAAGACGGTACTTAAAAGGATTGATATGTGCACCTCCGATAATCCGTGCCTGAGCAAGCAAGATTTAGAAGCACTTGCGCAGCAATTTAGTTTTACTCTGCCTACCCAACAGGATATTGACGCCAGTGTTTTTGGTGCCCCGACCCCTGTTGAAGAAGGCTCGACACCTCCTGCCTACGAAGCTGAGCGTTACAGTGTGGAGGGTGAGGACAGCGGGGAAGGAACACGTCGTCGTTCCACCGAAGGGGACGGGGGACGCAAACGCAACCTTGTTTTCCCGCCTGCACCTGCACCTCTACCGCACCCCATCATGGATAATCACACCCACATGGACTTGTTAGATGGTGAGGTGGAAATCTCGGTTCATGATGCCCTAGATACCGGAGCCGCGCTCGGTATTGAATCGGTAGTGCAGGTGGGTTGCGATGTGCCTTCTAGTCTTTATGCTGTCAAAGTTGCAGATGCAGAACCGCGCGTTTTAGCAGCCGTCGCCCTTCACCCGAACGAAGCCCCCAAACTTGCTGAAACCGGTGAGCTAGACCAAGCTCTGGCAGCTATCGAAAAACTGGCGGCGCACGAACGAGTACGCGCTATCGGAGAAACCGGCCTAGATTATTTCCGCACCGGTGAAGACGGCAAAGATGCTCAGCAGTACAGCTTTCGCGAGCACATTCGCATCGCTAAAAAATATGGCAAGGCTTTGCAGATCCATGACAGGGACGCCCACGATGACGTCGTTCGGATTTTGCAAGAAGAAGGCGCCCCACAGACTGTGGTATTCCACTGCTACTCCGGGGACGCTGAACTCGCAAAGATCTGTAACGAAAACGGCTGGTACATGAGCTTTGCAGGAACCGTCACCTTCAAAAACTCTCGCGGTATCCAAGAATCTTTGACAATAGCCCGCCCCGAATTGATCCTGGCAGAAACCGACGCGCCCTTCCTCACCCCGCATCCCTTCCGCGGCCGACCTAACGCATCTTATATGGTCAACTACACCGTGCGTTTCATGGCAGAACACCGCCAGCAAGATCTTGAAGAACTGTGCCGCATCATCTACGAGAACACGCAGCGCGTCTACGGCACATGGGCATCCTAAAAACAGAAGAAAACTAACATGTCTAAATTTAATGTTGCGTCCTTACTCAGAAGAAAGGACGCACCTGCAATCGATACAGACCGCAACACCATCTTGTTCGTGTGCACCGGCAACATTGCCCGAAGCGCATCGGCAGAACTCATCGCCCGCCACCGCAATATCAATGAGGGGTGGCGCTTTGAAAGCGCGGGTATCGGGGCAGTCGTGGGCTCGGGAGTTGCCCCGGATATTGACCGAGAACTCATAGAACGCGGCATCGATATCAGCGGGCACCGCGCTCAGCAAATGACGCGTGCGCTCGCCGAGAAGGCCGCACTGATTGTTGCGATGGACAGTACCCACAGGCAGTGGATTATCCGCGAATTCCCGCAGTTTCATCGCAAAGTAGTTTTGCTCAAACAAATTCAGCGGGCACACGCAAACGGGGGAGAGAACAGCTCGGCGCTGGAATACCTCACCACCCTCAACCTGCCTGAAATCCCTGCTGATTCTATTGCCGACCCTTTCCGTCTTGGTCCTCATGCGGCGAAAAAGGCAGTGGAAGAGGTTGAGGCTGGACTGGATGTTCTTCTGCCCTGGCTGGGCACTCGTAACTTGCCCGAATCATAAAACCACTTACACCGTTTTCGAACCCTACTTTTAGCTAGAATAGAGCCCGTGATAGAACAGCAACTTCTTGGCCCGCAAGAGATCCGCGAACTGGCGGACACCCTGGGAATACGACCGACTAAAACCCTGGGTCAGAACTTTGTGATTGACCCCAACACTATTCGCCGCATCATCGCAACGGCGAACATCGACAGCAACGAAACGGTGCTGGAGGTGGGGCCTGGGCTGGGATCATTGACACTGGGTATCTTGGATGCTGCCCGCGACATGGTTGCTGTTGAAATTGATCCGCCGCTGGCGCAGCAACTTCCCGCAACTATTGCTAAGTTCCGCCCGGGCTCAGAAGACCGTATCGATGTGGTACTGAGCGATGCCATGCGCGTGATGGAGCTACCCAAGACGCCTACCGCTTTGGTGGCTAATCTGCCCTATAACGTTGCTGTTCCCGTACTTATTCATTTGCTGGGGCAGTTTCCCTCCATTCAGCACGCGCTAGTGATGGTCCAGGATGAGGTAGCTGACCGTCTTGCCGCTAAACCCGGTTCTAAGATTTACGGTGTTCCCAGTGTCAAAGCTAACTGGTTCTGCGAAGTGTCGAAGGCCGGCGTCATTGGAACCAACGTGTTCTGGCCTGCTCCCAAGATTAAATCCGGTCTTGTTGCCTTTAAACGTCGCCCCGAACTGCTTTCCGATGTACCGCGCGAGGAGGTTTTTGCCATTATCGATGCGGCGTTTGCTCAGCGTCGTAAAACTTTGCGCGCGGCACTGGGGGGTTGGGCAGGCAGCTCAGCTCGAGCCGGTGAGATTCTAGAAGCCGCCGGTATCGACCCCACCCTGCGCGGTGAAAAACTAGATGTCTTCGACTTCGTAAAAATTGCTGAAGCGGCCCGTGATTTTCCCGCTGATGCTTAGAAAGATAGTCTCTAAGGAGCATTGTTGAAATGAGTTCTGACAGTACGCGCGTAGAAGCGTCAGTACCCGGAAAAGTGAACCTCTATTTCGCCGTTGGCGGGGTAAGAGAAGATGGCTATCACCCGGTGGCTAGCCTGTACTCTGCAGTTTCGATGTACGAGAGAGTCATTTTATCGCCCACAGCGCGGCGGGGTACTACTATCTCAGCATCTATTGCTGAGGGCTCCTTGCTAGATCAGATGGAACAAGCAGGGGAGTTTGATCTTTCTGTAGTGCCGCTCAATAACAAGAACCTGGCGTATAAAGCTGCTGAGCTTCTTTTACTTGAGCAGAATCTAACGGTGCTCGATGTCAGCCTGGATATTCATCTGGTCAAAGCGGTACCGGTTGCCGGTGGTATGGGTGGAGGGTCGGCTGATGCTGCAGCTACTTTGCGCGCGATGAATGAGTACCTCGTGCGTGCAGGACTTGCTGAAGCACCCGTGGCCGAGTCTCGCATCCTTGAAATTGCAGCTACTCTCGGTGCTGATGTGCCGTTCGCTTACGCCGGTGGTCTGGCAGTGGGTATGGGCGTGGGCGATAAGCTCACCCATATTGAGGCTGACGGTAGCGACGATAGTGCTTTGAACCTTGTCATGGTGGCATCGACTACCGGTCTTTCAACACCCGCTGTTTTTGCTGAACTTGATGCAGGACGCGCGCAGGGTAAGTACTCTGCCCCGGGCGAACTTGAAGTGCCCGATGAGCTTCTTGAAGCGCTGAGCTCTAACGGCGCTCCCATCGCGCGTTTGCATGAGATCTCGCGTTATCTTCGAAATGATTTGCAAGACCCCGCGGTAGCTTTACAACCTGAATTGGCTAAGACTCTTGGCTTTCAGGATGCGCAGATTGTGGCATCCTTCGTCTCTGGTTCAGGACCCACCATCGCTTTGCTGATGGAAAGCAAAGAAGATGCTGAGGCTCTGGCACGCTCTCTACAACGACGCGGACGCTACGCGGTGGCAGTGAAGACGCCGTCAGACGAGGCGGTGTGAACTTCGAACCGGTAGGTCTCAGGGGGGTCTGCAATGATCTATAACAATTTTATTTTTCATACTTGAGAAGTCTGGCTCATCTGATTTAAGAGTCCAACACGTACCTTGTGTTAAATGTAATGAATCATAGCCTAGCGTATGGTTATATTTTCGAGGGCAGGCTGTGGACATCTTGCCTCCGCTAAAACTCTAAATATCTTATAGAGACGAAGCAGAAAATAATTTTATTTGAATGTGATTAGGGTAAGGGGGAAGATACATTTCTATCGATAAAGAGGGAGTGTTAGGCTGATAACTATAATTACAGTTCCGTGATGTATTTATATAGGTGAGTGCCACCGTACATATCTGAGGCATACGGGATAACCCAGAAGAAATGAGTACTGACTTGAAGCTGGCATTGGCTAGGATCCGCCGTCTTTTCCCAGGAAGAGCATTTTACCTACTAGTTGTCAGTGTTATCGCAACTTTTGCAGTAGGTCTTTTTGATTTGCTAGGCGTTGCTGCGATACTACCAATTATCCAAATTGCTATGGGTGAAGATTATACAACCGGATATCTGGGGCATTTAAATAATTTGTTAGGCAACCCAGACCGAAATCATATGGTTGTATACGTCTCTTTAGTGCTTGTGGTTGCTTTTGTTCTCAAGGGTATTGTTTCATTGGTAATCCGTTGGTGGTCTTCGGGGTTTCTGGCTCGTCAACAAACTGCAGCTGCCACGACTATTCTTGAGTCATATATGAATGATTCATACCTGAATCATCGTAAGCGTCAAACCGCAGATATCATGCGGTCAACAGGTGAAGCAACAGGACAGGCATACACACAGTATCTAGGCGGTCTTCTAACTATTATCGGGGAATCAGCAACCATACTTTTTCTCATGATTTTGTTAATCGTCATTACACCTTTTCAAGCAACGGTAGCATTCGCCTACTTCATCGGCGCGGCGTTTGTATTGCAGAAAGTACTTAAAGAGCGGAATCTTAAGGCAGGCGAAATATCTCTCGAGATGTCGTGGTTATCTTCTCATGCAACATTAGATGCAGTTGCGGGGTATCGTGAGAACAGAATGCACGGTGTATCCGAACGGCGAGTTTACGAGTATCAGGACGCACGCCTTAAAGCCGTGGAGGCTAGCAGAGCAAGGACTTTCTACCAAGATTTACCTAAGTACCTCTTAGAAATTGTTTTTATTATTGGCATAGTTCTCCTCCTGATATTGATGGTCTTTACGGGAGGAATTGAATCTGCCGCTTATTTGCTGGTCTTTGCCGGTGCCTGCGTGCGAATCTTACCTAGTTTCGTTCGACTTACGGCCACCTTGGGTGGTGTGAGGGCTGGTGCTCCCTCTATGCAACTCATTGATAGAGAAATGAAAGAACTTAATACGCCTACGCTTGCCCTTAAAACTAGTGAACCTGATATCGGTTCTTTCTCTCAGGTGCACAAGAAAAGAACGCCACTGGAAATTAAGGTTTCCAATCTCAGCTTTCGCTATCCCGATGGTGAAAAAAATGTTCTTAATCATCTAAACTTTGATGTCCCTGCTGGAACATCCCTTGCTGTAGTGGGGGGATCTGGTTCGGGCAAAACCACTCTTATCGACGTGATGCTAGGTCTTTTTATGCCCTCTGAGGGTTCAGTAACATTCAATACGTGTGATGTTCACTCTAATATCGAGCGCTGGCATAACTACGTGGGATACGTTCCACAGGATGTTTACCTAAGCTCTAAGAGCGTCCTAGAAGAGATCGCTTACGGGCTACACCTAGAAGAAATCGATGAAAATAGGGTCTGGGAATGTATTAGAATTGCTGAGCTCACAGATGTAGTGAACTCGTTAGAGCAAGGGATTCACACCAAGATTGGCGAGCGAGGCACAAGACTCTCTGGCGGGCAACGTCAGCGTCTTGGTATTGCTCGCGCAATCTACCGTAACCCTAGTGTTCTGGTGCTAGATGAAGCTACTTCCGCGCTTGATAATGATACTGAGCATAAAATTACTCAAACCATTAGTAAACTCTCTCGCGAGATTACCGTTATCATCGTGGCACACCGTCTTTCAACTGTTCGCGAGGTTGACCAGTTGCTATTTATGAGCCAGGGGCAAATAGTGTCGCGAGGTACTTTCGAGCAGGTGCGTACCTCTAACGCAGAGTTTGCCCACCTCGTTGCGCTCGGGCAACTTCCTGAATAAATTCAAAATAATTGTTGTACGGCATGGAAGTAAGCGAAAAACACCGTGAATAAATCTGTGAATGTCGAATGTAACCCTCAAAAATTTGGAGTCGTCGGAAACGTTCTTACTCAAAAAACACGAGGGGAATCTACCACTGCTGACTACCAAAATGTGGAGATTATTCTTGCAGTTCCAGATGAGGTTGGCTGGCAACCCATCTACAAAATGGTGAATTTGCTGTCCGGATACTTTAATAGCAAGTGCCTCTCTGTTGAGTTAAGGAAATCTCTGAGAAATTCAACAAAACTGCTTTCTCTAGTACCTAGACGCAAGAACGGCGATACTGTAGCTCTACTTATTGCTTACGATCCGGGGCAGCTCAACGCTATTGCAAATTCTTATTTTTTTCGAAAAAGATATAAAAAAATATATGCTTGGGTGATTGATAGCTTTTGGACAGATCGAATACCGTTAATTGCTAAAAATACTCGGACATTTGATCACATTTTTGTGATGGACGAATCGGATGTCGAAGAATGGCGACGTCAGTGTAAGGCTGATATTTCTGCTTTGCCGTGGGGAACTGATGTGTGGAGCAACTATCAAGAGCGTTTATCTTTAGTCGATAAGAAAACAGTCGATATATTAAGAATAGGACGTCAGCCAGAAGCATGGGCTGATGACGATTGTACCCAAAAAGTGTGCGAAAAACAGGGAATAATTTTCCGCGGTCGACCACCATTTGGCAGCACCTCTGAAGAGAGCGCCAATAATGTTGTGAAAGCATACCAAGAATCTAAAATTATTCTTGCATTTTCTAATGATGTGAGCCCTACTTCTTACACCCATCCTACAAAGCAGTACCTCACTGCACGTTGGACAGATGCGTTAGGGCAAGGGTGTGTAGTTGCAGGAAAGCGCCCAGAATCTATGTCAGCTTCAAGGCTACTGTGGGAAGGAGCTACTGTAGAAGTATCAGCGGTTGATATGCAAACAGGTTTGCAAGAACTAGTTTCGGCACTAACTCATTTAACTGAAGAAAATCTCAGAAATAATATCAAAAACAGCCTTGAACGTCTTGACTGGAGGCACCGATTCTATGACCTAATGAATGTTCTGGGCTACTATCCACCTGGATTTATACGTGAATACGAGGAGCTTCAAAAAACGGTAGGTACAGATTAATAAAGCTCTATTCACAGCGCATGCCTGTGCGTTATTAATTACCAACCATCTCTGAGATGCTCTTCTGGTGCACATTAGGCGTGGCAGAAAATCACCAAACTAACTGACGTGATACCTAGCGTATTCTACGCATCGTTGGGAGCTGGGTTGTCTTATATCCTCTGACGCCCCTTTGGAGCGCAATTACTCGCTAGAACTTCGGGGAATTTCTTACTCTAAATATCCTGTATTTGATAATTCCCTCAACGGCGCCGAGGTGTCCACCCAAGAGGCGGACAGATCTTAGTTGCTCTTTTGAATTATTCTTAGCCTTCAATATTTTTAGAGTGTTGGTACAGATTTCTTGAATAGAATATTTAAGACTGGGACCTGGCATTCCATGATTTCTGTAGCGAACCCATAACAGGACTTTAGCGCGTTGTTGAATGCGCTGTTGTCTAAACAAGGATTTCTTATCAGTCTTGAGCCGATATTGAATAATTGCGCGGGGCGCTGAGACTACATTTTTTCCTGAAAGTATAGCGCGCCATGAAAAATCAGTTTCCTCGGCACCACCGGGAAAGCTATAATCCATACCTCGAAGGTCTGCATAATCTGAAGCTGAGATAGCAAAATTTCCGCCCGGAACAGTGGGCAAAAAGCCTGCGTATTGAGTGGGGTGCGCATCGTAAATTTTCTCAGAGGGCTCCGGGTCTCTCTGTATGTTGTACGCATAAAGGATATCTGCAGAGTTGAATTTTTCGTGGTGCAAAGCTCCGCTGACCAAAGCACCGCCCGATGCCCGATAGGCTTCTACCAAAGAACAAATCCAGATATCGTTAACATAATCATCTGAATCACAGAATAATAGTATGTCTCCCTGAGCCGCTTTTGCGCCCATATTGCGGGCGTATGATGCGCTGGGAGGACCACTGGCATCGATACAAGATAAAGGATATGAAGCTAAGCGAGCGTAGTCGTGAACCGCTTGAATCGTGCCATCGGAGCTTCCATTATCTGCAACTATCACCTCAAAAGATGGTGCATTAATTTGTCGGTTCAGAGATTCGAGCTGTTCCGTAATCCAGCGAGCGGTATTTTTTGCTGGGATAATAACGCTGACTTCAACCATGCCGAGTCCTCATACCTTTGAGACGATGCTTTGTTTTACGCAATCGGGCTAGAGCGCGTACAGGGCGGTGCCAGTATTTTGTATTGTTAACTTCCTGCATCAGAAGCTCAGTGCGATGGAGCTCTTCTAAACGTAGTGCCTGGAACTCTGGGCTACTGCTCGTGGCGCTAATTGGAGAGTAGATGTTGGCACCAAAAATAACCTTGTTAGGCATCTTTTGCTGCATGAATAACCAGTCATCACCACCCCAAATTTTAATGGAGTCGGGAATCTTGACGTAATGGTTCTTAGGCATGGCAAAAAACATGCCGTAGCCGAGGGTAATGTGCTCGTAACTTGCGATTCGACTAACCATTTTTTGAGATTTTACTGCCGGGTTAAGATGTGAACCATCAATACCGCACATGCCTGTGAAAGGGTGCAAAAGCACCTGAGCCGTGAAGTTAATCAGTGAGTCCTCAAACTCAACATCGTCATTAATGAATAGAAGATAATGTGACCTTGCTTTTTCATACCCTAAGTTCCATGCCGGGTTAACAAAGATGTTTTCCTTCTGGTTGAAAACTCTAATCTTAGGATTATCGTAAGCAAGGGGTGCTTGAGACAAATTATTGATTAGAATAATTTCGTTCACTAGCGGGTGTTTTGCACACTGAGTAATCAACTGATGGAGTAGAGGAGATTTTTGAAGGGTAGGGATAATGACCGAGAATCCTGAAAAATTTTTCACTTTAGTCCTCCTGCAGATCTTTAATGCGACGCGCAGGGACTCCTGCATATAAACCGTTGGGTGCACAATCCTTGGTGACAACGGCACCTGCAGCTATGACACACCCGCGACCTATAGTTACCCCCGGGAGCACTGTTACTCTGCCTCCAATCCAGCAACCATCTTCAACGGTAATTGGCTGATGTTTTCCTCCACCGCTGATACGGTGGTCTGCGGGTCCTAGATGATGCGATCCTGTGAGAAAAGTGCAGAGGGGGCCAATGCCAACGTTTTTGCCGATGGTCACCGGGGCAGAGTCGTCAAAGTAAGATCCGTAATTCACAAAGGAACCATCACCTATTCTTGTGCCAAAACCTGCAAAGGTGCACATAGGATTAATATATGTTTTACCTATACTCTTGTGACCAGTTAAGCGAAGTAGGGCTGGCCTTCTTTGTCCGGCAATAAGTCGGGTATTGCTAATAATATCTGTCACAGTCTGACGCAGTCTTACTTTTAGGTTTGGCATAAAATTATCATACCCGCGCTGCGGTATTCAATGAGTTATAAAAATAGGGGAAATCCTCAAAGGGTAGGGGAACTCTCAAGATTTTGTGATGAATTTATTAAATTAAACCTGCGAATATTGTGCGACTACCCTCATAGTAACAACGTGTACCGGTATAAATCACAATCTGATGGTCAGAGACAATCTGTTGACGTGCGTTTCGTTTTTTTGAATTTGTACCTGCCATATAGCAAACCGAGTGACGTAAGGAAAGTTGAAAGCTCAGTCACCTTTTCCTGTCTCGATGAGCTGGGTAGATGAAGCAGGAATTTTACGAGGTTTTTGAGAGGCGTAAGAGCCGTAAAATTACGGTAGGGCACTGCCAACTCCCAGGCATCATGCTTGGCGCAAAGTCCAGCAAAAGTGAAGCCTGTATTGTAGCCGCGTTTCAGTAGTGCCCAATCTCCCGAGCGAATGCGGTATGTAATAGTCATTGCCGGGTACGTATAGAGCTGGATTCCTTGGCGCATAATACGATACGACAAGTCATTGTCTTCTGACCCCGAGACAAAATCAGTATCGAATCCTCCCAATTTTAGAAAACTAGATTTTCGAGCGGCAAAGTTTCCGCCCAATAGTACAGGAGCTAAAGACCCAAGTTCTGTCGGATGGTATACGCCGTTCTGGGGAAAGCCTAACGCCTTAAAAGTATTTTCTTGAATTTCAGAAACGGTCAATTGGCTCAGTGCGTCATCAAACACGGTGTGTGCGCCTCCGGTGACAAATTCAAATTGATTCAGTGCTTTCTCAGCGTTGGTCGCCCAAAATTTACCTACGATATCATCAGCGTCGCAAAATGCAACTTTTTCTGCTAACGCTTCTTGTACGCCGAGGTTACGAGCATGTCCAGCGCCCTTCTTCTGATTGGCTAGAACGTAGGTTAGACCGGGAAGTCTAGTCTTCCAGTGGCGGAGTACATCTTGGAGATTATCGGAAGAACCGTTATCGCAGACGAGGACTTCAAAGTTCGGGGCATCATGCTGGGAACTTAAAGCTTCTAACTGGTGCTCCAGTACTTTCGCACTATTAAAAACAGGTATAACTACAGAGAGTTCGTACTGCATAGCTTTAGACAATCTCCGACAGTTCCATCCAACGCATTTCTAGCTCTTCAACTTCGTCATCTAGCTGTTGAAGTTTGCTGCCAAAATCAGCCAAACCTGTGTAATCGGATTGGTCGTGCTGTGCCATCTGCTCGTGCAATTTCTCTTTTTGGTCTGAGAGTTTGGTGAGCTTACGGTCAATTTGGTTCATTTCTTTTTGTGCTGCTCGAATCTCGGCACCGGAAGCCTTGGGCACGCTAGCTTCACCAGTCTCCTGCTTTTCCAGGGGCGATGAAGAAGTCTGCGTTCCCGCACCGCGCCCTGCAGCTCCCACAGAAGATAGTTGCAAGTACTGATCAACGCCGCCAGGAAGGTGGCGGAAATTTCCATCGATAATGGCGTATTGCTGATCGGTGACGCGCTCCATTAAGTAGCGGTCGTGGGTTACTACCAGCAAGGTGCCGGGCCATGTATCTAGCAGGTCTTCCATTGCTGCGAGCATATCGGTATCAAGGTCGTTAGAAGGCTCATCAAGAATGAGGACGTTAGGTTCGTCTAGCAGAATCAGAAGCAGCTGAAGACGGCGCTTTTGACCGCCAGAAAGATCTTTAACAGGGGTAGAAAGTTGTGCGGAGGTAAAGCCCAAGCGCTCTAAGAGCTGGCCGGGAGTCATCTCTTTGCCGTCGGCAACGTAAGAGGTTCTCTTTCGCCCAATAACGTCTGAAACTCGATCGTTTTCCACGTCTTTGAGCTCATCCAGTTGCTGAGTTAGCGTTGCTACCACTACGGTTTTGCCCTGCTTGACCCGCCCCGAAGTGGGCTGGGTGGCGCCGGTAACGAGACCGAGAAGGGTAGATTTGCCAGCGCCGTTAACACCCATGATGCCGGTACGCTCACCCGGAGCGATACGCCACGTAACCTTCTTGAGTACGTCGCGCTTTCCATTGGGTTGCGTGGGGTCATCGTAAGAAACATCAACGTTTTCAATATCGACAACGTCTTTGCCCAGTCGTGAGACAGCCATCTGAGAAAGCTCAACCTTATTACGAACAGGTGGGACATCGGCGATCAAAGCGTTTGCTGCATCAATACGGAATTTCGGTTTGGACGTGCGGGCAGGAGCACCGCGGCGCAACCACGCCAGTTCCTTACGCATAAGGTTCTGACGCTTAGCTTCGGTTGCCGCTGCCTGTCGATCACGTTCGACGCGTTGCAAAATATATGCAGCATATCCGCCTTCAAACGGTTCAACAATGCCGTCGTGAACTTCCCAGGTATCGGTGCATACTTCGTCCAAGAACCAGCGATCGTGGGTAACAGTCAGCAAACCTCCGGCGTTTTTATTCCAGCGGTTTTTCAAGTGTTGAGCAAGCCACGTAATAGCCTCAACGTCGAGGTGGTTAGTAGGTTCATCGAGCATTAGTACGTCCCAGTCGCCTGCTAACAAAGCAGCCAGAGCCACGCGTCGTCGCTGTCCGCCAGAGAGGGCGGCAACAGGAGCATTCCAATCAAGATCAGATACTAGACCGGAGATAACATCGCGAACCTGGGAGTTTGAGGCCCACTCGTATTCGGGGGTGTCACCCACAATTGCTGTACCTACGGTGTACTCATTATCCAGAACATCCGACTGGTCGAGGTAACCGATGCGGGTGCCCCCTCGTACCGTTACTTTGCCGGAGTCGGGCGTTAAGCGTCCGCCTAGAAGTTTAAGCAGAGTAGATTTACCGTCGCCGTTGCGGCCAACAATACCGATGCGGTTGCCTTCATTGAGACCAACGGTAATGCCTGAAAATACAGTGCGAGTAGGGAATTCGCGGTGCAGCGCTTCGCCGCCAAGTAGATGTGCCACCCTACAAGGGTACTAGTTATACAGGGGGGCATAAAGATTCTGTGAGAAAAGTTTCTTTAGCTACTGCTGGGTTAGACTTTGGGGAACTCCATATGTTTGGTAGTATTTTCATCTGTTGGGTTGAGTCGACTCAGACTTTCCTCAGCTAATCCGCCATGGTGTAATAGGCAACACAGCGGCCTTTGGAGCCGTTATTCTAGGTTCGAGTCCTAGTGGCGGAGCAAGACTTTCACGTTCTCTCATAACAACGTGCAAGTGCTCCCAACTGATTTATAGGAGTTCCTTGACTGTGACTACCGCAGCAAACGTTCCATCCGCTGTTATCGTTCTAGCTGCTGGAGCTGGAACTCGCATGAAATCCGCAACTCCTAAGGTAATGCACCCCATTGGTGGCCGTTCCATGGTTGAGCATGCGGTAGCTGTTGCACGCGAACTTGAACCCAAGAACTTGGCGGTTGTTGTACGCCATCAGCGCGATAAAGTTGCAGAGCACGTTTCTGCATTTGATTCTGATGTAACCATCGTTGACCAGGATGATGTTCCCGGTACCGGTCGTGCCGTTGAAGTTGGTCTTTTAGGCTTGGACGCTCAGGGCGGTGAAGTAGAAGGTACCGTCGTTGTAACGTATGGCGATGTTCCCTTGCTGAAGACCGAAACCTTGCGCAAACTGATTGCTTTTCACGAAGAAGGCAAGAACGCGGTTACTGTTTTGACCGCCAACTTGGACCAGCCGGGTTCTTATGGTCGCATTGTGCGCAATGAAGCCGGTGAGGTCACCGCTATTGTTGAGGCTAAAGACGCAACTCCCGAGCAACTGGCGATTACCGAAATTAACTCAGGTATCTACGCATTCGATGCAAAGGTTTTGCGTGACTCACTAACTCGCGTCACCACCGATAACGCACAGGGTGAAAAGTACATCACCGACGTTTTGTCTATTGCCCGTCAGGACGGCTTCCGTACTCTAGCCCTTGATATCGAGGATCGCTGGGAAGTTGAAGGTGCGAACGATCGCGTGCAGCTGGCTCAGCTCGGCCGCAAGCTCAACGAGCGTCTAACCGAGATGCACATGCGCAACGGTGTGACCATCGTTGATCCTGAAAGTACCTGGATTGATGTAACAGTGACCATCGAAAACGATGTCACCATTCTTCCCGGAACTCACCTGCAGGGCACTACCCACATTGCCACCGGAGCCGTCATTGGGCCGGATACCACGTTGAAGAACGTACAGGTAGGGGAGAACGTTAAGATTTCTCGCACCGAAGGTTCTGATTCGGAGATTGCAGCGGATGCAACTGTTGGTCCTTTTGCCTACTTGCGCCCGGGAACTAAGCTCGGCGTCAAGGGCAAGATCGGTACCTTCGTTGAGACCAAGAATGCTGAAATCGGCAACGGCTCTAAGTTGCCTCACCTGTCATACGCAGGCGACGTCACCATCGGCGAAAATTCAAACATTGGCGCAGCATCCGTATTCGTAAATTACGATGGTGTGAATAAGCACCGCTCTACGGTTGGCAACAATGTTCGCATGGGATCAGACAACATGTACGTTGCTCCCGTGAATGTTGGTGACGGAGCTTATTCAGGTGCTGGTACAGTAATTCGTAAGGACGTCCCCGCTGGCGCCCTTGCAATCAATGAAGCTCCCCAGCGCAACATCGAGCGCTGGGTGATTGAAAAGCGTGCTGGAACCGAGGCAGCAGAGGCAGCCCTTGCTGCTGAAGCGAAGGATTCAGCGTCCTCAGCTAAGGAAAGTGACAACCAGTAATGACTGAGATTACGAATCCGGGCGAAAAGAAGATGGCGTTGGTTTCTGGCCGCGCGCATCCTGAGTTAGCAGAACAAATTGCTCAAGAACTCGGTAATGAAGTTCTTCCTAGTTCTGCTTACACCTTTGCTAACGGCGAGACCTATGTTCGTTTTGAAGAGTCCGTTCGCGGTAAAGACGCCTTTGTGATTCAGTCTCACCCGGCGCCTATTAACGATGCCATGATGGAACAGTTGATCATGATTGACTCGCTCAAGCGCGCATCAGCTCGATCCATCACTGTTGTTTCACCTTTCTACCCGTATGCACGTCAGGATAAAAAGCATAAGGGCCGCGAACCTATCTCGGCTCGCCTGATGTCTGATTTGTACAAGACTGCCGGTGCTGATCGTTTGATGAGCGTGGATCTGCACACCGCGCAGATTCAGGGCTTCTTTGACGGGCCAGTTGACCACTTGATGGCTATTCCGCTTCTTGCTGATCACATCAAGAGTCGCGTTGATGATGTCAGCAACGTGACCGTTGTTTCACCTGATACCGGCCGTGTTCGCGTTGCTGAGCAGTGGGCCGACCTACTGGGTGGTGCGCCCCTTGCATTTGTTCACAAAACTCGTGACGTTAACGTGCCCAACCAGGCTGTTTCAAAGACCGTTGTGGGCGATGTTGAAGGACGCGTCTGCGTACTGATTGATGACATGATTGACACCGGTGGAACCAACGCTGGTGCGGTAAAGGTTCTCAAAGATCGCGGTGCAAAAGACGTTATTATCGCAGCTACTCACGCAGTGTTCTCACACCCCGCAGCTGAGCGTCTTGGCAACTGTGGCGCGAGCGAAGTTGTTGTTACTAACACTTTGCCCCTGCGTGATAATCAGAAGTTCGACAACTTGACCGTGCTCTCAATCGCTCCGCTGATTGCTCGCGCGATCAAGGAGGTCTTCGATGAGGGCTCAGTGACCAGCTTGTTCAACGGACGCTCGCACTAAAATAATTAAAAATTAATTTAAATCAGTAACCTATGTAAAATAGGTTACTGATTTTTTGTATAATATATCAGTAATAATTATTTCTATTTTTGGACACG
>JBHWPN010000130.1:0-21970 GCA_043424895.1 Rothia sp. (in: high G+C Gram-positive bacteria) | reverse complement strand
TTCTGCACATATTTCTGTGTAGTTAGATGTTAAACAGATGGTTCGAGAGAGCTTTCAAAAAGTGAATGTGTGTGGCATTTACGGGTGGTGCCGGAATGCAAAAAAGTGGCGTAGAGATAATCTCTGCGCCACTTTTTATGCTCCGGTTGCCCCAGTCGCCCTCGTTGCCCCTGTTCAGCCGGTTGCCCCAGTTTAGCTAGTTGTGCCGGTTCAACAGATTGCGCTGGTTCCCCAGAGCCTGCTTGCCCGATAACTAAGCAGTCCGATAACCAGGTACCCCGAGCGTTACAGTGCTAACTGCAACAGGTAGAACACCACGGGGGAGGCACAGGTAACGGGTGCTACCAAAGAGATCAGGCTGTCAAAGCCTGCGATGGTGGGGGTAAAATCTTTGAACCCGCGGTCGCGGCAGATGCTGCCCAGGATGGTTGAGGCGGTAAAGCTAGTGCAGTAGCCCAGCACCGCCGCGGCAACAGCCAAATACCAGGCAACGGGCAATAACCACAGTAGAGCAACTGCAAAAAGTGCTGCTCCGATTGCACCTGCCCCAAAGCTAATGCCGCGGTTGCCGGTGGTGTGCAGGGCAATTTTTTCAAGGATGCGTGCACCCACCACTGCAACCACGGTGAACAGCAGGTAGTGGGCGCCGGTGATGCTGCCTACCTGGGCTACGGTGTGCTGGGCGGCGTCGCGTCCTGACTCTAAAATAGCCGGAAGCTGAAGAAGTGCAACTGTATGCGAAACAGAAAATATACCCACCATAAGCGCCCACTGAACGATGGCGGTGCGGTGCAGAAAACCGGGTTCGCGCGAAAAGGTGTGCAAAAACGGTAGAAAAAAGAACGCCACGACGGGGATGAACACAGAATAGGCAATGTTCCAGCGTTCCCAGACAAACCAAAATTGCAGAGCAACCACGGCGCAGAGCACCACGATCATCGCCTGGCTGGTGTGAAGTTCACGCTCACCGTAAGTGAGAAACTCGCGAAGGAGCAAAAGGCTGACCGCCAAAAAGCCAAGAATCGTTGCGGTTTCTCCTGCCAACATCAAAAGCCCCAGCACCACAAGCGCGGCGGCAGCTATGAGAAGACTGCGCGTAATGCTGGCAAGCAGGGGACTAAACGATGCCGGTCGCTTAGATTTGCACCAGGTGCTGACGCCCACTAAGAGAAGGGCAAGGAGTACGGTGCCCAGAATCAGCGAGCCCGAGCGGATGTCTAAAAGACCAAACATTCAAAGAACCCTTTGGTTGGTGCGAAGGTGATGTGCTCTTTGAGCCTACTAAATTTATGTGCGGACGCGGGGTAGTGCGTCCACAGAACGGTCATTGAGTCGCGGAGCAAAGTGCGAGGGTAGCGCCTCGTGCGCGTGATGGCGCGGGTGGTGAGGCAGCTAATGCGACGGGAGCGGTGAACCTTGCTAGTATGTGTTGCGGCTTTGATAACGACAGACTCACAGCCCCGGACGATGGATGCCGTACCCGGATAGCGACAAGACGGCTCGTCGAAAGGACATGATGTACTGGTTAGTTCTGGTTTTATCCGGTGTTTTAGAAGCCGTGTGGGCTACCGCCCTTGATAAGTCAGAGGGCTTTACCAAGTTAGTTCCCAGCGTCGTTTTCATGACTGCAATGATTGCGAGCATGGCGGGGCTGGCGTACGCCCTGCGCGAGTTACCGGTAGGAACAGCCTATGCAGTATGGGTTGGTATTGGCGCGGTGGTGACGGTTGCGTGGGCGATGGTTACCGGGGCCGAAAGTGTCTCGCTACTCAAAATTCTTTTTCTGCTGATGATTATCGGTGGAGTCGTAGGGCTTAAATCTGTGCACTAACGTGCGCGGAAATAAAGAGAGGTGGACGCGGTGGCGACCTTTGATCCCGATGTTTGGTTTCGCTCGGTAGATGTTGCCGCAGTAGCCGCAAACGGGCTGCTCGGTGGCGCGGTAGCGCGAGCTTTTCGGTTTGATGTGGTGGGCTTTTTGATGCTCGCTGTTGCCTCCGGCATGGGTGGCGGCCTGATTCGTGATGTCCTGCTCAATACCGATTTTCCCGTGGCGCTTACCGATAGTGCCTACTGGGTTGCTGCGCTGGCATCTGCTGGGTTAGCGTACGCCATTGACTTAGGCGGTAAGTTCGCTGACCGCGCCCTACTCGTGATCGACTTTGTGGGAATGGGATGCTGGGCAGCAACCGGAACATTGAAGAGCCTGAGCGTTGGCCTGCACTGGTTTCCATCAATCGTGCTGGGCGTGGTCACCGCGGTAGGTGGCGGCGTGGTGCGCGACGTCATGGTCAACCGCATCCCCTCTATTTTCGGCGGCAACTCCCTGTACGCCACCATCGCATTTGTGGGAGCCAGTGAGATGGCCGTGTTCATGCAGGTTCTGCGCATGCCCAACGTTGGTATGGCGGTTGCAATTATGAGCTGCGGTGTTCTGGGTATGCTCTCACGCTGGCGCAACTGGCAGCTACCGGCGCCCGTGAATCTCACGGTGCCGCGCCCTCAATTCCGCTACAAACCGCGCAGAAAAGGACGCCGCATCCTAGCCAGTGAAACCTGGTCACCCGGCGATCCCCTCACCGAAAATCTCGAAATCATCACGCCCGAGAGGCTCCAAGAGCGCCGAAACAACAAATCGTAACCAATTGTTTATCAAGTGCACAGACAACACCCAGCTACACTCAAAGCTATCATCAGGTGAGCATGCCATACTTATTACATACGGTTCCTCAGAGGGCTAGGAAAGTAAATGTGTGGCTTTCTTAGTATGAAACTCCAGGTTTCATGAGTATGTATGTGTGTGATAGCGAAAGGCTCAACCAAAACGGTTGAGCCTTTCGCTTTTTCTCTGCCCTTTTCTACCCGAGCACCTGCCCGGTGACCACGTTTTTACCGCTAGTGACCACGAAACTCCCAAAAATCCGCGATTTTGGGGCGATTTTTGGCAAATACGTGGTCACACGCGGGAGTTTCATGGTCACATACGGCGCTGGGGCTTATGCGCGCTTGCCCGCTGGGTCATACTAGAGGCATGTCTGTTCTCATTGCTGTTGATAAGTTCAAGGGTTCGCTCACCGGCGTCGAGTTGTCGGATGCGATTGCCACCGGCATGCGTCGGGTGCTGGGGGAGGGGTTTGCCCCGCGCAGCTGCCCCATTGCCGACGGCGGCGACGGTACGGTGGATGCGGCGCTCGCCTCCGGATTCGAGCAGGAACAGGTGCAGGTGACGGGCCCGGCAGGTCAGCCGGTTAAAGCGCGGTACGCTTTCGACCCCGCCAGCAAGACCGCTGTTATTGAGGTCGCGGAGGCGTGCGGCATCCGCCTACTAGGTTCAGACCTAGACGCCCTCGGCGCAACCACCTTCGGTGTCGGTGAGCTGATTCTTCACGCTGTGGATCGCGGCGCGTCCACCATTGTCATTGGCTTGGGCGGCAGCGCAACCACGGACGCCGGTGCGGGCATGCTCAGCGCGCTCGGCGTGCGGTTTGAAGGCGCCGCAAACCCCGAGAAAGTACACGGTGGCAGGGCATTGCGCGGTGTTACCTGCGTCGATGTATCTGCCCTTGATTCACGCCTTGCCGAGACTGAATTCATTATGGCATCGGACGTCACCAACCCGCTTACCGGGGAGAACGGGGCGGCTGCGGTGTACGGCCCGCAAAAAGGTGCGACCCCTGAACAGGTCAAAGATCTTGATGAGTTGCTGGGAACAACGGCGAATCTCATTGAGCAGGCGCTCGATGTAAAACCCGGAACTTTCCGCGACGCATCCGGTGCGGGTGCTGCAGGTGGACTCGGCTTTGCCTGCCTGTCAGTTTTGGATGCCCGCATGCGCCCGGGCGTGGACGTCGCCTTTGAACTCACCGGGTTCAACGATGCCCTGGAGGGTGCAGACTTTATTGTCACCGGCGAGGGCAAGTTCGATGCGCAAACCCTACAAGGCAAAGGCCCGGCAGGAGTCGCGCAGGCGGGTAAGAAAGTTGGTGCTCGCGTGGTGGCTATCTGTGGCGGGTCTGAACTCGATGAGAGCCAGTGGCGCGCGGCTGGTTTCGACGGGGTATACTCCGTGTTGAGCACCGGTGTTAGCTTGCAGGAGTCACTGGCGAACCCGCGTCCGCACGTTGAAAAAATAGCGGAACAAATGGCACGAGATTTCTTAATGTAAGGCCCCATAAGAGGTCGGTTTCATAGAGATAGACAGCTCGTTGAAGGCATAATAGAACACTGGTAATTCTTTGAGTTAAGGTGGCATCGCGTGTCTGAGAGTCAGTCTGAGTTTGTTCGTACACCCCCGCACGACGAAGCGGCGGAGCAGTCGGTTCTTGGCGCGATGATGCTGTCTAAGGACGCTATTGCGGACGTCGTTGAGGTGCTGCGCGGGGTGGATTTTTACAAGCCCGCGCACGAGAGCATTTACGAAGCGATTATTACCTTGTACGGTCACGGTGAGCCTGCCGATGCCATTACTGTCACCGACGAGCTGAAAAAGCGCGGTGAACTAGAACGTATTGGTGGTGCACCTTACCTGCATAACCTCACCTCGCAGGTGCCTACCGCCGCCAACGCTGGGTTCTACGCTGAAATTGTTCGCGAGCGCGCCGTGCTGCGACGGCTGGTGAGTGCTGGTACCCGCATCGTACAGCTGGGGTATGAGAGCGATGGTGAAGTTGATTCGCTGGTCAATCAGGCGCAGGCTGAGATCTACCAGGTGGCAGATACCCGCGAGAGCGAAGACTACGCGCCGCTGGGTGAAATCATGAATTCCACCGTTGAGGAGATTGAGGCTAATGGTGCCCGCCCTGACGGCATCCACGGCGTCCCCACTGGCTTCATTGAGTTTGACGAGCTCACCGCCGGTCTGCAGCCCGGGCAGATGATTGTTATTGCGGCGCGTCCGGCGATGGGTAAAGCGCTCGCTCTCGATACTGAAATCCCCACCCCTGACGGCTGGACGACTATGGGCCGACTGCAGGTGGGCGATCAGGTGCTCGGCGCTGACGGTAAGCCCACTACCGTTACTGCCGCCACTGACGTCATGGAAAACCGCCTCTGCTATCGGGTGCGTTTTGATGACGGCTCTGAAATTATTGCGGACGCTGAACACCAGTGGCTGACGGACACCCGCGCATCTCGTAAGTCGCGTCAGGCGGTTCTTGCCGGAATTAATAAAGTTCAGCGCACCACCGCAGAAGTTCGCACTACAGACCAAATTCGCGCTACTTTACGCTGTGAAACCGCGGATGCGCGCATTAACCACAGCATCACCAACTCCCTACCTGTGGAATTGCCTGAGGCTGCTCTTCCCATTGCGCCTTACACCTTCGGCATCTGGCTGGGGGATGGCGCTTCATCTGCTGCCCGCATCACTACAGCAGATACTCAGGTGCTCACCAATATCGAACTCGATGGCTACACCATCAAACCCGTCGCGGGTATCACCTACGCGCTCGGCATGCCGGGGGTGGACGCGTCCGCCAAGGTGGCGGGTGTGTGTATTGACTGTGCGCAGCCCTGCACGACGGGTCTACGTTGTATGAGCTGCTACCGCGAAAAATCAACCGTTCAAGGTCGCCTGCGTGCGCTCGGCGTGCTGGGTAATAAGCACATTCCGGCAAGCTATCTGCGCGCTTCGCTAGCGCAGCGCCGCGCTTTGCTGGCTGGTCTTTTAGACTCTGACGGCACTGTCACCAATGCCGGATGCGTGCAGTTTGTGGTCACTAATCACCGCCTGGCACTGGATGTTCAGGAACTCGCTCATTCGCTGGGTTACCGCACCGGATTGCGCACCAAGGTGGTAAAGGGGCGCAGCGAGGCATCGTCAATTGCTTACAAGCTGACTTTTTCCACTTCTGATGAGGTCTTCCGTCTTGACCGCAAAAATGCGGTGCACCGCGCCAAGGACACCCGTCCTACTCCCAAGCGCACTAGCCGCTTTATTGTGGCGGTAGAACCTGTGGAGTCTGTTCCCGTGCGCTGTATTCAGGTAGATAACGAGGATCACCTGTATCTGGCATCCCGTGCTTTTATTCCCACGCACAACTCAACGTTCGCCCTGGATATCGCGCGTTCTGCCGCGATTAAGAACAACATGGCGACGGTCTTTTTCTCCTTGGAAATGAGTCGCAACGAGATTGCGATGCGCGTGCTCTCTGCTGAGGCGTCCTTGAATCTTTCTGACCTGCGCAAGGGCACTTTGGACGACTCGCAGTGGGCGAAGGTTGCAACGGCAATGGGCAAGATGGACTCTGCGCCGCTGTTCATTGACGACTCACCGAACATGACGCTCATGGAGATTCGCGCGAAAGCCCGCCGCCTCAAGCAGAAGAACAACCTCCAGCTGATTGTGCTGGACTACCTGCAGCTAATGAGCTCCGGTAAAAAGGTGGAGTCCCGCCAGCAAGAGGTCTCCGAATTTTCGCGTGCGCTCAAGCTCATGGCTAAGGAACTCGAAGTCCCGCTGATCGCGCTCTCTCAGCTAAACCGTGGGTCAGAGCAGCGAACCGACAAAAAGCCGATGGTGTCGGATCTTCGTGAATCGGGCTGCCTCACCGCAGATACCCGGATTCTGCGAGCTGATACCGGTGCTGAAACTACGATGGGCGAGCTGTACGCTTCTGGTGCACGCGATGTTCCTGTGTGGTCTTTGGGTGATGATATGCGTTTTGTGGAGCGTCACCTCACCCACGTGTTCTCAACCGGGGTAAAGCCCGTCTATCAGTTGACTACAGCCTCGGGTAAGACGCTGCGAGCCACCGCAAATCACCCCTTCTTCACCTTCCGTGGCTGGAAGGGTCTGGGTGAGCTGGAAGTTGGCGAGCACATCGGTATACCCCGCCATGTGAACGGTCCCGCTCAGCGCGTGGAGTGGACGGATGAGCAGGTAATTCTACTGGCGCATATGCTAGGCGATGGGTCCGCTGTGAAGCGTCAACCGTTAAGATATGCATCTATTGATGAAAATAACTTAAAGGCAGTGACTAATGCTGCTGCTACGCAGTTTGGTATTACCGCAATTCGGGATGAACATCCTGCAGCGCGATGTGTCTCTTTGCGACTGCCCGCGCCTTATCGATTAACGCACGGTAAGCGCAACCCGATGGCTGAATGGTTGGATGAGCTAGACCTATTCGGTCTGCGGTCCTGGGAAAAGTTTATTCCTGAGGCAGTGAATGCCCTGCCAAAGCATCAGATTGCTCTGTTCATTCAGCATCTTTGGGCAACTGATGGCTCTGTCACCATAAATAAGAACGGGCGAGCTGGTCGCATATACTATGCATCAACTTCTCGTGAGTTAGTAGATCAGCTTTCCATTCTTCTTTTGCGCTTTGGCATTAATTCACGTATCCGAAAGACCGCTTTAAAGGGTGAGTACCGTCAAGGTTATACCTTGGATGTTTCGGGGCGAGATGAACAGCTTCGCTTCTTGCGTGAGATTTCAGTCTTTGGCAATCGAGCTGAACAGTGCAAGTACCTGTTAGAAATTCTAGAAGCAGAGGGGTATAGGTCAAACACAAACGTTGATACTGTGCCTTCTCAGGTGTGGGACGATGTCAAACGTATCCTTTCTGAAAAGGGGATGACGCATCGGGAGTTCCAAGCAGCCATGGGGTCTCAGTACTGTGGTTCCGCGTATTACAAGAGTGCCCCGTCTCGAACACGTCTCACCCAGGTAGCCAGCGTCCTTGATTCTGCTGAGCTTGATATGGTCGCCGTGAACGATCTGTTCTGGGACTCTATTGTTGAGATTGAGTACTGTGGCGAAGAAGAAGTTTTTGACGCCACTGTTCTTGGTCATCATAACTTCATTGCTAATGGTATTACCGTGCATAATAGCATCGAGCAGGATGCCGATATGGTCATCCTTTTGCATCGTGATGATGTGTACGACAAGGAGTCCCCGCGCGCTGGTGAGGCTGACGTGATTGTGGCTAAGCACCGTAACGGTCCCACGAAGACTATCGCGGTGGCTTTCCAGGGCCACTACTCGCGCTTTGCTAATATGACGCACGATTCCTACTCGGGTGGCGACGACTACTAATGGTGGGCGTTCTCTTGTGGGGCTTAGCAATCATTGCCGGTCTTTTCGTGCTTGACCGGTTACTGCTTGCTACTGAAAGAAGAGGCTGGATTTTCTATCGTCACCGCAAGGCCGGTGGGACGTCCGCGACGGCTTTGGGAATGGCAGAATTTTTACAGCCCGGCGCTCGCGTAGTGATTGAGCAGCAAGAAACTGATCGACTCACGCGGCAGGTAGCTGAGGACGATGCACCCTATAAGAAGTCATAGTGTCCCAAAGTTTCCTCGTAAGCCTTGACCCTCACGCGACGTCAGGGGGCACAGTAGGTTACATGAGAGATTTAAACAGTTCTGATGACCACCTGACCGTAGGTGAGGTTGCCCGGTTGGTGAGTGTGAGCGTCCGCGCGTTGCACCATTGGGACGCGGTGGGGCTACTAGCCCCGAGCGGTCGTACGCGCGCCGGCTACCGGGTGTATAGCGCCGATGATATTGACCGTTTGCATCGCATCCTGGTCTACCGCGAGCTCGGGTTTTCCTTAGAGAAAATCCAGCGCGTCCTTGCCGACGGTGAGCGGGCGGCGCACACGCATCTGCAGGAACAAAAACGTTTGCTAGAAGACAAAATCTCTCACCTTACTACGGTTTTAGAAACCGTCAATCACCTGATGGAGGAGAATATGTCAGAGAAAAAACTTACCGCCGCGCAGAAGGCGCAGGCAATCCAGTTTGAGTATGCGGATGAGGTTCGCGAGCGCTGGGGTCACACCGAGGCGTACGCGCAGTCGCAGCGTAATACTGCTCAGTTTACGGACGCGGATTGGCAGCGCGTGCAGGCTGAGACCGAGGAGTTAGAGGCTGATTTGGCGAGTGCTCAGCGGGCGGGTGTTGTGCCCGGGTCTGAAGGGGCGAATGCGTTGGCGGAGCGTCATCGCGCGTCCATTAACCGCTACTACGATTGCTCGTATGCGCAACAGGTGTTGTTGGGGCGTATGTACGTTGCGGATGCTCGTTTTACTGAGCACTACGATGCGCGTGAGCCCGGTCTTGCCCAGTGGCTGCACGAAATCATTGATGCGAACGCACAAGCACACGGAGTAGATCCGGCAACTGCTACTTGGGAATAGATTCTACGAAAAACCACGCAAAGCCTTCGAGGTCCCGCTGCCTGTGCGGGGTTTCGAAGGTTTTGCGTTATCGCGGACGCCGCCTGCCCCCGATGTTTCACGTGAAACATTGTTGAGGTGGGAGCCGTCTTACCTACGGCAAAATCGCGTTATCCAGGTAGGTGAAAATCATGGCGTAGATGTATGCCTTCTGTTTGACGTCTGCCGCACCCGCGTGCCCGCCTTCTGCATTTTCAAAGTAGTGCACGGGCTTGCCCAGTGACTCAAGTAGCGCCATGAATTTGCGGGCGTGCGCGGGGTGAACGCGGTCGTCCTTGGTGGAGGTGGTGAGCAACAAGGTGGGGTGAACATCCTCGGGGTTCACGTTGTGATAGGCCGAAATATCCTTCAAAAACTCCCAGTCGTCGGTGTCTGGATCGCCAAATTCAGAAACCCAAGAAGCGCCGGCGAGCAGGCGCGAGTAGCGCTTCATATCGAGTAGCGGAACCTGGCAAATAATCGCCCCAAAGTGCTGCGGGTAGCGCGTATACATATTGCCCATCAACAGCCCACCGTTTGAACCGCCGATAGCTGCTAGTTGTGGCACGGTGGTGATGCCCGCATCCACAAGGTCGCGCGCTACGGCAATAAAGTCTTCGTAGGCGCGTACTCTGTTCTCCCGCAGGGCTGCTTGGTGCCAGCGCGGGCCAAACTCGCCGCCACCGCGAATATTCGCCAGTGCGTAGACGTAGCCCTTCTCTAGGAGTCCTTTGCCGTAGAGAGATGAGTACGAGGGGGTACTTTTGATTTCAAACCCGCCGTAAGCGCTCAAAAGCGTGGGGGCGGGGGAGTGCCCATCCAGCGCGTCAGCTCTACCTACTGCGAAGTAGGGGACGCGCGTGCCGTCTGCCGAGGTCACCCAGCGTTGGCGTACTTCTAGCCCTGTAGTGTCAAAACGATCCGGGGTGCTGCGCAGGGGACGCAGGGTAAAGTGTTCGGCCGAGAATCCGCCCACAAAGCTACCGCGGTAGAGGGTTGGCGGGGTAAGAAAACCCGTGACCAGCAGGTGCACACCGTCGCGAATATCTGGGTTTACAGGTTGCACGCGAATGTTATTGAATTCGCCGATATCTGGTTTGAGGTCGTGAATTGCCCAGCTTTCCCCGAGGTCTTCTGCAAAGAACAGCTCGGTGCGCACGTTATCGAGCACGGTGAACATGATGCCGCTCTTGGTCGCCGCGTAGCTCAGCATCGATGAGCTGTCGGTGGGTTCAAAGATGGTGTGGATGCGTGCTACTACCGGGCCACTGAGGGCATCCTGATAGGGCAGGGCAAGCAGGGAGCCCGCTGCAAAAACTGTGTCACTCAGCGTCCAGTCCTCGCGCAGTTGTACGGTTAGCCAGTCGCGTACCGCGCCGCAGTTGGCAGATGCTGGTACTTGGATGCGCGTGAGCTCGTGAGTGATGCGGTTCATGTCGTAGAACTCGTGGTTGCGGAAGGTGATCGCGCGATAGACCACCGTTTTTTCAAAGCCTTCCATGTTGAAGTTGTGTCCGCCTGCCATCACGTCGGTATCTTTGCCTTCTAGGATGAGTGCGGCGTCTTCTAAGGCAGTGTTGCGCGTCCACAGGCGTACTGATCGAGGGTAGCCAGATTTGGTGGTTGAATCTTCAAACGTGTGCGCGATGATGACGGCATTTTTGTTGAGCCAGCGGACATCGCCCTTGCCCAGCGGCTTGTTGAAACCGTCCGTTACAAATTCTTTGGTGGTTAGGTCGAACTCGCGTACAACGGTGGTGTCTGAGCCGCCCAGGCGCAGGGTTAGCAGGGCGCGGTCGTAGCCGTCGTGGCAGATTTTCATACTGCCGTAAACCCAGGGTTGCCCCTCTTGTGCGCCTAGAGTGGCGATATCTACCAGGGTCTCCCAGTTGGGTGCGGTGCTTTCGTCTTTGTAGGCGTCATAGTCTTCTTTACGCGTGCGCCGCCATAAACCGCGCGGGTACTGGCCATCGGCGTAGAAATCGTACACGTAGTCCCCGCGACGCGTGCCCACTACCAGTTTGTCTTTGGCAGACATAATCGCATCTGTCTCGTGCAGGTGGCGATCAAAGCGTTTGCCCGCAAAGGTTGTCAGTGATTCATCGCTGCGCGCTTTTGCCCAGGCGAATGTCTCGTCGTTGAGCTCTTCAAGGTAGGCAAACGGGTCATGGTCGGCGGTGGGCAGGGTGTACTCAGGCATGCCCCCAACTCTAGTATGGTGTAGCTCTCAATACCATTTGTTGAGGGGTGATTCTGAGACCCTTGAGAGACCTAGAAAAGTCCGTCAAAGAGTGAGAGCTGATCCTCGGGAGCTTCTTTCTTCTTGCTCTTTTTGGGGGCACTCTGGGATGTCTCTGGGTCCTCGAACAAGGTGGGTTCGTGGGCGTTTTCTAGAGCGTCAGGACGCCTGTATTCCTCATCTGGGGGATAGTTGTTGGTGGGGAGCGTTGGGGCTTCTGCAGGTTCCTGTGCCGGTAGATCTTCGATGAGCAAAATATCTTCCGGAGTTAGTGCGGGAGTATCGGGTTCTAGTGCAGCTTTGGTTTCTGCGCTCGCTGAATTTTCGACAGTCTCTTGAGGGGGTTCAGTAGTCGCGGTGCTCGCCGGGGTATCCGCATCTGCAGTGTCTTCTGTGGATGCGGGTTGTTCTACCTCGTGGGTGTCAGTGGGCTGCGCGTCCTCAAGGGGAGGAGTGGCTTCAAAGGTGGGGGTGACTACAGCGGATGCGGTCGGTTCTTCCTGGGTGACCGTCGGAGTAAATGCTCTTGTCCCGGTGACCTGTACCGCGTCATTCATCTCTGTGTAAGTGCCGTCGATGTAGCGCTGGATAACGGGGGAGAGCTCATTGATAATGCGCTGGTCGCTGAGTGAGGTGAGGTGGGGGAGCTCCATGAGGTAACGCCCTACTGCTAAGCCGAGCAGTTGCGAGCTCATGAGTGAAAAAGCAATGGGGTCAATGTTAGTTTTTCCCGGGCCAAAAGGGCCGGTGGAGAAGAGCTTCCAAGCGGCCTCGCGCATCTTTTCGTTACCGCCCGATGATGAGATTGCAGAGCGCACCAGTCCCAGTAGAAGCGGCTTGATTTCCGTAGAATTCCACATCTGTAGATATGCGGTAACGACCGCTCGCCCGCGGTTGCTTTGATTCGCATGAAAACTGTCACGCATTTGGTTGGCAAGAGCAAACTGCTCGGAGATGATCTGCGCAAAAAGGGCTTCTTTGTTACCAAAGAAATGGCGGATGAGGGCGGGGTCTACGGATGCGTGTGCGGCGACGGCGCGCATGGATGTTCCCTCAAAACCGTGTTCGGCAAAGAGGTTTTTGGCAGCGGTAAGAATGTCGTTGCGGGTGGTGGTTTCACCTGTTCTACGCCCTGCTTTTGAGGGTGAGGAATTCTTGCGTTTTTGTGTCTTCTGAACTGCCATGCCCCTAGCCTATCGTGAAAATTCGAACAAACATAAAAGAGATATTCCTAGACTGTTGAATTGTATTTAATTCTGCAGAATAAGAATTATTGAAAGTCCTAGCGAAAAGAGGGTCGTGCGGTAGGCGGTGGTTCTGAAAGCATGGTTAGGTAAGAGGGTGACTCCTCGAGTTGGTGGTGGGGTGGGTGCTACTGGATGTCTGGCAATAGCAAGCGGGGAATCTGTCACTCAGAGGCAAATTCCCCACTGAGGGAATATATTTAAATCCTCACCACGAGCTTGCCGCCGTTACCCCCTGACTCCTGTGCCTCATGGGCAACCCTCGCGTCCTCAAGATTGAAAGTTTTGCCGATGCGAACCTTTAATTTTCCTCGCTCTAGGAATTTATTAAGGGTGGATGCGGCAGCCCTCAAGTCATCGGCACTTGCTCCCGACATTGCGAAGCCGCGCACCTGAAGTCCCCGCGTGTAGAGATCACCTGCCGAGAATGAAATTTCAGATCCCATTCCGGATAACAAAGCAATTTTACCGCTCGTTGCCATAAGCGGTAAGGCAAGTGAAAAATCATTGGTTCCGCTGGTGTCCCACCAGAGATCAAAACCCTCGGGGGCTACCTGCGCTAACACATCCTTGAGATCCTCACGATGGTAATCCAACACCTCATCTACGCCAAGTGAGCGCACCCAGTCAAAGTCGCGCGGTGAGGCGCTGCCTATCACGCGCACGCCGCTGGTCACCGCGTACTGCGCCAACGCGCTACCCACCGCACCTGCAACCCCGCCGATAAAGAGCGTGGAACCGGGTGTGAAACCACCTAACCGGCTCACTCCCAGGTGAGCGGTCGAAAAAGCGTGTGATAAAGCGGCGTAGGTTTGCCCCGGGATCTCCTGACCCGAAGAATCTTTAGTTACCCGTGAAAAAACCCGCTCCTGAGGAAGGGCAGCGAACTCGGCAAAAGCACCCTGGCGTCCGTCATAGCCGGCAGAATTTGACCACACGGCATCGCCGGGTGAAAACTTGGATACTCCCTCTCCCACCGCATCAACGGTGCCCACCACATCGCGTCCTATCACGAAAGGGAGAGGCATATGGGTCTCATAGGCACCGGAGCGAACAAAGAGGTCAACGTTATTGACCGCTGAATACTCCACACGTATTAGTACATCGTTGGGACCGAACTTGGGTGTGGGTAGCTCGCCCACCTGAATTTTCGATGCTTCACCCTTTCTCTCAATAAACGCTGCGCGCATCATGCCTCCTTGAATATAGAAACTTCTCTTTTCAGCATAGAACTGTGCGCATCTGTGTATAAGTCCCGGTTCACCTGGCGTAAAAGATATTCTGAAAAAGAAAGACTTTATCGGGAGGGTTCATGTCGGCAGATACTCATACGCTTTCTTTAACTGGTGCCACCATCGCTGTGACGGCATCGCGTCGCGCTACCGAGCAGGGTGAGGCATTTGAGCGTAAAGGTGCGCGGGTTATCTATGCGCCTACGGTTCGAATTGTGCCCACCGATGCTGATGAGCAGCTCCAGGCTGACACTCGCGCTATTATCGAGAACCCGCCACATATGGTTCTGGTGACCACCGGCTACGGTCTGAAAGGGTGGCTGGACTTTGCAGCTGGTGCCGGGTTAGAAGATGCCCTGCGCAAGGCTTTGGTGGGAGCTAAGTTCTATGAGCGCGGCGCAAAAGGACGCGGCGCGGTGCGTGCTCTGGGTTTTGAAGATTCCGGGGTGGCGGCTGAAGAGGTGACCCGCGCGCTGGTGGATCTTGCACTTGAGGTTGGGGTAAGTGGCAAGCGCGTGCTCTTGCAGCAACACGGCAAACCCGATCAGGAACAAGAGAAGCGTCTGGTGGACGCGGGTGCCCACCTAGCAACGGTTGTTCCGCATCGTTGGGAAGAACCCGAAGATCTGACCGCTGTGCATCAACTGATCGACAGCATTATTGCCGGCGAAATCACCGCCGTCACCTTCACGGCTGCTCCCGCGGTTGAGGCACTTTTTGGGTATGCAACCGAGCAACAGAAACTGCCCGAACTTCTCGCCGCACTGCGCGAGAAAACAGTGGTGACTAGCGTCGGGCCCGTTACCTCCGCGCCGTTAGAAGAGCAGGGTATTACCCCTGTGCAACCGGAACGCTCGCGAATGGGTGCCATGATTAAGGCACTCACCGAGCATCTTGAGCGGTAGATGTTTCACGTGAAACATCTAGGTAACCGGCGTAGACTCGCCTTTACTGCATAGCCAATGAAAAAGGTCTTTAGAAATGTCACTCAACGCTGCAGAACGCACCCAGCTGGCCGGTGAATTTGCGAGCTACCTTGCCGCGTCCGCACTGTCTAAAGAGCAGTTGCGCGAACGCACGGGGCTCTCATCGCAGCGCTTTGAGCGCGCTTTCGCTGTGGCCGGTGGTATGGACGGTGTTGCCGATATTTGGCTGGTGCGCGACAAACTAGAAACCGCCGCCAAAGAAGCCGGCGCACCCTTTCATGATTTCAGTAAGTTGAGCAACGCTAACCGCGCGGCAGCACGCGGCTGGTTCGGCATTGAAGATCACCGCTAGGTGAGAGGGGCTGCCTCGTCGTTCAAGCGTAGCTGCAAGAAAGTAAGATCGAGCCAGTTCCCAAACTTCACACCTACTTGATTGAGGGTGCCCACGTTTTCAAACCCCAATCTTTCATGCAATTTGATAGAGACAATATTGTCGGCAGAGATACCTGCTACCAATACATGTTTGTTAGCGGCTCGGGCGCGTTCAATGAGTTCTTTCATGAGGTACGTTCCAACGCCTTGACCGCGCACTGATGCATGAATATACACGGAGTGCTCCACTGTGAAGCGATAGCCTTCCCAATTACGCCAGTCGTCAAAAGTGGCGTAGCCCAGCACCTCGTCCTGCTCATCCACAGCAACGAGTACCGGGTAGTCTTTTTCTTCGTGAGCGCTCAACCATGCACGCCGGTTATCTTCATCCACGGTTTTCTCGTTCCATACGGCGGTGGTATTGAGAACGGCATCATTGTAAATCTCAGTAATAGCGGAAATATCACGCTCCGCGGCGAGTCTAATCTTCATGGTTTAAGTGTCTCCCACTTTTTAGCAAGCCATTTATATAACCCCTAAAATCATGTGCGCGATAACGTGCAGTGCGTAAAAAGCGGGTATGAGAACTAGGGTGCAGGTAATCCACCATCGCAGGATTTGGCGGGTGGTTATTTCAAAGGGTACGACGCCTAGGTCGGCTCGAAGCTGGTTTTCTCGGCTGTCGATAACTGCGCCAAGAACATAGACCATTGCTAAGAGAAGTTGGGAAGTGAGCACGATAATAAGCGCGCTGGTGGGGGAAATCATTAAGTTATGCATGGGGGTATTTAGGTAGAAATATAGGGGTGGATAATTCTAGATCGGCGGGTAATCGCCTGGGTGGGGCGCGTCGATCCGTATAGATAATATGACATTTCTGTCGCACTAGGCGTTTTATGTTGAAATATGACTAGAAGGGTCGAGGTTGCCTAGTCAAACTACGTTTCCCCGTAGCTCATACGCCATCTTCAGAGCATTACGTTTAGAGTCTTTCTCTTTCTTCACCTGCACCTGAGGGAGCACAATAGAAAAAGGAGCGCCCCAGCGGCGTCTGCCCAACCTATTTAAGGAGAGTGCCTCTGTGAGTGAGCAACCGGTTATCGATAAAATTCCTGCTGACACTAAGAATTGGACGCTAGTTTTAGAAGAAGGATGCGCCGAGTGCGGTTTTCAGCCGGGGTACCCGTACGAGGATAATGAGTCGCGCATCAAGAATTTGGTAGCTCCTACCCACGCGGCCTTTGAGCAGGAGAACCTCACGCAGCGCCCCCAGAAAAACACGTGGTCGCCGTTGGAGTATCTGGCGCACATCAGCGAGGTCTGCGAGGTGATGGTGCAGCGTCTTAACCTGATGGTGACCCAAGATTCTCCTACCTTCCCCAACTGGGATCAAGACGCCGCCGCTATTGAGCAGCAGTACAACCGTCAGAACCCTGAGGACGTAGAACGCAAACTTCTGCAAAATCTTGAAGATTCTGCCCGCCTATTTGGCTCAATCCCGCCGGAGCATCGTCAGCATCGAGGCTTACGCGGCAACGGGGCAGCTTTTACTGTGCAGACTCTTGCCGAGTATTTTGTGCACGACCTTGAACATCACGTCCACAAGGATTTAGGACAATAATTTTCTTTACATAGCAGTACATACGTGCCACCGGTCTGTCTTTTGCCGGTGGTACTTGCATGTGGTGTTATGAGCCCACCACACCTTTTGATGCCCACCCAGGAATAAACCCCCGGTTTTTACCGGTTATACCCCCCCCGTTACCTTTACCTTATGAAAGGCAAGAATGAGCAAGCTCTTTGAACCCGCGCAGGCTGGTGCGCTCAAGCTTAAAAACCGTATTACTATGGCACCGCTGACTCGCTCGCGGGCGGCTACCGACGGCGTCCCCACCGACATGCACCGAGAATACTATGAACAGCGCGCATCGGCTGGTTTGGTTGTCACCGAGGGTACCTTTTTTGAAGATGTTAACCGCGCTTTCTTGGGGCAGCCCGGTATTTCTACCGATGAGCAGGTCGCTGGGTGGAAGAAGGTCGCCGATGCTGTTCACGCTGCCGGTGGAACTATCGTCATGCAGATTATGCACGGTGGCCGCCTAACCCTGCCGTCCATTAACTTTGGTGAGACTGCGCAGGCACCTAGCGCTATTGCCCCGGGTACCACCTTGCACGGGGCTGATGGACGCGAAGAAGTGGCTACCCCGCGAGCTCTCGAACTCGATGAAATTCCCGGTATTATCAAGGGCTTTGCGGATGCTGCATCCCGCGCGGTGCACGAGGCAGGTATGGACGGCGTTGAGATTCATAGCGCTAACGGTTATCTCTTGCATCAGTTTTTAGCGCCGAATGCTAATGAGCGCGCCGATGAGTACGGTGTGACCCCTGAGAACCGCGCGCGTTTGACTGTTGAGGTTGTTCGCGCGGTTGCTGAGGCTATCGGGGCTGACCGCACCGCTTTGCGTATCTCGCCCGAGCACAATGTCCAGGGTGCTTTGGAAACTGAAACGGAAGATCTCAAGGCAACCTACACGGCCCTGCTTGAGGGTATCCGCGATCTTGATATCGCATACCTTTCGATTTTGCACAAAGATATCGATGGTGAACTCGTGGCATATTTGCGCGAGACGTTCGGTGGTTTTACTGTTCTCAATAGTGGTTTTGGTTCTTACACCGGCTTTGAGGAGGCCCAGCAGATTATCGACGGTAACCTCGCCGATGCTGTAGCGGTAGGACGCGAAATTATCGCTAATCCGGATCTCGTGCGTCGTTGGCAAGAACAGCTAGAGATGAATGAGGCAAGCGAGTCCACTTTCTACACACCCGGCCCGCAAGGCTACACTGACTACCCCTTCGCAAACTAGCCCCTCGTCGAGAGGTCAATTTAAGACATGTTTTCACCCAAAATCGGTCTTAAATTGACCTCTGGGCACCGTATTCTTATTTTCATGAACATAACCGAGCACGATTCCGCGATGTTTGCGGCGGCTAACCCTGATGTCGCACCGGGTATGAAGGCTTATCTGCGCGACCAGTTTGAGTTTTTAGGACTTCCCACCCTTGTGCGCCGTGAGCTTTTCAAACCTTTCTTAGTGCAGCTGAAAAAGGACGCGAAGGCATCTGCCACCATTAATTACGCATTTGTGGACGCGTGCTGGGCACACAGCGCTCGCGAATTTCAGTACAACGCGTTGGACTACCTAGCTGCTTGCAAACAGTATCTTTCTCCGGACGATATTCCGTGGTTGCGTGAATTAGCTGAAACTAAAAGCTGGTGGGAGACTATTGATCGTCTCGATACCATTATCGGTGATATTGTCCTGCGCAACCCGCAGTTGAACTCTTTGATGTTGGACTGGGCTGAGGATCCCAACTTTTGGATTTGCCGCATTGCCATTGACCATCAGCGTCCTCGTAAAGAGAAGACCGATGCGCAGTTGCTTGAAGAAATTATTGTGAAGAACTTTGGGTCTAAAGAGTTTTTCATTAATAAGGCAATCGGCTGGGCGCTGCGCGAGTATTCCAAGACCGATTCTGCCTGGGTTGCAGATTTTATTGAGCGCTATCGTGATCAACTGGCACCCTTGAGCGTTCGCGAGGGCTCTAAACGCTTGTAGCCCCGCCGAAAGGTCAATTTCAGACATGTTTTCACCCAAAACCGGTCTTAAATTGACCTCTCGACGCCCCATCAAATGGGCATAAGAAAACCCCGCCGTAGTTGCGTACTCTGGAATCCTGATTCCGTGCAACCCGTGCGGGGTTTTCTGGTGAAAATCTTGGCTTCAGTGGCAACGTCGCCGCCTGACTCCTAATTCTTATGGCCTTACGCTTGAGTGGTCTCATAGCTGGGCTCTCTATGCCGGTTACGTCCGGTGTGCGTGGAGTGCTTGTGCGATTATGCAGCACCGAGAATAAGATTCTCAGCGGGTTTTTCTAAACCACCTGTCATAAATCTCCTTTCGAAGATTCACTTCTTGTGAGCCTTACCACTTGTTTGGCTCATTTCTTATTTAACTCCTGTCCTACCCAAAATGCCAGAGGTTTTTACCCAATTTTTCCGGCAATTTTTCCGCTAATTTTCTCTGGTTTAACGCGGCCGTGCAGGCTTAAAATCTAATCAAACCGTGCCTGAATTAGGGTGCTAGACAAGATTGGGAGCGTCCATGGATTCTTTCCTCGCCTTCACTTCATCCTTGGGCAATATTGCCTTCGTTGTGGTTCTTTTGGCGGCGCTTGCAGTTATGCCTTACCGCCTGTGGCAGCGTGCCCAGCGTAATAAGGTGCGCGATGAGTTAGAAGAGATGGAAGATGAGCTGGATGCCTGGCGGGTGCAACGCGGTGATTCCGCGGGTTCTCGCAACTATCTACACGGGGCGGTGCCCAACTATGATCCTTCTAAACACGACTAAGTTTTCCGCCCTGCCTTATATATAGCTAAAGGACGCTACCTCGCATGTGCGAAGCAGCGTCCTTTATTTATAGGTGGGCTCTTATCTATTTGCCAACAATCTGGAACTTTGCGCCGGTGTTGTCGGTGACTGTTGCAACGCGTCCAAAGGGAGAATCTTCCGGGCCGTCGAGCAGTTGTCCGCCGAGTTCTTTAATCTTTTCGATGGCTGCGTCGGTATTTTCTACGGCAAAGTACACGCGCCAGAAGGAGTCTTCGTTGTCTGCAAGGAAGGTTGCCTCGCAGATGCCAGCGGATGCTTTATCCATTGCGAAGTTGGTGGAGTACCTAAAACCGGCAGGTGCATCTTCACCTTGACCGGGCATGGTTGCGGAGTCCCAGCCGAGTGCCTTGTTATAGAAGGAAAGAGCTGCGTCGTAGTTTTTGCTCAGGGTCTCAAACCAGATGGGGGTGCCGGGCTCACCGGTAAAAGCGAAGCCGGGAAATTCGTGTGGTTCCCAGAGTCCAACTGCTGCGCCTGCGGGGTCGATAACGTGAGCCATGATGCCGAGGGGTCCTACGGGCATCGCGGGGTACATAATGCTGCCACCCTCTTCTTCTACGGAGCGGATGGTTTTCTCCATATTGTCAGTAGAGAGGTAGACGCTCCACGCGTTGGGGTAGGGCGCTTCTTCAACCGGGCCATTTTCGGTCATGAGTGAGTTCATGGCACCGGCAACAAGTTTTCCGTCTTTGGTGATGTTGTTGTATCCGCCGAATTCGTCGCCCTGGCTGTGAAATTTCCAGCCAAAGAGTTCGGTGTAAAACTCTCGGGCGTCGTCCAGGCGGTCTGTGCCAAGGTCAATCCAGATTGGGGTTCCGTTGGGCTTGTTCATGTATGTCCCTTTCACTTAATACATACACGTGGTGCCCTCCTATATAGAGGGCACCTGTTGTGAGGTATTTAGTTGTTGATGAGCTGTTCAGCAATGAGTTCGTAGCTGCGCAGCGTTTGTTCGGTGCTTGTTGCTAGCGAGGAGAGCATGAGCTCGTCGGCCTGCACCATATTGGCAAAGCGTAACAGGTAGTCCTTTGCTTGCGCGCCGGTTCCTACTGCGCGGAACTGCATCATTTCAAGAATCTGTTGGCCTTGGGGTGAGCGCATGAGCAGTTCGAGCTGTTCATCGCTGATCTCGCGACCGCGTCCTGCCATCATGCGTACGCGGTTGCGTTTGGTGATTTCTAGTTGTTCGTGGGCATCTTCTTCTGTGTCTGATGCAAGGACGTTCACTGCGGCGATGACGTAGGGTTCCGCAAGCTGGTCTGAGGGCTGGAACTTTTCGCGGTACACGTTAATGGCTTGTTCCAAGTGGGTGGGTGCAAAGTGCGAGGCAAATGCGTAGGGCAGACCGAGTGCTGCTGCTAGTTGAGCACCGAAGAGAGACGAGCCCAGAATATAGAGGGGCACTTCGGTTCCCTGGCCGGGAGTGGCATTGACTCCTGGGATGTGGGTGTCGTCGTTGAGGTAGCCCTGTAGTTCTTGGACGTCTTGCGGAAAGCGTTCTGCGTTGCTGGGGTCGCGGCGGAGCGCTCGCAGGGTGTTCATGTCGGTGCCTGGTGCGCGGCCTAGTCCAAGGTCGATGCGTCCGGGGTATAGCTCAGCGAGCGTGCCAAATTGTTCTGCGACAGTAAGGGGTGCGTGGTTGGGGAGCATAACCCCGCCTGCGCCCAGGCGGATCTTTTCTGTCTTTGCGCCAATGTGGGAGATAAGTACTGCAGGGGCCGAGGACGCGATGGACTTCATGTTGTGATGCTCTGCGTACCAGATTCGCTCGTACCCGAGTTTTTCTGCTGTTTGGGCAAGTTCTACTGAGCGGTTGAAAGCTTCTTTGGGCTTTTCGTCGGGATGGATTGTCGCTAGGTCAAGAATTGAGAGGGTAGGCATCTAGTGTCTTCTTTCTATAGAGGGACTGTGTAAGTACATAGGTATAACGATGCGTGTGGGGCATGTGTTCCCGAAAATGGGAGGGAATTGACGAAAGTGGGATGAAAACCGGTGTCTAAAGGCTGTTTTTAGAAGTTTCTAAAGTTTTTTCTTGTGAAGCCGATAACTAAAAACCGCTTATTTGCAGTGGTCTAGGTGACACAATAGCTAACACAATAAAGTATGCTTATTATTCAAATATAGCTCTGACTAGTTGCTTTGTTATCAATACGTGAATTTTGGATGTATTCAAGGTTTACGTACTGGAAGGCTTGACTCTAGTCTTGTGACGTAGGGTACTGGTTTTCGAGTTGCACACCGGTGGGCAGGTGCGTATAGTTGTATGAGTCGTCGCGGCGAGGGAGTGGTTGAAACTCCTAGTCAGACGGTGGTTTTGAGAAGTTTATAGGGTTGTTGTTGCTGGT
>JBHWPN010000129.1:0-25230 GCA_043424895.1 Rothia sp. (in: high G+C Gram-positive bacteria) | reverse complement strand
GGCAGAGGCAAGCTCACCCTCCGGGGCTTTATCGGTGATGAGGGTGTCAATATCCTCAAGACCTGCAAAACGGACAAGCGATTCTTGCGCGAACTTTGCAGAATCACACAAAAGAACCACTCGGCGCGCTGATTTTACGATGGCTGTCTTCACTATCGCCTCGTTGAGCCCCGGGGTGCTAAGACCAAATTCGGGGTCAAGACCGTTCACACCAATAAAGGCGATGTCGGGGCGAATCGTTGAAAAATGTTCAGCAGCACGCGCGCCCACTGCTGCCCACGTCATCTTGCGTAGCTGCCCGCCCACGAGGTCGAGGACGACACCGTCCGCCTCTGCAAGCTTGACAGCAATGTGCAAAGCGTGGGTAATAATCAGGCGATCAGCACCTGACTTTAAACTGAAATTTTCACTCGCTATACGATCCGCCAAGATTTCGATGGTGGTTCCTGCATCCAAAACAACAGCACCCACATCTGAGTCGCGTAGAAGCTCGTATGCCTTGTGGGCGATGCGCTGTTTCTCGGGAGTATTCATGCTCTGACGTAGAGCTATTGAAGATTCAACCGAGGTGGATTGTTCAACAGTCACAGCACCACCGTGTACACGGCGTAACTTGCCTTCGGACTCTAAAGCTGCCAGGTCACGGCGTACGGTTTCCATCGTGACTTCGTATCGCCGTGCCAAATCAGCACCGTTAACGCGTCGAGCAGAAGCTACGAGCTTTGCTATTTCAGCACGGCGTTCTTCAGCGAACATGAAACTACCTTTTGTGTGGGATTCGACCTTAAAAGCGGTCCTTATACATTTGATTTTATGTGGGTTTTTGTTGTTCAGTCAATGCGAAGCGCGCTGATTTAACCTTTTCTTAGTTGCGTTTTTCGCGGATTATGTTGTTTTTTATTTTTCCCCACCACAAAGTTCAGCATCCATGCCACCAAAGCACCAAGTAAAGCACCTAAAGTATTGGCCACGATATCCCACCATGAGCTTGTTCGCTCGGGCATCAATAACTGCACTGATTCAATAAAACTAGAAGCGCAAAAACCACACATGACCGACAGCAAACGCAACCGCGTGGGCAACACAAAAAACAACAAGAACCCAAACGGAACGAACATTACAACGTTCGAAATCCACTCGATGCTCGAGTAGTTTACCCACCCCGGTAAAAACCCTTCGGCACGTCCGCGGTCAATAAAAGCAACTAGGGCTCCGCCTGCCGCGTTATCGTCAACGTGAGTAGGCCAAAAAACCACAAATGCTAATGCCACCACGTACAACGAAAAAACTAAACGCATGAGGTGGCGCAACGACTGTGCCATTAGGCTTTTAACATTGGTTCGTTATCGATATCCCACGCAAAGAGACCGTCCAGCGGCATATCGTGAGGGATAGCATTTTCGATGGGTGATGGAACTTCTGCCCCGCGAGCGGCCGAAAGCGTCCGCCGAATCAAGCTACCGTGGGATACAGCAATCACGCGCTTGCCCGGGTAGTCGCGCACGATTTGGCGCAAGGTGCGGACGCCGCGAATAAAGACATCGCGTTCTGCTTCAACTCCGCTGTAAAACTTTTCGGGGTGCGCGCGCTGTTCTGCAGGAATATCAAGTCCTTCAGCCTCACCGTATGAACGCTCTTGCAGCCCCTCATACGCACGCTCAACAGTAAGCCCCAGGTAGCTACCGATAATCTGCGCTGTCTCATAGGCTCGAGAAAGCGGGGAAGATACCAAAACATCAAACTCAAAACCTTCTTCAACGAGTCTTTTGCCCGTTTCGTGGGCCTGCTCGCGTCCGCGATCATTCAAAGGAATATCGCTTGAGCCCTGCATTTTCTTGGCTTTGTTCCAGTCGGTCTGACCGTGGCGGATCACTAAAAGTGCGCCATTGCCTAAATCTTGAGTTAGTTCTTCTGCTCGTACCATGAGTTTATTCCTTCTACGCTAGGTTTATCGGTCGCTAAAAAGTTTGTTCTTCGCTTCTATCGTGAGCTCGGTAATGCTGGCGTTAGCGGGTATTTCAACAGCAGTATCCACGAGCGTCCCCATTGTCTTTGCGATCCACATGCCATGGGTGACGATAATCAGATTCTTGTCACTGTTACGTTCAAGAACCTCTCTCAGCCCATCAAGGTTTCGCCGCACAAACGCATCCATCGGTTCTATACCAGCAAAATTTTCCTCCAGGTGTTGCCAGTTCTCCGGCGTTACGACCTGTCCCTCGGCCTCCCCAAAGAAGCGTTCCATCAGCCCACCGTGAGTACCAAGCACAGAAATTCCAAGAGCATCAGCAATAATTTGCCCTGTCTCAGCTGCTCGTGACAACGGAGAAGTAACAACAGCATCCCACGTAAAACCAGGTTCACTTTGCTCACGCATCAACGCAAAATCACTCAATCGTGCCGCCGCCTCGGCTGCCTGTTCCCGGCCCGTTGCATTCAGGGGAATATCTGATTGCCCTTGAAAACGGTGTTCAAGATTCCAATCGGTTTGTCCGTGACGAATAAATACGTGAGTGTTCTCGTGGAATAAAGACATAGAAGCATTATCGCATTTAAGTTATATGCACCGCTTACAGCGCAGAGCGTAACCCATACTTCTAACCTCACCGTGTAAACATGAAAGAATAGACACTATGTTTGAGCTTTCTACTTCCTCTGATTGGTTTCCCACCTGCGCTGTGTTCGATTGCGACGGTGTGTTGCTTGATTCAGAATCTAAATGGCAAGAAGTACAAGATGAGCTGTGCGCTCACTATAACGTCACCTTTGACGCAGAAACTGAGGACGCCCTCGTTGGCTCAGCAGCCATAGATTTCGCAAGAACCCTCGCTGAGTTCTCCCAGCCTCAGGACGCTAGCGATGAAGAGAAAAAGGCCCACGAAAAAAGCGTGATTGACCATGTGTTTGAGGTTGAATCTGAGATGCTCAAGCGCGATATTGACCCTGTTGAGGGTTCGCTAGAGACCATCGCTAAACTTTCCCAGGTAATTCCTGTGGCAGTGGCGTCTAATTCTTCGGGTGAACTTCTGACTCAGAAGATGCAGACCTTTGGTTTTGATCAGTACCTCACTACGTGGGTTTCAGCTGATGACGTTGAAAACCCTAAGCCCGCTCCCGATATGTATTTAGAGGCGGTACGACGCTTGGGGGGTGACCCTCAGTACGCGCTTACCGTTGAAGATTCAAAGGCCGGTGCGAAAGCTGCGCAGGGCGCTGGCACCCAGACCATGATTTATGTTGGTCACGGCGAGACCGGTGCTCAGGGCAACGGCATGTTTGACTCGTTCAATGATCCTAAGTTCCAGGCTCAGCTCGATGCGTGGTTGAAAAAGGCTGAGACTAGCAAGTAACCGCACGCTCCACGCTATCGTCCAAGGAGGTGAAATATGAGTTCTGAAAAGGACAATAGAGCGGGCTCTCGTCCTACCAAATACGGGCTACGCTACGAAGATCTTAGCGAAGAAGACCGAGAGTACTTCAAGCCCTTTTGGCAGAAGCCAGAACCCCATCCAAACTTTGTAGTACACGATGAAAATCTGGTGCGTGCCCGCGTCCGCATGGCAACCGGTCTCAGTTTCACCCTGCTTCTGATCGGAATCCTACTCACCCTTGTGCTAGCGGCTTCTAACCTACCCCTGTTGGCAGGTGCAAGCGTTGTATTAGTAGGGCTTGGAATCTTTGGGCTAGTGGCTGTTCGACGACGCTTGTTTGCGTGGCTGCGGGTGCCAAGTGCTCCCCCGCCTGCCAAGAACAAGACAGCCCGTTGGTTCTGGCTACCGCACGTTATCGTCGTTATCTCGGTACTCTGCATGATCGCGAGCTTTGCGGTGGTGCCCCAGTTTGTCACGCACTTAGATGAGCTGCACCGGCGGGCATGGAGCATCTTTTTTGCGGAGTTCGGCTTCTTTGGTCTGCTCGTGGCAGCGCTCATGTACGGTCTTATCGCTTTAGCGGCGTATTCCAAACCTGATGACGATGAGAGGCTAATGCGTCCTACCGACTATGCCGAGCAAATGCTTGAAAAAGATTTGCGCAAGAACAGTGGAGACGATTTCTACGACTCCGACTGGATTACCGGTAAACATCGATAATCGCGCTGTCAATGAATATACAAAAAAGGGGCGGTCTCTTAGTGGAGACCGCCCCTTTTTTGTACCTGTATCGTAAGGCTTATCGGCGCATTACCTTGCGCGCTAGCAGGTTGCCGATGAGCTGAACCAGCTGAACCAAAATGATAATAACTGCCACGACAGTCCAGGTAATCATGTCGTTGAAACGCTGGTAACCATCAACAAGTGCGAGCTTGCCCAGACCGCCGCCGCCGATGTAACCCGCCATCGCTGACATATCGACAACACCGATCACCAAGAAGGTGTAACCAAGAATTAGCGGACCAAGTGCCTCGGGAATCATCACGGTGAAGAGGATGCGTGCTTTCGACGCACCCATCGCGCGGGCAGCTTCGATAACACCCGGGTCAATGGAAACCATGTTCTGCTCAACAATTCGAGCAATCGCGAACACAGCCCCCACGCACATCGCAAAAATCGCGGCGTTAGTGCCCAAACGCGTACCCACCACTGCCGAGGTAGCTGGGCCCAAAGCAGCCAGCAAAATAATGAACGGAATAGGGCGAACAACGTTCACCAAAAAGTTCAGAACGATATTGATAGGACGGTTAGCAAGAATGTTGCCCTGACGGGTGGTGTACAGCAAAGCACCGAGCACCAAACCGATAAAACCGGCAATGAGCATGGTCATTGAAACCATGAACAGGGTTTCTTGCAACGCCGGAATCAGCTTATTGGGAATAAAGGTATCCCAGTTGACATCTGAGAGAGACATTAGCGAACCACCTGTACTCGGGTTACGGTTTGGAGTTCAGCGACTACGGCATCGATATTGATGATGTCGCCGATCAGTTCAAGAGTGAGGGTGCCGTAGGTCTTGCCCTGTAGGGTCTCAAGGCCGCCTTGGACGATGTTGAAGCGCACGCGTCGCTCGTTGAGACGAGAGAGCACCTGCCCTAAGCGGTCGTTGCCTTCGGTAATTTCAACATTGATGAGGTAACCCTTGTGGCGCTGTTTGAGTTCTACAGCTTCTTCGCCGGTGGGCGAGGTCTTCACAGTGGTAGTTACAAAGCGCTTAGCTGTTGCTGTTTGCGGTGCTGAGAAGACGTCGTAGACGTTACCAAGTTCGACCACGCGTCCTTTTTCCATCACGGCTACACGGTCTGCGATAGACGATACGACGTCCATCTCGTGGGTAATCACAACAATGGTGATGCCCAGCTCATGGTTGACGCGCTTGAGGAGTTCTAGGACTTCCTGAGTAGTTTCGGGGTCAAGCGCAGAGGTTGACTCATCAGCCAGCAAAAGGGTGGGTGAAGTAGCTAAAGCGCGCGCAATGCCGACGCGCTGTTTCTGTCCGCCAGAGAGCTGATCCGGGTAGTTCTTAGCTTTATCAGCCAAACCCACGAACTGCAGCATCTCAGTCACGCGTGCCTTACGCTTGTCTTTATCCCAGCCCGCTACCTTCAACGGAAATTCAACATTGGCAGCAACGGTGCGAGAATTCATCAGATTAAACTGCTGAAAGATCATACCGATATTGGTACGAGCCTTGCGCAACTGAGATTCACGCTTGCCGGAGACCTCAAAGCCATCGACAATCAAGCTACCGCTCGAAGTCTCCTCCAGGCCATTAATCAAACGCACGAGGGTTGATTTACCCGCGCCCGAGTAACCGATAATCGCAAAAATTTCACCGCGATTAATAGTCATCGACACATCGTTGACAGCCGTGACAAGGTTCTTTCCGACCTTAAATTCTTTAGTGACGTTTTTGAGCTCAACCATTTCGGTTGCGCCGCTAGAAGCGGTCTGAGGTGCTTGGCTCATTTATTACCTTCACATGTGTTGGTGTCTTGTGGCGGGCATACCCGCGCTAGCTTACCTGTATCTCAAGGTGTAAGCCAATGACAGCAAAATGCGGTAGCCGAGTAGTTTTTACTGCACCACGAGCACAGATAAAGACTTTATATTCGGGCTACCGCATCTTTGCGTAGTCTAAAAACTAAGAGTTCTTCTTTGACTCTTCAAGCTTCTCCTGAGTATCGCGAAGCTCTGAAACGTCAGTGTTTACCTCAACTGCAGTGCCGCCGGTAACGTCCTTGACAACGTCCTGAACTTCTTGAGTGTGGTAAAGCTCAACAATCTTCTTGTAGGTTTCGTTATCTTCGTCGCCTGAGCGGGAAACAAAGAGGTTGACGTAAGGACGCGCGGATGCGTTAGCGGGATCGTCCTGAGCCAGGGCATCGTTGGGGTTAAGACCAGCGTCCTTGATGAAGTCATTGTTGATGACTGAGCCATCAACGGATTCCATTGAAATCACGGTCTGAGTTGCGTCAACCGCAGTAACCTTTACCTTTGATTTGTCGGTGTCAACATCGTCAACGGTAGGGGTATCTTTTTCAGCCTTGAATTCGATAAGACCGTTTGCCTTGAGCAGCTCCAGCGCGCGAGCTTCGTTAACGGTGTCGTTAGGAATAGCGATTTCGCCGCCGTCGGGAATGGCCTCTACAGAGTCATGCTGTTTGGAGAACAAAGCCATGGGGTAAATAACAGTGGGACCAACAATCTGCAGGTTGTCCTCAGCCTCAACGTTGTAGTTAGACAGGTATGCGATGTGCTGGAACCAGTTCAGGTCGATTTCGCCGTCTTTGAGAGCGGGGTTGGGCTGGTTGTAGTCAGAGAATTCAACGAGTTCAATGTTGATGCCCTCGTTCTTAGCAACCTCAACGAGCTTGTCATTGACCTCGTCTGAACCAACGACGCCGATCTTGACGGTCTTTTCTTCTGCTGAATCCGATGAGCCGCAGGCTGCTAGTCCGAATGCAAGCGGTACGAGAGCCAAAGTGGCAACAAATTTCTTCACGGCTATGAATCTTTCTGTTGTAAGAAGTGTGAAAATGCGACCACGTTCTCATGCAGATGACGCTGATTTTTCGTGGCTGACGCAGTGATTTTTTTGCGTTCTTCAATTACAACATGAGCACTGGGCATTCTCGATTTTTGAAGAAAACTTATGGATAAAATTAGCCTTTTTGAGCAACATGACGTCACTTCGTAACAGTTTGTAACATTCTTCCGAGCCAGCCTGAAACAGCAACTGATATCGGTTGGCACACAGGGGTTCTCCCCTTGTTAAACCCACGGTGCGCACGGATGAAGAGCAACAGCACCGCATCCGCACGCACCGTGAGGCAGAGGCTAAAGAACTTACTGGTTCTTCTCTTGTAACATTTCGCGCACTTGGCGACGCTGCGTCTTGCCCAGCATGGTGCGCGGTAAGTCGTCCACAGCAATGTAACGACGCGGCACCTTATAACGAGTCACCTTGCTATACATGTGATCTTTCAAAGCATCTTCGTCTAAGGCATGGCCCGGGGCAGGAATAATTGCAGCCACAACGTCCTCCCCGCCGCGCGGATTAGCTAAGCCCACAACAGCCGCATCCGCCACGGAGTCGTGCTGTTTGAGAGCGGTCTCAACTTCAGTAGGGGAGACATTAAAACCACCGGTAATAATGACTTCTTTGATGCGATCTACAACGTAAAGGAACCCACCCTCGTCCATCGTGACGATATCTCCGGTACGCAACCAGCCACCGTCGATCAGGGTGCGATGGGTTTCTTCTTCTAGCTTCCAGTAACCCTTAAAACGCTGAGGGCCTTTGACCAACAACTCGCCTTCTTCACCCAGCTCAACATCTTCCAGTGTCTCAGGATCCACGATGCGTAAGTCGGTAGAGGGGAAAGGCAGACCGATAGACCCGGCTTTGCGAGTGCCGCTGAGCGGGTTACAGCTTACCAAGGGCCCGCACTCGGTAAGACCATAGCCTTCAACCAAATACCCGCCACTTTGCTCTTCCCACTCAGCCACGAGCTCCGGTGGAAGGTTCATTGCACCGGAAACCGCGTAATCCACACCTTTCAGAAGGTGAAGCTGCCCGCGCTCTTTAGCGGTGTCTAATAAACGGCGGTAGACCGGAGGCACTGCGGGCAAAATAGTGGGGGTGTTCTTCTTCATCGCCTTGAGCATCAAATCAATATCGACGGTGGGAAAAAGCACCAACTTTGCCTGAATGAGCACCGAAATCGTAAGACCCAGAGTCAGACCGTAAGCGTGGAACAAAGGCAAAACACCGTAGATAATATCGTTGCCCTTGGGCTGAATCCACGCTTTACCCATGCGCGCATTAGATTCCAAGTTACGGTGGGTGAGCATCACGCCTTTGGGCTTACCGGTAGTGCCAGAGGTGTACTGCAAAATCGCGATGTCGTGAGCGGTTGGGCGGTGATGTCCGGCATCTATCTGCTGGTTTTTCAGCAGGCTCTTCCAGCTAATCACACCGCGCGATGGCACGCGTCCTTCAAGTTTTCCGCGTGACTCTTTCATGCTTTTGACCGGCATTTTCAACGCCGTACGCATCATCAGCGGCATAACCTCGATGAGGTTTACAGAGATCACAGTGGAGGGGCGAATATCGTAGGGCAAATCAAGCACGTTGCCTAGGGCTTTGTCCCACACGATAGCTACTTTAGCGCCGTGATCTTCAAACATATGACGTAGCTCAGCGGCAGTATATAGCGGGTTGTGTTCGACAACTACAGCGCCCAGCCTAAAAGCAGCATAAAAAGCCACCACGTGCTGGGGGCAATTGGGCAAGACGATAGCTACGCGGTCTCCAGCTTGCACGCCCGCTTGACGTAAGCCTTCTGCAACGCGGCGAATCTGGTCTCCCAGTTGCCCGTAAGTGGTAGTTGCACCAAAGAAATCCAAAGCAATACGCTCTGGAGCATTGCGCACCGCTTGCTCCATCAGGTGGCTCAGGGAAGTTTCGGGTAGCTGAATATCGCGTTCTACGCCTGGGTTGTAATTCTGAATCCAAGGACGCGTAGAGAGAGGGTACTGAGGTGAAGTATTGTCTTGCGCTGAATGCATGTCTTCGATTGTGCCATAGTCTTGAAGGTCGTGAGGGGTGTTTGTGGCAGGTTATTGGTGCACTCTAAAGCCTTCAAGAAAGTGTTATACCGCGCTTATTGCTGACATACTAAGTCTTATGGCTAAAAAGAAATCACGGGATATTACACCCGAGGAATTTAGCGAGCTGATGCGGGAGATTATTAAGCGTTTTATTATCGCTGGTCTCGCAGTTGCAGCTTTTGGGTTTTTGATTGTTGCCGCGCTGTTGGTGTGGGGAAAGTAGACGCAGATGGTAGAAAACGTGGATCGCAACCGGCCTTCAGCAACGTTTAACGCGATGGTTGAGGGTAAGGCATACCGCCCTGATGAATACTGTTCAGCTATGACGCGACGGGGTGAAGACCTGATTGAGGTGTACACGCAACAATATCGTGCGCGCGATAAAGAAGGTATGCAGCAGACCTTGGCTGATTTACTCGGTGAAGCAGGTGAGGATATCACCTTCCGCCCGCCCTTTAACTTCGATTACGGCGTCAATACCTTTATTGGAAACCATTGTTTTTTCAATTACGGTGCAATGATTTTGGATGTCGCTCCCGTGCGCATTGGTGATTTCTTTATGGCGGGGCCTAATGTTCAGTTCTTAACCCCCACTCACCCGCTGAACCCGCATGATCGCAAGGACTTGTGGGAAGGTGGTCAGCCCATCACCATCGGTCATAATGTCTGGGCAGGTGGCGGAGTTATTTTCTGCCCCGGTGTAACCGTGGGCAATAACTGCGTGATTGGTGCGGGGTCGGTAGTCACCAAAGATATTCCCGCAAATTCCGTGGCAGTAGGCAATCCAGCCCGCGTCATTAAGACAGTTTCTGCCGATGATCGCCCTGCAGCTCCGCATCAGTTTAGCGCCGAGGCTCTGGCTCAGGCTCAGGCTCAGGCTCAGGAAGAAAGGTAAATATGCTCATGCCGCGTTCATCCCGTTCATCAAGTGATGCAGATATTTGGGACGATATTTTGACCGAGGACGATGAGCCCACTAAGGTCCTCAGTTATCAACCCCAGAGTTCTCCTCCGCCTTCTTCCCAGTCAGAGCCCGATGTCGAGGCAACTTCTCCTATTAGCGCCGAACGCCCGATGCGCGCTTCTCGACCCGCATCTGTTGAGCAGCCACACAACGTTGGTAAAGAGCAGCAGGCTGCGCGCACGAGAAAGAGAAAACCTGCTTTAAGGCACGAGGAACCATTGGATAGCGGTTCTCAGCCCTTTGCCCCGTATACAGCTAGCGAGCCTTCTCGTTTTGCCAGGATGCAGTTATGGCCGGGTTTTCTAGGATTTTTGGTATCTGCCGCGTCGGTAGAGGGGCTGCTGTGGGTGTATCAACTCATTATCAGCGGCTTTAACCTGACTCATGTAACCTCAGTACCTCTTGCTCTAGAGCACGCATTTGCCCAGAACACTGCCCCCTCAGCCACTTCCTGGATTAACTTTGGGGTGCTTCTTGTGCTCTGGGCATGTTCCTTCGGCGTAGGTGGTTATACCGCTGCCCGACTTGCACGCTTTGCCGCAACTAAACAGGGGTTAGCAGTATTTCTGTGGTTCGTTCTTTTCAGTGCGTTATCAACAATGATTAGTTTTCTCTGGAGAAGTTTTCTGCCTTCCGAGCCATTTTTCTCATGGACGCGGTTAGCAGACGCATCGACAAGCAACAATGTTTTGGGGCTTTCGGCTCTCGTTCTTATAGTGCTTGTCAGTGCATTGTTAGGTTCACTCATCGGTAAAAGGTACGGGCAAAAAGTTTTTAAAGAAAATTCCCTTCCCCGCTAAAATGAGTATTAGTACTCATTCTCTTTGCTTCAAAACAAAATATGATAAAAATCTATTCAATCAACCTAAAAAATATGCTTTTTATGTAAACTTTTTAGTCTACTTTGTGGGCTACAACGATAGAATATAGTTGCGCTAAAGGCAGTGAGAACATTATTTGCGACCGATTTGGGGGCACTTACACAGTGCATCGGGACCTCCATAGATGGTGTTTTCATCGCCCCACTCATTCGCTAACACCACGTATGAACCGTACGAATACCACCAAGGGGAAAGAGATATGACAGTCACTAAAGTCGCAATTGTTGATGATCACGAAGTAGTTCGGGAGGGTCTTCGCGCTGTAGCTCTTCAGCGAGACGACGTAGAACTAGTTGCCGCCGCACCGACCGTCCTTGATTTGCTCATTGCTCTCGGTCGCAATCCTCGCGACCCCGCTGTTGCAGATCTTGGCAAAGCTAAACGTGAATGCGACGTCGCACTGCTTGATCTCTCCCTTCAGGATCGCTCGCGCCCCGGAGAAAATGTTGAATTGCTTCAGCAAGCCGGTATTAAGGTTCTTATTTTCAGCATCGGTGAAAACCCTGCGCTCATTCGCGAAGCTTTGAAGCAGGGCGCGCTTGGACTTGTTCGCAAGTCAGAGCCGCTTGAGCACGCCCTTCACGAAGCCCGCAATATCGCCGATGGCAAGGCCGTTGTCACCAAAGAGCTAGCAGCCGCTATTGACTCAGACCCCGAGTTCTCCAAGGCTAATCTTTCTCCGCGCGAACAGGAGACCCTGCGTCTTTACGCATCAGGTTTTGCACAGGTACAGGTTGCCCGCCGTATGGGCATTAAACAGTCCGCTGTGAAGACCAATATCGACCGCATCCGCGAAAAGTACGCCCGTGTAGGCCGCCCAGCTCCTACTAAGATTGATCTACGCATCCGCGCCATTGAAGATGGTCTCGTAGACACTATGGAAGACGTAAAAAGCGCTGAGCGCTACCTCTAATTATTGAGGTAGTCGCATAGCGCCATTTCCCCACGAGAGAAGAATTGGCTACTCATACAGATGTCACCAAAGACCTAGCTCGATCGCTGAGTCTCACCTCTACCCGTGACACCTTTTCACCGCGATCACTGAGTTCTCAACGAGGCAATCGTAACAATTTTATTGGTCCGATTACCTTTGAGCTTTTTTGTCGTATCGAAGTTCTGTATGCAGTTTTAGCGCTGGCGATTGTAGTCCAGATGACTGCAACATCGGGTGGTTATGCCGCTTGGTTCAACGTGGTGGGCCTGGTGTTGGTTATACACGCAACCTTCCTGATGTTTTATGGTCTGCGTAAAAGCTTTTCACCCAGCTTGATGCGACCCGCATCGTTCTTGACTATTGCTGCTTATCTCCTATGGCCGCTCGCCCTTTCCCCCGGTGATTCTCCGTATTCTTGGATATGGGCGTTGGCCTTATACGGAATGCTGACGCCCCTTACGCTGTGTAGCGACCTAGGTCTTATTCTGCATATTGTAGGTTTCGCTTCTCTCTATACTTTCTCTCTGGTGATAGCTCACTTGGTAACAGGCACGCCACTTCAAGGTGACCTGATGAGCTTATACCTGGGTTATCTCATTGGCTCATGTGTGCTTTTAGCGGGCTTTATCGGACTTATTATCGACTCCGCGCACGATGCCGATACCCTCTATAACGAAACCCTCGGTGCGCAACTTCGCATGTACCGCACCCGAGATCTTTCTAAACAGCTCCAAGAATTCGATAAGCTCGTTCACGATAACGTGATGGCTACCCTGTTGGACGCGTCCCGCCAGCAAGGCCCACTCGCAGAACGTACCAAGCGCTTGGCTGAGCGTGCGCTCGGCGTGATTGAGGAGGAAAGCGCAAAAACACAGTTTGAGCTACCCCTGACCTTCCAGAGTCTTACCGAACAGGTGGCAGAAGGTGTTTCACCGTGGAACAGCCGCCTGCGTTTTAACGATATTGAAGCACGTCAAGCTTACCCGCCAGCCGACGCCGATTCAGTGCTTCCCGCGCCATCGGCGCGGGCCTTTGTGCACGCTGTTACCGAAGCTGTCTCCAACAGCGCACGCCACTCAGGTACGCGCACCACACACCTCAACCTGCGCACTGAATATCGCCGACCTTTCCGCGAAAGCCGCTCCGCAGAACCGCGTTCATTTATTATCTGCACCATCACAGACCGCGGTGCAGGTTTTCAGATGAAAGACATCGACATTCGCCGCATGGGTGTACGCGTTTCTATGATGCACTCCATGAAAGAAGCAGGCGGCGAGGTACGCATTGATTCTGCCCCCGGCAGGGGAACTAAAGTCACCGTTCAATGGCCGGGAGAAGAATAACCGTGACCGTAAATTTTGACTTTATTCATAGCAAATACTTCAAATCAGCGCTCATTGCCTACGCTCTTACCGTACTCATCACCACAGTTATCTGGTCAGCCGCGCATCCTTCTATTACCAACATCGGTGCTTTTTCGTTTTGGTCATTCGCTAGTTTCTCATTGGCATTTTTTCTTGCTTTTGCAGAACCTGCTAAGCCGCGCCTGCCAGAGATATATGTTCCCGTTATCGCGCTGCTATCAATGTATAACCTCGAAACTACGCTGGAGGTTCTACCCCACTCTTTACCGCGAGGTAGTGCGCTCATGGTCGTCTTACCCATCCAAGCGATCTGTCTTGCCCTCATTTTCCGCAAACGATTTATTGCCGGGTGGCTGGTTTTCCTCTTCATGCTTCTGCTCATCTCGCACTGGTATCAGCCGTTCTCGCGTCCTCTCACTGACTTCTTGACGCTGTTTCTTGTGCCTGCCATTGTGCTTGCCACCGCGCACACTATGAACGGTCTCTCAGATTCTGCGTTTCAGCAGGCCGAAGAATCCGCGCAACTACTAAAAACCGCTCAACACGGTCACGAAGAAGAAGAGGGACTGGGAAATGTCGCCTCACAACGTGTTCAAGAGGTACGCGCACTTACTGTGGACATGCTCAAACGTATAGCCTACGATTCAGCACCCGTTACTGCCGAGGAGACCAACCAGTTTAGACTCACCGAAGCTCAGCTACGCGACACCATCCGTGGGCGTCATATTGTCAATAAAGAGATTCTTATGGCAACGTGGGAGGCTCGCAGCCGCGGGACTCGCGTCGATATTTTGGACGAGCTAGGTAGCAAACTTCCTGATTACATTATTCAGCCGCTCACCGACAGTGCCCTAGAGGTATTATCTGTGGCAACAGGGGGAACAGTTACTATTCGTGCTTTTCCGCAGTCCGACCCCATCGCGGTCATGGTTGTCTACGACGGTGGTGTCGATGAAGAGAACCCAATCGCCATTGAGATTGACCGAAATACGGGGAATATCGATCGTTTCTAAGAAACTTTTTTCAGATAACCCCACAGAGAAACACCTAGTCAAAGCCAATATCCTTACTTTTCACTGCGCCAAATAGCCATATGTAAACAGGTATGGGGACATACTTTTATTTTCAACTAAGGCACAATGGAAGAAGTTCAAGAGAACACGAGTCGGGGGACTCTTTGTGTTGTTCTAGTGATGTTGGGGGACGGATCTAGAACCGTAGCTCTTGAACACAAGATATTTGCAATTGCAATCTTTGTGCGAAACTGCGCCAAAGAGTGTTACGAGCTTGGGGAAGTTTCGTGCACATTGCAGATTGCACCTTTATCTTCAAATGAAGGCTCTCAATTTCGAGAGCCTTCATTTTTATGCCCAAAACTTCTCCTCGCTAGTTCGTACTGTGACACCTCAAGCAAGCATCCGTCGCGGGTTCTAGCAAGCTATCCGTCATACTGCTCTGCGCGCCATCTGCCCCAGAACTAGAGTCCGTCGAAGCCCCAGCACCGCATAAAAAGAGCGTCTCTGCTGCAACTCCCTTATCAACGAGAATCTCAGCAGAGACGCATCCAGCCCAGTAGCGGGTAACTTACATATCCAACAGCAAAGCTGGCTCTTCAAGAATTGCGGCAACGTCGGCCATAAATCGAGCCGATAGGTCACCATCCACAGCGCGGTGATCAAAAGATCCACCCAAGGTGGTTACCCAACGCGGAATGACTTCGCCATCAACAACCCACGGCTTTTGCTTGATGGTACCGAAGGCCAGAATACCAACTTCACCGGGATTCAGAATCGGGGTACCTGTATCGATACCCAGCACACCAATATTGGTAATGGTGAACGTACCACCGGACATATCAGAAGGCTGAGTCTTGCCCTCGCGCGCAGTAGCGGTGAGGTCGTTAAGAGCAACAGCCAAATCGCGAAGAGTGAGGTCTTGAGCGTTCTTAATATTGGGCACCAGCAAACCACGGGGGGTTGCAGCTGCAATGCCCAGGTTCATATAGTGCTTAATCAGAATTTCAGAGTCAGTCCAGGTGGCATTGACCTGCGGGTTGCGTGCTGCCGCATAGATTACTGCTTTTGCAAGAATCAGTAGCGGTGTGACTTTCACGCCCTCGTACTTGGGTGATTTCTTCAGACGCTTGACGAACTCCATGGTGCGAGTTGCATCTACATCTACAAAGATTGAAACGTGCGGGGCGGTAAAAGCTGACTGCGACATGGCGCGGGCGGTTGCTTTACGCACACCCTTGACCTTAATGCGCTCAATGCGGTCATCTCCGATGCTCTTAGCATTCCAAAAATCACCGTCTTCGCTGTGCGCCGTGGTCTCAGCAATATGAGCCACGTAGTTCATCAGGTCCTGTTTAGTAACCTGTCCGTTATCGCCGGTAGCCTTGACATCAGCTAAATCAACACCCAGATCCTGCGCTGCTTTTCGCACCGGAGGCTTTGCCAATGTGGGGCGGTGCGGAATAGAAGCAGTAGGCTCCCCCGCTACCTCGTTGCGTCCGTTGGCAGGCATGCGGCGAATAGCCTCGCGTCCTTCTTCAACGAGCTTAGTAGCCCGCCCCTGAAGTTCTTGCCAGTTAGGCAAACTACCCTTGAGAAGACCTTTTTTCTCACCCACTTGTGCAGGTTGAGACGCGCGCATAGGTTCTTCAGGTGCAGGACGCGGTGCAGGGCTAGGACGCTTGCGAGCACGGCGCTTGACGGGGTCGGCTTTTGGCCCGGAGCCCACGAGTGCCTGGGGTGCAGATTCTTCCTCTGCCTGATTATCTGATGCCTCTTGTGTGGCATTGGGTGCGGCGCTAGTGCTGTCGGTGTTTTGACCGCCAGAAATAGCAATGATGGGGGTACCGGTTTCTACGGTCGAACCCTCAGTCACCAGTAAGGATTCAACGGTTCCTGAGTAGGGCGAGGGTAGTTCTACTACTGACTTGGCCGTCTCAATTTCTACGATGACATCGTTGACCTCTACGGTGTCGCCTTCGGCAACTTTCCACGAGAGAATATCCGCTTCGGTGAGCCCTTCACCGACATCGGGCAGTTCAAAAATTTGTGACACTTTTATGAGACCTCTTTAGTAGGTGAATGAACGTTCGATGGCTTCGAGCAGACGGTCGATGCCCGGCACGTATTCTTCTTCGACCTTGGCAACGGGATATGGCATGTGGAAGCCGCCCACGCGAAGCACAGGAGCCTCCAACGAGTAGAAGCAACGCTCGGTGATGCTTGCAGATAGCTCACCGCCCATACCGCCGAAGGTGGGGGCTTCATGAGCTATCACCAAGCGTCCGGTCTTGTGCACGGATTCTGCAACGGTGTCGACATCTAGCGGAGAGATGGAACGCAAGTCGATGACTTCTACGCTGTAACCATCTTCTTGAGCCGCCTGCGCTGCTGCCAGGGCTACAGGTACTAACGCGCCATAAGTTGCGATGGTAAGATCCTTGCCCGCGCGTACCACTTCAGCGGTGAAAGGGTCGAAGTTGGTGTGGTCGAAGTTGACCTCGCCCTTCATCCAGTAGCGGCGCTTGGGTTCGAAGAAAATCACCGGGTCGGGTGATTCGATGCTTTTGCGAAGCCCCCAGTATGCATCGTGCGGAGAGGACGCGGTGAGTACGCGCAGACCGGGAGTGTGGGCAAAGAGCGCCTCGGGTGATTCTGAGTGGTGTTCGACCGAACCGATAACCCCGCCAAAAGGGATTCGGATAGTTACAGGAACTTCAAAGTTCTTTCCCGTGCGTCCGTGCATTTTAGATAGCTGCGAGGTGATCTGGTTGTAGGCGGGAAAGACAAAGCCGTCGAACTGAATTTCAGGAACGGGGCGGTAGCCTTTGAGTGCTAGACCGATAGAGGTACCGATAATACCTGCCTCACCTAAAGGAGAGTCCATAACGCGTTTGGAGCCGAATTCTGCGTCCAAACCGTCGGTGACACGGAAAACACCGCCGAGCTTGCCGATGTCTTCGCCCATGACAACAACCTTGTTACTTTCAGCCATGGCATCGCGCAAGGCACGGTTGATGGCTTTTGCCATGGTCAGAGTTTCGATAGCGGGAGCTTCGTTCATTTCGGTTGTCATTAGTTCTGCTCCTCAAAGCCTTCTTGATATTCCTTGAACCACTGCGCTTCTTCTTGAACCAGTGGATGCGCAGATGCGTAAACGCGTTCAAAGAAATCCTCAAAGGTGGGGTTTTTAAGGTTGAGCGCACTGTGTCGAACGGAGGCTCCGTATTCTTTGAGCTCACCCTTGAGTTCTTCAAAGAACTCATCGGGCGTTCCTAACGCACGCAGGTACTTCTCTAGCCGCCCCAAGGGTTCGTGCAGAGTTCGGCTCTCAAGTTCTTCATCAGTGCGGTACTTGGTGGGGTCATCAGCAGTGGTGTGAGCACCCAGACGGTAGGTTTCTGCTTCGATGAGCACGGGACCTTCACCGGCACGAATTTTCTCTAGTGCGTAGCGGGTAGCAGCGATAACTGCCAGAATATCGTTGCCATCCACGCGCAGACCTTCAAACCCGTAGCCGGCTGCACGAGTTGCAATAGGCACGCGGGACTGCGTTGAAAACGGCACTGAGATTGCCCATTGGTTATTCTGCACAAAGAAAAGTACCGGCGCATTGTAGGACGCCGCGAAAACCATAGACTCGTGGATTTCGCCTTCTGTGGACGAGCCATCACCGAAGTACGCCAGCACCGCGGGTTTTTCATCGCTGTTAGAATCGCGCTCTCCGCCAAAATCTGCGTCAAAGTTCAACCCCATTGCATAACCGGTAGCGTGGGGAACCTGAGCGGCCAGCACCAGCGTGTAGGCCTGGAAATTGTGATCCTGCGGTTTCCAACCACAGGTGTCTACACCGCGGAACAAAGCCAGCAACTTGCCGGGCTCAATACCACGACTAATCGCGACCCCGTGTTCACGGTATGAAGGGAAAATAAAATCTTCAGGACGGGTTGCAAAAGCTGAGCCGATTTGAGCAGCCTCTTGACCTTTGCAGGGTGCCCACAAAGCAAGTTGCCCTTGGCGCTGCAGAGCCGTTGCTTCATCATCAAACCGGCGAGTGAGCATCATGGTGCGGTACAGCTCTTGCAAGGTTTTTCGATCTACATCTTCTACGTAAGGGCTGAACTTTTCATCGTGCTGAAGTTTCGCTTCTTCGTTGAGAAGCTGTAACCGAGCGGGAATCCCCCACGGATTAGACGACACCTCAACCGGTGTTTGGTGCTCGGGCATAGACCCTCCGTATAGATATGAATTTTTATTAGGCACAAAAGACTCGTTGACGCACTCTAACGTGCAGGGCGCAGATTCACTGAAGGCTTTGTGCAGGTCTTTCTCTATTTAAAAAAATTAGCCTATCTTTTCAAAAATAGCGATATTCACCCCGGCGAGGTTACCCACATCCTCAAAATGATGGGCCCTGTCGGGGCAAAGTGCTATGGAAATGTTTTAGTGGGCGGATATAAATTCTTCGCACACTTTAAGAAGCCGGGCGTTTGCTTCATCTTCGCCCACGCTCACACGCACACCTTCAGTTCCAAAAGCACGCACGCTCAAAGCATTCGCATCGGCAAGCGCGCTGAATTCGGGGGTGCGCTCCCCCAGCGGCAACCACACAAAGTTTGCACGGGTTTCGGGCACCTCATAGCCAAGTTCTTTTAAGCGCTTGACCATTTTCTCGCGCTCATCCACCAGATGTTCAACCCGCTGCATGACTTCATCGCTGTGGTCGATAGATGCAACCGCTGCGCGTTCTGCTAGACGACTAACCGCAAAGGGGGTTGCACCCACACGCAGGTGCTGAGTGAGATCCGGATGCGAGATGGAATAACCCACGCGCAAGCCCGCCAGTCCTTGCGCTTTAGAGAAAGTTCGCAAAATAACCACGTTATTGTAGTCCGGGTAAATATCGAGACCGTTGACGGGAGGTTGTTCACCTTCTTCAAGAGGTGAAACCGCACAGAATTCGAAGTATGCCTCATCGATGACGACGACTACATCTTCTGGAACCTTCGTCAAAAATTCGCGCACCTGATCTTCGGTGAGGGCAGGGCCGGTGGGGTTATTCGGAGTGCACAGCAAAATGACGCGGGTGAGCTCGGTAATTGCAGCCGCCATCGCATCTAAATCGTGGGAGCCATCAGCCAGGTTAGGAATCTGCACGCTCTTAGCACCTGCCAAGCCCACAACGATGGGGTATGCCTCGAAAGAGCGCCACGCGTAGATTACTTCGTCCTGAGTTCCATCGGGGTTGCTACCGGCAAAAGTTGCCATAATCTGCTGAAGAGCGCCCAAGCTACCTGCGCCCGTCACGATATCCTCAGCATCAACACCTAGCTGCTCTGAAAGCTTGACGCGAAGCTCCGTGGACAGCGGATCGGGATAGCGATGTACCTGATCAAAGCTCGAGAGAACTTCAGCCACAGAAGGCACCGGACCAAACGGGTTCTCGTTGGATGAAAGCTTGTACTGCTCTAGGCCCTCTACCTTAGTTGCGGGTTTTCCCGCGGAGTATGCCGGGAGCTGTCTAAAAACAGACCGCGGTTGTGGCGCGGATGGATGTGTATTCTGAGTCATAACTTTGATTGTAAGTCTTTCCAGCGTGTTCTGCGCAACATTTTATGATGCCGGTACTGCGGTCGGTGTTCGCGTGGGAGTGTTCCATGCCGCCCACCAAGACTCATCGGGGATATTTTGACTACCAATAGCATCTCCCGCCGATTCAAGGCGCGGCTTAGGCAAACTGTTAGCAAATTCCGCTGAGACCTTATCCCCTGTAAAAGACATCGTTTCTTGAACGTTATATGCCTTGAGAACCTGTTGAGTTTCTGGCGCAGCGTTCTCTAGCCCGTCGTTGTCCTCTTTAATAAGATCAAACCCCGTTGAGATCTCTCCCGCGATACCGCTCGTTTTATCTACTTTCCCCCGAAAGTCCTTAAGTTTTTCAACGCCAGAATCTTGCGGAACCGCAGACGCCTGAGCCGACGGTGAATCGGGTGCATGTACCCCTTCTATTTTTTCTTTGGCATCAGCTTTTAACTCATCGGTATGGAGACTCACCATTGCCTCAGTCCCTTGCTGGGTTGCCTCATCAGCAACCGATAATCCTAGCTCTACGCGTCGAGCATTGATGCTTTCAGGAGTAGAGTTGGCGGGCATAGTACTCCCTGCCGTCAGCGAGTGAGATGAGGACGTCGCTGCCCCTGTAAGAAAGGGTTGCGCATCATATATTCGCCCCGCAACCAGGAACTTTTCGGGGTCTTCTACCGCCGTAATGTACTGGCTCATCTCGTGCACTTTCACAGGGTTAAAGGTGGTTTCTTCTAAAGAATCCACATAAATCACGCGGTCATCTAAACCGTTCTCGTGTTCGGCACTATTGCCCTGCGTAACCGTGACGGAATCATCGACCTGTCGAATTTCCGTATAGGTTGTCCCCGGTGCCCTGTGCAGATTTCCTGTCGGCCCGCCAAACGCGTAGACCTGTTGAACCTTGTACTTCTGGCTCAAAAAAGGACTGGACGCAGCATTGAAAGCTGCCATCGCGCCCTGGCTATGACCCACCATCATGAGCGATGACCCCGGATCAACTCCTGCCTGACGCAGTGCTTGCTCAATGAGTTGGGTGCTGGCAAAAGCCTCTTCATAGGTGGTTCCGGTATCCATTTGGGTTTGTTGAATGGTTTGCTCTACTCCCAGAACCTCACCGTTTACAGGTTCTGAACCAAAGTCTGTACCGGGAAGATAAACTACAACTTTGGTTTCACCAGTTACGCTATCCACGACCTTCTGAATACCAATAGTCGAATACATCTCAATAACTCCCGCTTGCGTTTGGGCGGTATCGAAAGTTTCTGCGGCATTGCTTGTCAGCTGCAAGTTGCGAGCTAGATTCGCAGGATTGTTAAGGTCTATTTCGTAGTTTTCTTCGAGCATTCCGGCATCTACCGCTTGAGATTGCTCAAGAGTGCCGTAAGCACCGGCTTTGCGTAAAATCTCATCGGTGGTTTTTGTAAGGTCATCTACTTCGTGCCCAAAAATCGTTTCGAGATTATTCTTCAACCGACGATTAGCAAAAACACCACCGTTCAATTTGGTATCGAGATAGTAACCAGACCCAAACATCGCAATAGCAGTTGCATAGCTAAGCCCGGCAACCTCAGGATGACCAGCCTCTGTCAGGTGCTTACCTGTCACGTACAGGGCATAGGCACCCACATACGAATACTGGCCAATATGACGCTTGATGTATTCCTTTTCTAAGAGCAAAGTACGATCAATGACGTAGGTGGTTGACTCCGTCGAAAGATTGTTTCCCGATAGCCCATTGAGCAGCTGATTCGCTGCTTCTTCTGCCTTCTGATAATTATCGCTAGCTGCCTGTACGCTCCCTGCGGTGGTAGCTACCAACAAAGAGTCAGCAGCAATACCCGCCCCAATCTCGCCAAAATCAACAAGCATCTGCGCGCCGCGTCCTGATAAATCTGCCGCAGCCAGAGGCGCAAAACGGGCGGCGATACCCACCAAAGCGAGCACTACGTTGTCGTACTCTGAACAGGCATCAGCAAGGGAACGGGAGCACAGCTCCAAATCTTCTGTAATAATACGGATGCTAGTGAGCGTCACGGTGGTTCTTTCACTCGAAATCTAATAAGTAAATAGGTGGCTGGCTAATGCACCATATGTTCTGCGGCTGCGATGAGCGGGTTGTCCATGAGATCGTCTAAAACCGTCTGGGCTGCAATGACACTGACATCTAGAAAAACATCTGCAACATCTTTAATAAGTTCGTTAGATGCCACTGCCCCGATGGTTGCATCCACTGTGTATCCGGCCGCCTCAATCATGGATGCGAGTTCTTCCAAACGCTGGGCAACGGCTAAGGCGGTGGCAATGACCTCAGCCTGAGTGTTTTCTAACCGACGCTGAAAGCCGATATTCGCGCCCATGTGCTGTTGGACAGTTTGTAGGTATAAATCTGCCGCCCGAGACTGCCAGTGCGGCTGAGAGCTTTGCGCGATAGCAGTTTCTGCACGATACAACGCAAGGCACTGAATGCGAATATCACCGCAGATAGATTCGGCGTAGTCGCGCACTTCTTGCGCCAAGAGGCGCACTTTTTCTGCAGCCCCGAACGCACCAGAAGTACCCATTCCTGTAATCGATGCGCGCTGAACGGCAGATTGAAGTAAAGACATGGTGTGGTTCTTTCGGTCGAGATGTAGGTATAACAACGAACGATGTTTTTACCGTAAATCCCCGTGCACCCGCAGCCAAGATAAGAAAGGAAATCTGTGGATAAGTGAGCCCTTTTGATCATTATCCACAGCTTTCTGTGTCGGATTTTCACTATCCACAGGCGATGAGACGAGCTTGCACAGCGGTTCATGTCACAATAGAAACTATGTCTCACAGCGATAACACCACTTTGCCCTCAGGCCGTATTTCCTTAGCCTCCGCAGACATTGCACTCGGTGCTTTGGACGGCCGCTACAAGTCCGCAACCGCCCCCTTAGTTGATTACCTTTCCGAAGCAGCGCTCAACCGCGATCGCGTCCACGTTGAAGTTGAATGGTTCATCTACCTGTGCAATAACGAAGTTTTGCCCGGTCTCAAGCCCCTGACCGATGAGCAGCAGGCAGGGTTGCGCGCCATTGTCACCGATTTCAACGAAAATTCCATCAAAGAACTCGCTGAAATTGAAGCCGTCACCGTTCACGATGTGAAGGCGGTGGAATACTACATCGGCAACCGCCTAGAGAACCTGGGGCTTGCGCATCTGAAGCCGCTGGTGCACTTTGGTTGTACTTCAGAAGACATCAATAACCTCTCCTATGCGTTGGGCATCAAGGACGCGGTTACCAACGTCTGGTTGCCCGCGGCTCGTGGTCTGGTTGAGCAGATTATGAAACTGGCTGAGGAAGCCCGCAACGTGCCCATGCTCTCTCGCACCCATGGTCAGCCCGCAACTCCCTCCACCCTGGGTAAGGAACTGGCTGTCTTCGCTTACCGCCTGAACCGTCAAATTAAGCACGTTGAAAACACCGAGTTCTTAGGAAAAATCAACGGCGCCACCGGCACCTACTCAGCGCATGTAGTCTCGGTACCCACCGCCGATTGGCAGAAGGTTTCAGAAGAGTTCGTGACCGGTCTAGGTCTAGATTGGAACCCGCTGACCACCCAGATTGAGAACCACGACTGGCAGGCAGAGCTCTACTCGTCTATCGCGCACTTCAACCAAGTGCTGCACAACCTATGCACTGACGTGTGGAGCTACATCTCCATCCGCTTCTTCCGTCAGATTCCCGTGGCAGGTGCAACGGGTTCATCGACTATGCCGCACAAGGTCAACCCCATCCGTTTTGAAAATGCTGAGGCTAACCTCGAGATTTCCAACTCACTACTGAACACCTTAGGGGCAACCCTGGTTCAGTCACGTTGGCAGCGCGACCTCACCGATTCGTCCTCTCAGCGCAACATCGGTGTTGCTTTTGGTCACTCAGTGCTGGCAATTTCAAACGTGGTCAAGGGCTTAGAACGCCTAGATATCGCCGAAGACGTTATCGCTGAAGATCTCGATCAAAACTGGGAAGTTCTTGCCGAGGCTATTCAGATGGTGATGCGCGCCGAGGCAATCGCGGGTGTCGAAGGTATGGAAAACCCCTACGAGCGCCTCAAAGAGCTCACTCGCGGTCACCGTGTAGATGCTACCCGCCTGAAAGAGTTTGTTGCTGAGCTGGGTCTGTCAGCCGACGCTGAAAAGCGCCTTTCTGAGCTAACCCCACATACCTACATTGGTTTGGCTCCGCAACTGTTGGAATACGCAACTAAGCGCTAAAACCCACGCTCGCCGAGAGGTCAATTTGGTACAGGTTTTTACTCAAAACATGTGCCAAATTGACCTCTCGGCGCATAGGTAGACTAGATACATGACCGATTCCCCTGTTGACCCCGCGGACCAGGGTCGAGAATCCCTGGCGCAGCGCCGCATCCGCAAACTCCGCGCGTCCTACCCCGCAGAAACTCCCGAGCAGATTGCCCAGCGGCTCGGTGAACTTTTTATTCGTGACTTCGTACTGGTCGGTGGTGCCAGTGCCGGTGCCCAAGAATTCACGCCTAGCGCATTAGGCAGGCTTACCAGCAACCCTAAAATCGCGATGGCAACCCGCGCAGCAGCACACTTAGGTAATGCCGGTCAGAAAATATCTCAGGCGGATGCTGCAGCCCGCAACGGAGTCAATACGGCAGCGCACGTGGGCTCAGCACAGAGTGTCAAAGCCTATGTGCACGGTCTGGCGCTCTTGCACGGTGTGAATGTCGCTGACAGTACGGACGCTGCCCAACAGGTACTTGGCGGCGATATTAACGAGCTACTAACCACCATGGACACCGAAGAAAACAAAGGCGCATCTTCGGTTAACGTCTTTGGTGCGGTGGGCGTCTTTGCCGCGCGCAATCCTAAAACAATGTTGCTCGTCAAAGCCGGTGAGCAGATTGCCCGTGCCGGTGGCGCTGTAGCTACCACAACCAAAGCGCGAAAAGAATTCGCGCAACAGATCATCAAGCAAGCTCACCAAAACTTAGGTGAGTTTCCCACCGCGTTTCCGGCAGAACTTGAAATTACAAAAAATGGGCAGGATGCGGGCCCGTCCTCCGCACAACAAGAGAGTTCAGCGGTCCAAGACAACTTGGCGCCGCGCCCGGCAGATGAAGACACCCCAAGCGGGCAAGTAGCAGCGCCTCAACCTGTCGAGTCCGTTGACCCCGTAGATTCCATTGAACCTATCGAACCTATCGAACCTATCGAACCTTCGGTCATTGAAACAGACCAAGATTTTGACCCTACAGCCGCCACAGGTGCACACGCTACTGGCGCGCGTTTTGCGGCAAAAGCTTTCATGAAGGCTTCGAGCCGGTTCAGAAAATAACTGTTTGCCCCAGTAGCACCCCGGTTATTTCAACCTACCCAGCATATAAAAAATCCCGTTGTCCCCTCTTATATAAAGGGGGCAACGGGATGTTGCTAAGAGGCT
>JBHWPN010000128.1:0-4542 GCA_043424895.1 Rothia sp. (in: high G+C Gram-positive bacteria) | reverse complement strand
TGCCCATAGCGTGATAGCTGTTGAGACTGCCACGCAGACCCACCACCAGCCGCCTTCAGCAAGTGCGGTGACGGCAAACAAAATAGTTAGTACAAGCGCTATGCGACCGATGATTACTTTATTCATTGTTTCCTTGAGTTAGGCAGACACAGCGCCAGGTGTGCTGTGCTTTTGTGAAACTTCATCACTTTCCTCTATCCCAAGGGCTTTGCTGACGCGTTCGGTGAGAGCTGCAATAGTAGCATCACCAGTAACGTTTGTTGCGGTGCCGAATGAGTCTTGAGCCAGGTAGAGTGCGATCATCAGCGCAATCATAGACTCATCAAAACCGAGCATAGATTGCAGGAGTCCGATTGCGCTCATAACGCCACCGCCGGGGACGCCAGGTGCTGCTACCATCATCACACCCAGTAGAAGAATGACGGGCACCATCTTGCCGAAGGATAGATCTCCGTTTGTCATAAAGATTACTGCCACTGCGCACGAGGTGATAGTAATCATAGACCCTGAAAGGTGGATGTTTGCGCACAACGGCACAGCGAAATCAACAATCCGGTCTTTGATTCCTACCTTTTTAGCTGATTTTACAGTGACCGGAATGGTTGCTGCAGAAGACTGAGTGCCCAAGGCAGTGAAGTACGCCGGTAGCATCGTTTTGAGCATTCTGATGGGGTTGCGTGCGGTAACTGCACCGGAGACAGTGTATTGAATCAGCAGGGTTGTCCAGTGCAAAAGGATGACCATGATAAAAACTTTGCCGAATACCGAGAGGATCATAGCCACTTCTCCCGCAAGCGTCATATTGGCGAAGATGCCAATGATATGAATCGGCAACAGCGGAATAATGACGGTTTTGAGGAGCTTTTCAACAATGATCTGAAAATCTTGAAAGATGCCCAGCAAGTTTTTGCTGGGTAGCGCGGTGAGACCCAAGCCCAGAATAAACGAGAGGATGAGCGCGCTCATTACGGACATGATGGGGTCTAGTGTGAACTCAAGGTAACCGGCAGATAGGGATTCCTCTGGGTTTTCAAAGGAGGTGAGTCGTTGTCCCTTGAGAATGAAGGGATAAATCAGTAGCGCGGTGAGAAGGGCTAAAAATCCAGCGCACACACTTGAGATGTAGGCGAGCCCCACTGTGGTTCCAAGTAGCTTACCTGCTCCTTTAGCTAAAGATCCGATACCCGGCACAATAAAACCGATGATAATCAACGGAATTGCGAAACCGAGAAATGCGCTGAAGATTGTTGAAAATGAAACAAACAACTGCACAATGAGGTCTGTGGGTAGTGACCATCCGGTGATGTTATTGATGCCGTCAATCATTCCGGGGGTGAATGAACCTAACAATACGCCGGTGATGATTGCTAGGATAATCCACACGAGTAATGGGATTTTTTTCAAGGGGTAAGACCTCACGGGTTACTTTAAAAATGAATATACGAAGAATCCATCGTAGTAGGAGCAGCTGTAAGAGGGCACATTTTCTTACCCGTATGTGAATAAACGCACCTTACCTTTACGACGATGCGCGCGAGGGTACTTTAATAAGTGTGTTGGTGATGCGAGCTGATGCCACCATCTTATTGTTGTCATCAAAAATTTCCACGGTGTGCACGCACATAGTTTTTCCGAGCCTCACAGCGGTGCAAATTCCGGTGACTAACCCTGATCGGGCAGGACGCAGGTGGGTGATGTTGAGATCAACACCGGCAGCTGCATAACCCTCTCCAGCGTGAGTATTGGCGGCTATTGATCCTAAAGTTTCGGCGAGGGCAGCGGATGCCCCGCCATGGAGTAGCCCGTAGGGTTGAGTATTTCCTGTTACCGGCATCGTGGCGACAGTGCGCGTAGCCGATATTTCTGAAAATGAAATCCCGAGTTTTTCAATGAGCCCGCCCTTCGCAAAAGATAGGTCTAGGGCTGACTCCGCTGTTATGGGGGTGGCTGTAATGGGGGTGTCTTCGTTGAGTTCTGACATTGTTTTTTCCTCTCTCAATCCTGTGCCTATTCTAAACACGCGAAATGTCGGTAGCGTTTCCTATCGTGCCCTGCCGCAGATCTATGCGCACTGGGTGACCGCATCCTGAATGCCCGGTAGGATGGGGAGTGTGATGACAACAGCTGATTCTAAGACTCAAGATAGCTCCGGCCGCCTACTTCTGATCGACGGGCATTCCCTTGCATTTCGCTCGTTTTACGGCGTGCCGCCGGAGAACTTTGTAACTGCCTCGGGGCAGCATACTAACGCTGTGTACAGCTTTACCAATACTTTGTTGGGGCAGATTCGTGCCGAAAAGCCCACCCACATTGTGGTGGCTTTTGACCTTTCGGGCCCTACTTTCCGTTCTGAGCAGTACGGTGAGTACAAGGGTGGACGCGCCGAAACACCGCCAGAGTTTGCTGGACAGGTTGACCTCATCAAACGTCTTCTGCATGCCCTTAATATCCCGTGGGTAACCGTTGAGTCTTATGAGGCAGACGATATCGTCGCCACTATGACAGCCCGGGGTAAGGACGCGGGTTTTGAGGTCTTGATTATTTCTGGTGACCGAGACTCTTTCCAGCTAGTCGGTGATAATGTCACCCTCTTGTATCCTGTCACAACGGGGCCGTCTAAAGGTATCCGTCGAATGGGACCGGCTGAAATCGAAGAAAAATATAAGGTGCCGCCGCATCTTTATCCTGATTTGGCTGCGCTTACCGGTGAGCAGGCCGATAACCTTCCGGGTGTTCCCGGCGTGGGGCCGGGCTTTGCCGCTAAGTGGCTGAACGAATACGGTGATCTTGCCGGCGTCATCGAAAACCAAGACAAGATTAAGGGCAAAAAGGGCGAGGCTCTGCGTGAAAATGTGGATGCTGTTTTACGCAACCGTAAGCTCAACCGTTTGGTCGATGATCTTGAGTTGCCCATCACTTTAGATGAGATGGACGATTACGGTCCTAATCATGATGAACTCAACGCTCTATTTGACGAACTAGAGTTCAATACCATTCGCAAACGTGTGTCTGAAACTTTTGCTGACCGCGAGGCAGAAGCCGCGGCGCAGGTTGATATGTCGATGGGTGAAGTACAGATTCTTCAGACCGCCGCAGAATTCACCGCGTGGTTGGATGCAGCGTCCTCAGCTATCAAAAAAGTGGAGCGGGCTACGTCTGTACCCACACGCTTAGAAGATGCCGTGACGCTCTTTCCTGTTGCTGATATGGAAGCACCTGAGGCTGGTAATGCCCGTGAAAAGCAGTTGCTCGGTACGATGCTGGTAGCTGGTAGCACAGCGGCGTGGATTGATCTTGTTGATATTCAGCCTGAGATAGAGAAAGCCCTCGGGGACTGGCTATCTGACCCGGCTGCAGCAAAGACTGTCTTTGATGTCAAACAGCAGTACAAGAATCTCAACGCCCGCGGTTTTGATTTAGCCGGTGTGGTTGAAGACCCTATGCTGTCTTCCTACGTGCTGGGTTATATTCCAACTGCTAGGCGTCGTACTTTTACAGCCATGATGGAAGATTTGAGCGAGCAGTATTTGCGCGACTCATTCCCGGCACAGCCGGCCACAGATTCAGCTGTTCAAGGAGATTTATTCTCTGATGAACCTGCTGTTGATACCGAGTACGTAGCTTTGGTAGCTCGTTACGTTCAAGAACTTTCCTACGCCTTGCATCTTGAACTAGAAAACCAGGATCAACTTGCGCTGTTAGAAACTATGGAGCTTCCCGTGGCACGGGTTCTTGCACAGATGGAATTAGCCGGTATTGCACTTGACTCTAATGTGCTGGCTGAATTGAAGTCTCACTACGATGCGCATATTAAGCAGGCGACCGAGACTGCCTATACAATTATTGGGCACGAAGTGAATTTGGGATCCCCTAAGCAGTTGCAGGCGGTTCTATTTGAAGAACTAGAGCTGCCCACCACCCGTAAGTTGAAGAGTGGGTATTCAACCGATGCCGAGTCAATGGCTGATTTGCTGACTCGCGTTGACCCGGATTCCGACGGTGCCCAGTTCTTGCAGGCACTTGGTACGTACCGTGATTACACCAAGCTCAAACAGACAGTTGAGGGGCTGGGTAAGGCAACAGCAGCCGATGGACGCGTGCACACAACTTTCCAGCAGAATGCGACGTCTACCGGTCGTCTATCATCCATCGAGCCCAACCTGCAAAATATCCCGATTCGTACCGAAGAGGGGCGTAAGATTCGCGATGCCTTTGTAGTGGATTCAAAACCTGTAGACGGTATCGAATATGTCTCTTTGCTGACAGCTGATTATTCGCAGATTGAAATGCGCATCATGGTTCACCTGTCTCAAGACGAAAAATTGATTCAGGCCTACCGCGATGGAGAGGACCTTCACCGGTTTGTCGGTTCACAGGTCTTCGGCGTTGAACCCGAAGATGTCACCAGTGAGATGCGCGCCAAGGTCAAAGCCATGTCCTACGGGCTGGCATACGGCCTCACTAAATTCGGTCTATCCAAGCAACTGGGCGTTAGCGTAGAAGAAGCCTCTAAGCTGACCGTCAACTACTTCCAGCGCTTTG
>JBHWPN010000127.1:0-11548 GCA_043424895.1 Rothia sp. (in: high G+C Gram-positive bacteria) | reverse complement strand
TGCCTGATGAGGAAGCCCCGGAAGGGGCAGGAGGGGAATAATGACCATTCTCACAGGTGACAGGGAATGAAGAAATAAGCCCTTTATCCACCCCATATGAGCCGTCAGAAATAACTGCCATTGATGTGGTCTGACCATTCGTTCCATTAATCCAAGAGGACATATGCGATATAGCGCCATGAGCGGCAGATGCAACGGACGAACCACCACGCACCTCAATAATCTCAGCCCCGCGCTTGGCAACTTTAGGAATAAAGAAGTCTTCAATCCAGCGCTCATCTTTACCGTTTTCTTTGAGCACTTCAAGAGCAGGACACCCGCCGATAGTCGCATTGAAAACATCTGGATACTGGGTTGCAGAGTGATTACCCCAAATAGCCAATCCTTCAATATCCCCAACCCGGCTTCCGGTGGCATGTGCCAACTGCGCCTGCGCTCGATGGTGGTCAAGACGCGTCAACGCTGTAAACCGATCCGCCGGAACATCCGGTGCGTAAGAAGCACAAATTAGCGCGTTGGTATTGGCTGGATTACCCACCACTACTACCTTGATATCTTCTGCAGCGTGGTCATTAATAGCCTTACCCTGCACGGAGAAGATAGCCCCGTTAGCCTCCAGCAGATCCCCGCGCTCCATGCCTGCCGTGCGGGGACGCGAGCCAATCAGCATCCCGATATTAGACCCTTCAAAGGCCTGGGCAGGGTCATCAAACACATCGACCGATTCAAGCAGCTCAAAAGCACAATCGTCGAGCTCCATTGCCGCACCTTCAGCGGCTTTGACACCCTGCGGGATCTCCAAGAGACGCAGACGCAATGGGGTGTCATCCCCCAGCATCTGCCCCGAGGCAATCCTAAATAAAGTAGCGTAGCCAATCTGGCCACCGGCGCCGGTGATGGTAACAGTAACGGGATGACGATTCTTTGTATGCAACATAACCTCATTGTAGTGAAATGAATCACTTCAATGAGGTTATTGCTAAATGTTTCTTAGATGCGTTGCTATCAAGGGACAACTACATATCAATCTGTGACTGATCGAGCTGGTTCGCACCGTTGATAATAAACTCCTTACGCGGAGCTACCTCAGAACCCATCAGCAAGGAGAAAGCTCGTTCAGCTGCTTCTGCGTCCTCAATACGCACGCGACGCAGAAGGCGGTGACGCGGATCCATCGTGGTTTCTGCCAGCTGATCAGCATCCATCTCGCCCAAGCCTTTGTATCGCTGAATCGGCTCTTTGTAGCTGCGTCCCTCGTCCTCAAGTTTCTTGAGCAACTGATTGAGTTCACGCTCAGAGTAGGTATAAACCATCTCGTTAGCTTTGCCGCGGTTGACAATTTCTACGCGGTGAAGCGGCGGAACAGCGGCGTAGACCTTACCGGCTTCAACCAACGGCTTCATGTACCGGTAGAACAGGGTGAGCAGGAGCGTACGAATGTGGGCACCGTCAACGTCCGCATCCGTCATCATAATAATCTTGCCGTAACGGGCAGCATCCACATCAAAGGTACGGCCAGACCCCGCGCCGATTACCTGAATAATCGCAGCGCACTCTGCATTTGCCAGCATGTCTGTCAAAGATGCTTTTTGCACGTTGAGAATCTTGCCTCGGATGGGCAAGAGAGCCTGGTAGGCAGATGATCGAGCTAGGCGGGCAGTACCCAGTGCCGAGTCACCCTCGACGATAAAAAGCTCTGATCTCTCAACATCGCTAGAACGACAATCAACGAGTTTGGCAGGCATAGATGAGGTCTCCAGCGCGGTTTTCCGGCGCTGAGTTTCCTTATGAACGCGTGCAGAAATACGCGATTTCATCTCTGCTGCAATCTTCTCGCTCAGAGCGTTCGCCTGAGTTTTTTCAGCTCGAGCAGTTGATTTAAGTTTGGTAGCAAGCTCTTTAGAAACGACCTTTGAGACGATGGCACGCACGGCAGGAGTGCCCAGGATTTCTTTGGTCTGCCCCTCGAACTGAGGCTCTGCAAGGCGCACGGTAAGAACCGCTGTCAGACCGGCTAAAACATCGTCTTTTTCGATTTTGTCATTGCCAATTTTGTATTTGCGAGCGTTATCCGCCAAGTGCTTACGGAAGGTCTTGAGCAGGCCCTGTTCAAAACCGGTAAGGTGGCTACCGCCTTTGGGAGTAGCAATGATATTGACGAAGGTGTTGACCTTGGTTTCATACCCAATACCCCAGCGCAAGGCAATGTCCACTTCGCATTCGCGCTCTACATCTTTCAACTTAGAGTGTCCGCTGGAATCAAGCACGGGAACGGTCTCGGTGAAGGTATCGCGTCCGGTAAACCGCCAAATATCCGTGACAGAAGAATCGGGTGCTAAAAATTCAACGAACTCTGAGATGCCGCCGTCGTGCTGGAACACTTCTTCGTGGCTTTCAAATTCACCAGGTGTTCCGGGAAGGCGACGTTCGTCGCGAATTGCGATGCGCAAACCGGGAATCAAGAACGATGTCTGTCGAGCACGCGCCGTTAGATCTTCGTAGCTGAATTTAGCATCGGGAGTAAAAATTTGGGGATCGGCCCAGTAGCGCACGCGGGTTCCGGTGACGCCGCGCTTAGCCTTGCCAACAATCTGAAGGGCTTCATTAGGTTGATCAAAGGTAGTAAATACTGCATCGGGTTTAGGGGTACGTGCCGCGGCAAAAACCCCGGGAATACCGTGACGGAAAGACATCTGATAGGTCTTGCCACCGCGGTCTACCTGAACATCAAGGCGTGCTGACAACGCGTTCACCACGGACGCACCAACACCGTGCAAACCACCGGATGCGTTATACGATCCACCGCCGAATTTACCGCCAGCGTGCAGCTTGGTGAAGACAACCTCCACGCCGCTTAACCCGGTGCGAGGTTCAATGTCCGTGGGAACACCGCGTCCATCATCCTGCACCTCAACCGAGCCATCTTTATGCAAAATAATGTTGATTGACTGCCCAAACCCAGCAAGCGCCTCATCGACAGAGTTATCGATAATTTCCCACAGGCAGTGCATTAAACCGCGTGAATCAGTGGAACCGATATACATACCCGGACGCTTGCGAACAGCCTCAAGACCTTCTAGGACTGAGAGGTTGCGAGCCGTGTAATTCGATGCAGCCAAAATGTTGCTCCCAAGATTAGAGTAGTGAACCTTTATAGTCTAGTAGGTTTTTGCCTTCTCTAGCATTCGAACGCGGCGCAAGGTTGCCCACAGTGCCCATTGTTCCTTGCCTGTTCGTGGGCAGTGAACAGCACATTGCCAAGAGCGAACGGGGAATAAATTTTCAATCTCCCATGGTTGTATAGGTACAACACGTTTTCGAATATAAGGAGGCAATCGTGAGCGTAACAGCTGTAGAAACCAAAGAATTGAAGGCAACCGACCGTTGCGATGCTTGCGGTGCTCAGGCGTATGTACACGTCACCTTAGAATCGGGTGAACTTTTGTTCTGCGGTCACCATGCACGCGCTAATGAAGCTGCGCTGCGCGAGGTTGCAGTTGACTGGGATGATCAGACCGACCGCATCAAGTAGGTCTTCCAAAAGCTTTTACTTATAGGACGCTTCGCCGAACAGAGTGCGGTGAAGCGCCCTTTTTATTATGTAGCAAGCAGTTAGCAGTTGCGAAGAAAGCCCGCATGCTCCCCTAGGTGCCAAGGGAGCAAGCGGGCTTTCGTTTTGAATTTTTAGTCTAATCCAGGTAATTACGGAGCACCTGCAGATGAGGAAAACCCCCTAGCGAGTGAGGAAACAGTCTTTCCTGCGCCAGATACCCAGACCACTCAAGCTATCAGCACCCCGCACTGTTACCGGTTTAGTCTAGGTAATCGCGCAACACCTGGCTACGCGAGGGGTGACGCAGCTTGGACATCGTCTTTGACTCAATCTGACGGATGCGTTCACGGGTCACGCCGTACACTTTGCCAATTTCATCAAGGGTCTTTGCCTGACCATCGGTCATGCCAAAGCGCATAGCAACAACGCCAGCTTCACGTTCTGACAGGGTGTCAAGAACTGAGTGGAGTTGTTCCTGGAGCAAGGTGAATGAGACGGCGTCGGCAGGGACAACTGCTTCTGAATCCTCAATCAAATCGCCGAACTCAGAATCTCCGTCTTCACCCAGTGGGGTGTGCAATGAAATGGGTTCGCGTCCGTACTTCTGCACCTCGATGACCTTTTCGGGGGTCATGTCGAGTTCCTTTGCCAGTTCTTCGGGGGTGGGCTCACGACCCAAATCCTGAAGCATCTGACGCTGAACTCGAGCCAGCTTGTTGATGACTTCAACCATGTGCACAGGAATACGGATAGTACGTGCCTGGTCAGCCATTGCACGCGTAATTGCCTGACGAATCCACCAGGTTGCGTACGTCGAGAACTTGAAGCCCTTTGAGTAGTCAAATTTCTCAACAGCGCGAATCAAACCGAGGTTACCTTCCTGAATGAGATCCAAGAAGAGCATGCCGCGACCGGTGTAACGCTTAGCCAAAGACACAACAAGGCGCAAGTTTGCTTCGAGCAGGTGGTTCTTAGCACGCTTGCCATCGTGGATTACCCAGCGAAGCTCTTTCTTGAGCTCACGGTCCATGTCAGGGTTTTCTGCCAGCTTGTGCTCTGCGTAGAGTCCAGCTTCAATGCGCTGCGCAAGATCAACTTCTTGCTCGGCGTTAAGCAGTGAAACCTTACCGATTTGCTTCAGATAATCCTTAACAGGGTCAGCAGTTGCACCGGGAGTAACAACGCGAATAGCAGGAGCATCGTCGTCATCATTAGTGGTCAGGACGAAGCCGTTGCCCTTAGCTGCAACAGCCTCGGACTCTTTCTTTTCGACTTCTTTTTCAGTCTCTTCTTCATCCTCTTCGCCGTCTTCAAGATCTACGGCGTCGGGGTCTTCGATAACTTCATCTTCGATAGCGATGTCATCGGCATCGATATCTTCGTTTTCTTCAATCTTTTTAGTTTTGCGGGTTGAAGTACCAGCCTTGGTTTTGCGGGTGGTCTTTTTGGCCGGAGCTTCGGTAAGCTCTGCTTCTACTTCTTCATTCTCGGTCTCTGGCTTAGTTGCCTTTGAGCGAGTATTCGCCTTTTTGGTAGCGGTCTTACGCTTAGGAGCATCGCTCGTAGCGGTCTTCTTGCTTGCAGCAGGTGACACACAGAACCTTTCTTTTTTGAAAACCGTACCTTCGGCTACGCCGGATGCGGTCAAAACACCTATGACCCTGTCAAATCTGTTACGGCGCTAACCGTTGTGAGAAACATCTTGAAGGGTCTTCGATAGTGTTCAACACATAAAGACTCTCAGCTATTCCCGAGGTCGGGATATTTTCTCATCAGCTTTTGACGGGGTCGAGGCTTAATTATTCCAGAAGAAGTAAAGAAAATATACTTCTAACTCTTGCGTGGCGGGTAAAAATTAGGTATTTGGAGATGAGTTCCTCGCCATGTTTGCCGGGAATCTTGGCACCACAAGGGAATAAAGTTTTGGTTGATAGCTTCTTCGAAGGCTATGAACTCTGTCTCTTCGCGGTATTGCTTGCTGTGTTCTAAAACCGCGCAAGCGGCACTGGTGCGTCCTTTGAGCCAGTGAATCCATGCCTGCATGATGTAGATGCGAGCCAAGCATCCGCCCTCTGCGATATGGCTCAGCATATTCAAAAGCACTTCAAGCGCTTCGAGCCGCTCCCAATGAGGGGCGGTGCGCGAAGTACCCATAAGGTAACCAGCAATATTATCTAAAGAATGCTCAGGCAGTGGCGGCTCTGGGTGAGAAGGTGGGGAATCTAAAATCTTTCGCGTTACTACTGGAAATAGTACCTGTTTCTGAGGTGCTTGTTCTGTAGCATCCTCCAGTTCATCAAGTTCGGTGAGAGCTCCTACTACTGCCTTAAGACTGGTGCACGCTAAGGCCAAAATAAGTTGACCTGTGCCCATGGTGGTAATAGTCGATGCTAGAAAACCTGAGATTTCAGGAGCAAGGTTATCACGCAACAGATCAGCCCATGCAGTAGATGGAGCCGAGCTCGTCTCACTCTTAGCACAGCTATCAATGATGCACTGAATATGATGCTCCCACAGCTTAAACTCTGCGCTCTTTTGCTGATGATAGTTCTGTGCATAAGAACTATGCGGGGCAGTAATGGTTGCTCGGTAGGAGGTGAACCAAAAGTTTGAGTCTGACAGCCATTGTTCTTTATCATCTGGACGCGAGGTGGCAAGGACGTCCCAAGCGGGAGTAGGCAGGCTGTCTTGCGATGCGTGGGCAACACTTGATCCATGTGCAATCATTTGCGCATAGTGCGGGCTCATCACAATTTCATCGACCATGCCGTCAAAGAACATGAGCTCATGCGCATCATCTAGACGCCAGCGGGTGTAGGTACTGATATAAAACGATTCCACGAGATGAATATTGTGCGCGCGGGCAGCAGCGAATGAGCTTTCTGCCCACGGTTGAATACGTGCCACACTTTCTGCATCTTTCTGAATGAGCTGTAAATGTGGTTGCCAGCTTTCACCCGCTTGAATTTTCCTGGCCTCCGCTGTGCTGGTTTTGCCGAAGTAGAGAGTAAAGAAGGTATCAAAACGATGACCTGCGGCATCGAATTCAGGCATCATTTCCATCAGGTGCGAGATATAGGACTGCATATGCTCAGGTTCTTCAAGGTCAATGAGGTCAGCTCGCATACAGGGTCCAACACCGCCTGCTGAAATTCCTAAGACAACAATGGAATTCTCTGGCCAGTATCCCAATGCATGAATCGTATAAGCGGTGATGTCTGCCGGTGATCGGAGTGGTGCAAATTCTGATCCTTCGGCTGGGTGTGAAGGTGTGTGGTTCTTTGTATTCATGGTTTCACTTGACCACACCACGATCATTACCACCAGCATTATTAAAAATCTGTGGATAACCATCTTAGCCGGCTAGGGCTTATGCAAATATCAACACAAAAAGGTGTCAACATTTGGCTGTGTCCACAATCAAAAATGTTTCTCAAAAACACTAAAGGGGTTGGTCATTTCTTTTAGAAATGACCAACCCCTTGAGCGAGGCTAGTAAAGTTTATTCATCGTTAGATTTCTCTTCAAGATGAGCTAAGAACTCTTCAATTTGGGCGCCGATTTCATCGCGGTCGGGAACCTTATCACCTTCACGTTCAGCTAAAGAAAGCAACTGCATATCTGATGCCTTCACGTTGTAGTCGTAGTTCTCCTCCAAACGTTCAATCATCATGCCGATTTCAGGGTTGGCCTGAACCTGCTCGTTAATCTGCTCTTGAACGCGTTCGGTGGAATCTCGCAACTTATCCGATGGCAGACTCAATTTGGCAGCCATCGAGACGTGTTCCATAGCGAGCAAGGTGGAGTGAGGCAAATCTGCCTCTGAGAGGTACTGCGGAACGTTGATGGCGAAACCTACGGTATCGATGTTGCGTTCGCCTAACCCAATTTCTAATAGATGCGAGATAGAACCCTGTACCTCAGCGATAGGATGCCAGGCGGAAATTCCGTGGGTCAAGTCTTTACGTGAACCGTGAGCGGTCACAAGCATAGGACGCGTGTGCGGAACGGGCATCGGGAAGCCCGAGACAAAAATAGTGAGGGAGACTTCTAGCCGTTCTGCTATATCAGATACTGCTGTAACGAACCGTTGCCACTGCAGGTCAGGTTCAGCACCGGCAAGCAGTAGAAACGGAGTTTCCAAGCGATCTTCCATGAGGTAGAGCTTAAGCTCTGGCATCACTGCTTTTTCAAAGTGATCTTCTTTAAACTTCACGCGCGGGCGGCGCACGCGGTAATCGTGCAACTGATCCATATCAAATTCAAGAATGGATGCGTTTTCTAGCTCTTTAAGGAGAACCTCGCCGAGGTGCCCCGCTGTACCACCGGCGTCCTGCGGATGCGATAGCGAAACAACGAGGGGAAGCCCGCGCAGGTTCTCATTCTCGAACACGCCAGCCTTGGCCAAATACAGGCTATCTGGGTTTAGCACTGCAGCTCCCTCCTCTTATTTTCACTAACGTCACACGTTTTTATCGTCGAATAGGAATTTTATACCCTGCAGTTGATAAAAGCTGATTAATTTCTCTCAAGAGTGGTGAACTGTACACCGCTCCACAGCCCACCCTTAGGGCTCATCTCTTCTCATGTGGTTGTGGGCACAGTTTTTGCTGAAGTATTCTAAAAAGAAGTCACCTACACAAAATGAATGATGATTTTGTGTCTTTTAGAGATTGTAAGGATGTTTTGATGACCGCAGAGCTCACATTATCTGTTGCTTCTTCCGGAGCCGATGGCATCGATGCTGATGCGTTGGTGCTCGGTGTCTACTCCTCGGCTGATGGTGCATCACTTGCACCTTCTTTTTTGTCAGATAAGACAGTAAATAATCTTGAGGCTGTTCTTGAAGACCTTGGTATTTCAGGTGCTACAGATCAGGTTTATCGCCTGCCCGGTGTCGAAGATTCAGCTGCAAAAATTGTCGTTCTTACCGGTTTAGGCGAGCGCAGTGACGATGCTGTAAAGCGTGCCAACGCCTTGCGCTACGGTGTTGGTGCGGCCGCTCGTCAGCTAGCTGGCTGCGAAAATATTGTGGTAGCTGTGCCTACTGAGGGCGTTGAGGACGTTGCTGCGGTAGCAGAAGGTATTGCCTTTGGTGCTTTCACTGATCCCCAACTCAAAGAGAAAAGCGCGAAGAAGGTCAAGTCTCCCGTTTCTTCTGCTGTCATCATCACCGATGTTAAAGCTGATGATGCTGCTTCAGCATTGGAACGTGCCTTGATTCTCGGAGAGGCTGTTCACCATACCCGCACCCTGGTAAATACTCCTCCGTCCCACCTCTACCCTGAAACCTTTGCGCAACAGGCTTTAGAACGCGTTGAAGATTTGGACAATGTTAGTGTCCGTGTGTTTGAACCGGCAGAACTTGAAGCTGAAGGCTTCGGCGGCATTATGGGCGTTGGCAAGGGTTCATCGCGCGGTCCGCGTTTTGTGGAGGTCAAATACGCACCTCAGGACGCAGCAACTTCCGTTGCATTAGTAGGTAAGGGGATCACTTTTGATTCGGGTGGTCTTTCCATTAAGCCCGGTGCTGCGATGATGACCATGAAGTGCGATATGGCAGGTGCAGCATCTGTACTCAATGCTGTGGCTGCAGTAGCTGAGCTTGGTCTTTCTATTGGTGCAACCGCTTACCTCTGCCTGGCTGAGAATATGCCCTCTGGTACCGCAACTCGCCCCGAAGATGTATTGACCATGCGCGATGGCACCACCGTTGAGGTTCTCAACACCGATGCCGAAGGACGCTTGGTGATGGCAGATGGTCTGGCATACGCGTCAGAACAAAACTTCGACATTATTCTTGATGTTGCCACCCTTACCGGTGCGCAGATGATTGCCCTGGGCACTCGTACTTCTGCAGTGATGGGTGATGACACCGTACGCCAGCAGATTGTGGACGCGGCTGAGGCAGCGGGTGAAGATTTCTGGCCGATGCCGTTGCCAGCTCACCTGCGTCCTGCGTTAGATTCTCAAGTAGCAGATCTCAAAAACATTGGTAGCCGGTTTGGCGGTATGCTCTCAGCGGGTATTTTCTTGCAGGAGTTTGTAGGTTCTAACGATGAAGGCCAGATTCCCTGGGCTCACCTTGATATTGCCTCCCCTGCATTCAACGAAGAATCAGCATTCGGTTTTACCCCTCAAGAAGGTACCGGCCAGTCTGTGCCTACCCTGGTGAAGTTCCTAGAAATCCGAGCTAACAACTAACTCGTCAGCGAGGGGCGCGCCCTCAGCTCGAATATTAGCCCCGCTCTGTCTCACCCGTCTTTCAGCACAGCACGAACTGAAACCGGCACTTGAGGTAGGCGGGGTTACTCGTTTAAAAATTCGCTTCTTGTGATCACGATTTTTCTTGTCTTAATAGATAAGTATTCATGTTCACCTGTGACTATGTTCACCAACACGACTTAGTGTTGAAACGCAACAAAGTAGAGCAACACCAAAACAAGCGATAAGCTAGGAAGCGAACTACATAGTTAAACCGCGGGGTTTTTGGCCCCGACTTCAACATAAGGGAGCATCAACGTGGCCGATACGGCAGCAGCTCAAGAATTTGACGTTCTGATTCTCGGTGGCGGTAGCGCAGGCTACTCAGCAGCACTTCGCGCAGTGCAGCTCGGCTTTACCGTAGGCATGATCGAAAAGGCAAAGCTCGGTGGCACCTGTTTGCACACCGGTTGCATCCCGACCAAGGCTTACCTTCACGCAGCAGAAGTTGCGGCAGAAACCCGCGAATCCTCAAAGTTTGGCGTTAACGCAACCCTCGAATCAGTCGACATGGCAAAGGTTCGCGAGTACAAAGACGGCATCGTTGCAGGCAAGCACAAGGGTCTGACCGGCCTCTTGAAGATGAAGAAGGTTACCGTTATCGAAGGTGACGGCAAGCTTACCGGCAAAGACACCATCACCGTAGATGGCACAGAATACAAGGGTAAGCACATCATCCTTGCATCAGGTTCATACTCAAAGACCTTCGGCATTGAAATCCGCGACCGCGTCCTGACTTCAACTGAAGCTCTTCAGATGGACTACACCCCCAAGAGCGCAATCGTTCTTGGTGGCGGCGTTATCGGCTCAGAGTTCGCATCACTGTGGAGCTCATACGGCGTAGATGTCACCATCATCGAAGGTCTGCCCCACCTCGTGCCCAACGAAGATCCCGCAATCATCAAGGTTGTTGAGCGTGAATTCAAGAAGCGCGGTATCAAGACCAACCTCGGTACCTTCTTCGAAAAGGTTGAGCAGGACGAAAACGGCGCAAAGGTTACCTTGACCGACGGTAAGGTATTCGAAGCTGACATCGTACTCGTTGCAGTAGGTCGCGGTCCCAACACCGACGGTCTTGGCTACGAAGAGCAGGGCATCACCCTGGATCGCGGTTTCGTTATCCCCAACGAGCGTCTGCACACCGGTGTTGGCAACATCTACGCAATCGGTGACATCGTTCCCGGCGTTCAGCTTGCACACCGCGGTTACCAGCAGGGTCGATTCGTTGCAGAAGAAATCGCTGGCCTGAACCCGCAGGTTGTTGAAGACATCAACATCCCCAAGGTAACCTTCTGCGATCCTGAAATCGCATCCGTTGGCTACTCACAGCCCAAGGCTGAAGAGAAGTTCGGTAAGGAAAACGTTGAGGTTGCAGAATACAACCTCGCAGGTAACGGTAAGTCCTCAATCCTCGGCACCGGCGGTCTGGTAAAGGTTGTCCGCGAGAAGGACGGCCCCATCATTGGTGTTCACGCCGTAGGCAAGCGCATGGGCGAGCAGATCGGTGAGGCTCAGATGTGGGTTGTCTGGGAAGCATTCCCAGAGGACGTTGCACAGTTCATCCACGCACACCCCACTCAGAACGAGTCACTGGGTGAGGCAGCGATGGCTCTTGCTGGCGCACCCTTGCACGGCTAATAAAACTTTTTGGGTGGCACGTTTGAACACCGAACGTGCCACCTTCTTATAGATTTTCATAGCATCACTATAGAAGAACGGAAAGAGACATTA
>JBHWPN010000126.1:0-4976 GCA_043424895.1 Rothia sp. (in: high G+C Gram-positive bacteria) | reverse complement strand
GTTGTTGACTGTACCTTCACTTTAGCTATTGTAAGTAAACAGCACCCTTAGGTTACGTCATAGTCAGTCATTTAACTTCCTAGACACCTAAGTTATATAAGCTATCTCCATGACTGATTGTTCAACAATGTTTGAAGTTCGCAGGACCACAGAAGCTGACCGTACCTATATCGCCCGCCTCAACTTTTTGACGGATGTTTTTGGCGATGAATCCAAAGAAACCTCCTCCAATTTCGAGGCAGAAACCGAAGTTTATGTAGATCAATGGGACCCAGAGGACGACGGTGTCATCGCAATGCACGGCAAAATCCCAGCCGGCGGTGCATGGCTTATCTGGGGAGATGTTGAAAACCACGGCGTAGGTTTTGTGGATGAGCGCACCCCCGAGATTGCAATCGCCATCGAAGCGCCCTACCGCGGCAAAGGGCTGGCAACCACCTTGCTAGAAGCAGTGACCGAGCTCGCCCGAGAAAATGGAGCCCCCGCAGTTTCACTGGCGGTAGTTCCAGGTAACGAGCACGCCAAAAAGGTTTACGAACACCTCGGTTTCGCCCTGGCAGAAGATGCAGAGGACACCGAACACAGTGAATACGTAACTCTGGTGAAGAAGTTCTAAAGCGAACTACTGAGCTAATGTTCTACAGGTCCTGCCTTTACCGGCAGGGTCTGTATTTTTTTGAGCGCTCAGGTTCTTTCACCGCATCCAGGTATAAACTGACCACCATGACCACACTTGAGCGCCTGCAGATGCGCCCCTTACGAACCACGATTTTCACTGTGCTCATCATTGCGGTGCTCTCACTTCTGAGCAACATCACCACACAAGCACAGCTTGAAGGCAACGCTAACGGTCTACTTTTTGCCCGGTTCACGCTCAGTAAGTTACTCAATGCGGGCACTCTTTGGGCGGGGATTGGCATTTGGGTCGGCTGGCTATTTGCCCGGCCCTTACCTGCCCTATGCATCAGCGTTCTTGGCGCCCTCAGCACACTTTCCATTCACTACGCCCTAGGGCAACTGATTGGTATTTATCAACCCAGTATTTGGATAGAGAATTGGACCTGGTTTCTTCTCGCGGTCATAGCCATCGCACCGTTGAGTCAGGTGGGCGTGCTCGCGCGCCGCTCATCTTGGGTCGGCTTACTTGCCCGATGCGTCCTACCGGCAGGTGCACTCGCCGAACCTTTTGTCACGGGGTTATTTTCTTACCCTGCCATCATCCCGTGGCCCAACAGATACTCCGCTTATCTGGTGGGAGCCGTTCTTGTTATCAGTGGACTGACCGGGCTCATCGCCGTATTACTGCGCAACCGGGGCAAAATCGAGGGAAAAGATAAAAGCGACCGCAGGCGTCCTGAAAGATAGGACGCCCCCGACCGCTTAGAAATCTAAGAGCTAATCTTTACTTCTCAACTTCGATGACAACTTTGCCCTGCTGAGGCTTGAGATCGATGGCCTCGAGAGTTTTTTCAAAGGGGAAGACCTTACCGATAACGGGTGAGAGCTTACCTGATTCAACGAGTTCAGTAATCTTCTCAAGCTGGGCGCCCGAATCGTGCATTAACAAGAAGTCATAACCCACGCCGAGTTGCTTTGCGCGCTTGAAAATCTTTCGGCTCATAGCCCACATGGGTAGCTTCAACGCAGATTTACCTAATTCGTTCGCAAAATCTGGAGTGGGTGGGCCCACGATAGAGATTGCGATGCCCCCGGGAGCAAGAACAGATAAAGATTTTTCCAGAGTCTCCCCACCCTGAGTATCGAGCACAACATCATAGCCGCTCAGAACATCCTCGAAATTTTCGGTGCGGTAATCAATAACCACATCTGCACCAAGCTCACGAGCAAGCTCAGCCTTAGAACCGTTAACAGTTGTAGCAACATAGCCGCCTAAAGCCTTCGCAATCTGAATCGCAGCGGAACCTACACCACCGGTGCCACCGTGAATCAGAACTTTAGTGCCCTCTCGCACCGAGGAGCGTTCGGTGAGTGCCTGCCACGCGGTCAAAGCTACCAGCGGCAAGGCGGCTGCCTCGTTCATGCTCAACGATTCTGGCTTGGGCGCAACCGCGTCCTCGTGAACAGCAATTTCATCGGCAAAGGTACCAAAACGATTGACCTGCGGACGCGCGTAAACCTCGTCGCCGACCGCAAACTTCGCAACCTGCGAGCCCACTTTGATAACCACGCCGGCAAGGTCGTTGCCCATAATCATCGGAGGCTTACCCGAAAGAATTGCCTTGAACTTGCCGTCGCGAATCATGGTGTCTACGGGATTCACGCTGGTTGCTTTGACGCGGATCAAGACATCTTTTTCATCGACTCTAGGGGCGGGGATGTTCTGCAACTCGATGCCGTCTTTGCCGTAGTGAGTTAGTACAAAAGCTCTCATGTTTGTTCTTGCCTTTTCTTTGTATTGTTGTGTTTAAAGTTTTGAGGTTGGTTGACTCAGGTGCTCAGCGAGTCGATCGAGTTCACCCTTGATTTGCGTTAAGTCCATGCCTTCTACAGAGCAGGTCTCGTAGATTTTTCGCGGGATGGGAGCAGCTTTTTTCTTGAGCTTTCTGCCCTCTGCGGTGAGCGATAAAACGGTACGGCGCTCGTCGGCAGCATCGCGTTGTTTCTTTAGAAAGCCCGCTGCCTCTAGGCGTTTAATGAGCGGAGTAAGGGTTCCGCTATCAAGATCAACGCGTTGCGCTAGCTGGCTCATAGGCACGGGCTCTTTTGCCTCCCACATCACCAGCATGACGAGGTACTGCGGGTAGGTCAGGTGTAAATCAGCTAGGAGTTCCTGGTAAGTGCGTGTAATGGCGCGGCTAGCTCTATACAGAGAGAAACAAAGTTGCGTATCGAGTGAAAGATCCGATGTGCTCATGCTTTTATCTTATCCCAATTGTTGACTATTTAATTGTGTGCAACTAAATTGTGTAAAAGTAAATAGTTTAATGAAAAGGAAAAACCATGGAACCCCTCTACACCACCGAAGCCCTTGCAACAGGAGCAGGACGCGACGGTAGCGTCCGCACCGCAGACGGCAAGTTTAGCGCAGACCTTGCAATCCCTACTGAAATGGGTGGTAGCGGCGACGGGCTCAACCCCGAGATGCTCTTTGCATCGGGTTACGCAGCGTGCTTTCACTCAGCCCTGCAGATGGTAGCGCGAAGCCAAAAGAAGAACATCGAAGGTTCATCCGTTGGCGCCAAGGTCTCTATTGGTAAAGAGGGCGAAGGCTTTGGTTTGGCAGTTGAGCTCGAAGTTATCATTCCCGAAATGGAGCACAGCGAAGCTCAGGCACTGGCAGATGCAGCCCACCAGGTATGCCCCTACTCCAACGCAACCCGCGGCAACATTCCTGTGACCGTTACCGTTTCTGACGACTAATACCAGCTACCGCGAGAGGGGAGGGATGGGACGCTTTTGAGCCTAAAAGCGTCCCAGCCCTCCCCTCTCGCGCATCTGGCCTGTCTAGTAGAATGAGTTCCGTGGCTAATACCGAATTCTCTAATCCCAATTTTTCTTTTGAGCTAGGCAACCGCCTTGCCGATACCTGCACCCCGGACGCATCGCGCATCGAAGCAAACGGCGGGCAGTTTCGCGGACGCACCGGCCTCATTCGTACCCCGCACGGTGACATTAAAACCCCCGCTTTCACCCCCGTGGGTACTAAAGCGACGGTTAAAGCGGTACTACCCGAAGCGATGAAAGAACTCGGTTCGCAAGCACTTTTAGCAAACGCCTACCACCTTTATCTCCAGCCCGGTCCCGAGGTTTTGGATGCCGCCGGCGGCTTGGGCAAGTTCATGAACTGGGACGGCCCCACCTTCACCGATTCCGGTGGTTTTCAGGTCATGAGCTTAGGCTCGGGCTTTAAAAAAGTCATCGACATGGGCACTGTTGCCAACGCAAAAGGTGCCGACGGACGTCCTCTAGGTGATGACGACGTAGCGGCCGGCAAAGAACGCATGGCTCACGTGGATGATGACGGCGTCTTTTTTAAATCCCACATCAACGGCGATATTCATCGCTTCACCCCCGAAATCTCCATGCAGGTGCAGCATCAAATTGGCGCTGACATCATGTTCGCCTTCGACGAGCTCACCACTCTTTACAACTCTCGCGGTTACCAGGAAGAAGCGTTAGAACGCACCCGCTTGTGGGCTTTGCGTTGCATCGCAGAGCATCAGCGCCTGACCGAAGCACGAGTTGGCAAGCCTTACCAGGCATTATTCGGCGTCATTCAGGGCGCACAGTACGAGGATCTTCGCCGCAAAGCGTGTAACGACTTAGGCGATATGCCCTTTGACGGTTTCGGTATTGGCGGTGCGCTGGAGAAAGAGAACTTGGGAACGATCGTGCGCTGGTGCGCCGAAGAACTCCCCGAGAACAAGCCGCGCCATCTTCTCGGTATTTCAGAACCCGACGATATTTTTGTGGGCATCGAAAACGGCGTGGACACTTTCGACTGCGTTTCCCCCACCCGCGTTGCGCGCAACGCCGCCGTCTACACTCCTGACGGACGTTTCAACTTGACTAACGCCCGTTTCAAGACAGATTTCACCCCCATTTTTGAAGGGTGTGACTGCTACACCTGCACGCACTACACCAAGGCTTATATCCACCATCTCTTCAAAGCGGATGAGCGCCTCTCGGCAACACTGGCATCCATCCACAACGAGCGTTTTATCGTGAAGATGGTTGATGATGCCCGCGAGGCAATCGATAACGGCACCTATTTTGAGTACCGCGATGAGTTCTTGCGTCGCTACTACGCCAAGAAAGAAGCCCAGCTCAAAGCACAGGAAGAAGCTAAGGCACGCAAAGCAGCTAAAGAAGCAGAGCGTATTGCAGCGGCTCAGGCGCGTAAAGAAGCAAACGCTAAGGCAAGAGCAGAAGCTGAGGCACGACGCGCCCGCGAAGCCGCTGCAGCCCAAGCCGCCCAAGAAACACAGACAGATACCGCAACCAACGAAGGCGAG
>JBHWPN010000125.1:0-7252 GCA_043424895.1 Rothia sp. (in: high G+C Gram-positive bacteria) | reverse complement strand
AGATCTTTTGACCGTCGATATTCTTTTCCCGTACTACGGCGACGTTGACTTCATGAAGCAGGCAGTTCACTCTGTGCTCGGTCAGACCAACCCCGACTGGCGCCTCATCGTGGTGGACGATGGCTACCCCGATGATTCTATTCCCGGATGGTTTGAGTCCCTGAACGACGAACGCATTACCTACATGCGTAACGAGAAGAACCTGGGCGCTAACGGTAACTACACCAAGGCGCTGACCTTCGTTGAGAATGAGCTTGTGACCGTGATGGGCGCGGATGACGTCATGCTTCCGAACTACGTTGAGTGGTTTGTGCAAGCAGCAGAAGCGCACCCGCAGGCTAAGATCTTCCAGCCCGGCTGTGTTGTCATCGATGAGAACAACGCGCTCTCCAACACCCTGGTTGAAAAGACCAAGGCGTACTACCGCCCCAACGGCACTACCGAGCTTTCCGGTGAAGATCTTGCGGTTTCAATCCTGCGCGGCGACTGGCTTTACTTCCCCTCACTCGGTTGGCGAGCAGAAACCATTGTCGGATTAGGATTCCGCGAGGGCCTGAATGTTGTTCAGGACATGGCTTTGGTGCTGGATGTTGCAGCGCATGGTGGCTCACTTTACTACGACGAGGCTGTTGCCTTCATGTACCGCCGCCACAAGGCATCCGACTCATCATGGCGAGCCCTGGAAGGTACCCGCTTTGATGAGGAACGCACCTACTTTGAAACCATTGCACGCGAAATGGAAGCACGCGGCTGGAACAAGGCAGCTAAGGTAGCTCGTATGCACTTCTCATCACGTATGCACGCAGCAACCCTGCTACCCAAGGCAGCAATGGCGAAGAAGTGGACCGGCGTCAAGAACCTCGCAAACCACATCGTCAAATAAATTTTGATGCAGCGAAGCGGCTGAGCGGCTTGCCCAACGCGGGTGGGGCGGTCAGCCGCTTTTATATGGGGTGGCTTGGGCAAAGCTCAGTTGCCGGCTTATGGTGACGATCAGTGTTGTATAAAGTGCTGAGCACCTAAAAAGGTTATATTCCATATCGAGAATGCAGTGATATTTATGAACAGAAACGGCAGGAATACATGACCGACACCCAAAATATGCAGGTGGTGGATGAGTCTCCCACCATCACTAAGAAACAGTCGATGGCAATTTTGCTGAGTTCAATTATCGCCGCTGCCTCTGTATTCATTACAACCTTCATCGCTAATAAAAAATTGGGTGACGGTCAGGATCTCAACGAGTTCCTGATGTTCTGGTCTGCTCTGTTTCTGGTTTACGGTATTATCGGCAGTCTTCAACAAGAGGTAACACGAGCGGTGGGTAACGCGCGGCTACGGGATATTTCCAACGGAGCTCGCGTAGTTACTGTGGCTGTTGGCTTTGGTGTGGTCTTGGCTGTTCTCACCGCTCTCTCATCTCCGCTGTGGGCCCCCGACAAGATGAAGAGTGCTCCTCTTATCGGCATTACACTCATTGCCGGGAGCGTGATTTTTTATGCGGTGCAACCATCGATGACCGGTAGCGCGGCTGCACAAAAATCCTGGTATCTTTTTGCTGGTCTTTCAGGAGGCGAAGCGCTGTGGCGACTAGCCGCTATGGCTATTGCTGCCTTTTTCTGGGGTAGCGTGGTCAGCCTGGAAGCCGCGGCTGTGAGCGCGGTCTTTGTCTGGGTTATTAGTGCGTTCCTCTTCAAGGACGCACGCCGTGCCTTGCGCGCTAGAGCCGATGTTGGGGTTCGTCGACTGAGTCGAAATATCCTCCTAGCAATGGGATCATCTATCGCATACTCAGTGTTAGTAGTGGGTTTTCCGCTCTTCTTAGAGTCCAGTACCCGTGACCAGACTTCTGAATACGCTAAAACTACGGTGGCTGTTCTGGTTCTGATGATTTCTATTTGTCGCTCGCCTATCATGATGCCGCTACAAGCCTTTCAAGGTGTGGCTATTGCGGCTTTTCTGAAACAGCAGCATCGTCCGATTGCGGCCCTTATTAAACCGTCTGCGCTCTTTGTGGCAGTGGGCGCGGTGGGTGCTTTGTTAGCTGCATGGATTGGTCCGTGGCTCTTTGCGCTGATCTACTCACCTAATTCAGACATGAAGCGTGCCGTGTATGGGGATATCGTTAATGGTTGGATATTGGGCCTGTTGACCTTTGCCTCCGCTATCTTGGCGCTTATTGTTTTGACGGGGACCGCTTCTCTTGCGCTAAATGCTCACCGTGTATATGTTCTAGGCTGGGCGGTGGCCGCGATAGTTTCTATTGTCCTCTTGTTCATCTTGCCTTTTGATGTCATTACGAGAGCTTTGATCTCTTTGTATGTCGGACCACTGATGGGTTTTATCGTGCACCTTGCGGGCATTAGATCCGTTGCGCGTTCACGTCACCGCACATCTATTGCTTAGAAGACATATAAAAATGAGGCTCCTTCGTTGAAGAAAGGAGCCTCATTTTATGTTTGGGTTATTTATAACCCGTAAGTGCGCTTGATGTAGAGTCCGTAGACCTTGCGGTAGAGCCACGGTGAAACTTTTAGCAGGGACGCCGCCGCGAAGAACATGGTGTTGACGTCGCGGATGTTGAGCACCTGCTTCCAGGTGATGAGTTTGCGGTTGCGCGCCAGGGTTTGTTTGCCGTCGGCGGTACTGTTGAACAGTGCTTGCTGTGAGCTGTTGAGGAAGGTGATAATCCAGGAGGTATCGAAGGCTTTTTTTCCTCGCTCGGTGGTAAGACGCTCACCCAACAAATCTTTCTGCGCATTCATCAAACGCATGGACTCATCAATGGAGGTCACGCGTCCCCAGGTGAGACCGCCGGTATCCATGAGGTATTCGTACTGTACTTCGGGTGTAGCCACGAGTTTGCTTGCCCGCAGACACAGGGCGAGAGTCGTCAGGGCGTCCTCCCCGCGGTGAATATCGGCGGGAAAACGCACACCCTCAAAGAGTGAGCTACGCACAATCTTGTCGCACACATACGGGGTAACGCCCTTGCCCATGAGCAGGCGGTAAGCGGCGTCCTCGCCGTCCATGGTTTCAAGCGGGCTGGTGGGCCGATCGTTCACAGAACCGTCAGGTTTCACAATTGATAGGACGCTGGTAACGATTTCCGAGCCATGTTCGGACGCGTGGCGGTGCAGGTTTTCGAGAAACTGCGGGCGAAAGGCATCGTCAGAATCGAGGAAGGCAATCCACTGACCGCGAGCTTCATCCAACCCCTGATTGCGCACGGCAGAGACTCCGCGGTTTTTTTCATTGTTAAAAAAGCGGACGCGCTGATCGGGGTTCTGCGCCAGGTAGTTGCTAATAACCGCCGCTGAATCATCGGGCGATCCGTCATTGAGCACGAGAAGTTCAAAGTCAGGGTCGGTCTGTGCTAGTACACTTTCAATAGCGTGAATGACCCTATCTCGTGTTTTATAGACGGGCATGATGATCGAAGTTCGTGGCGAAGTCACAGTTTCGGTATTCCTTCTGACGGTTATGATTGCCTTGATACTACCTGCGAAGTGAGGTTATATGAGCACCCCGCGTACATCAATTATTATGCCGGTAAGAGGCATCCCCTCTTCTCACGGATAGAAAAATCGTGATAAATTGTTAGCACTATATCCCTCATGCCTCTCACTGACGCACACTTGAGGGATTTTTTGTAAGTGGAGGGCGATATGGTACGAAATATGAGGGCAAGAGGTGACCTTGAATATAGTAAGCCACCGCTTACACACGAGAAGTTAGTGTCTAGGCTTGAGCAACGAGGGCTACATATAGCCTCGAGACCGCGGGCGCTAAGGTATCTTCAGCGCATTGGGTATTACCGGCTCTCTCCTTACGCAATCCCTTATCAGGTTCCTGATGGTAATCACTGTTTTAGGGCTGATGTAAGTTTCGATGACATCCTTGCGCTCTATATTTTCGATAGAGAGCTGAGACTACTTGTAATAGATGCCTTAGAACGTATCGAAGTCGCGGTACGTTCAGCTATAACAGACCACATGTCTATCACTTACAGTGACGCTCACTGGTACACCGATGAGACTCACTTTAAGAATGCGTATCAGCATCGCAAACTGCTTGAAATGATACAAAATACCTGTGAAGAGCAGCTCTTTCGGCGGTCAGAAAACAGGGTGGATAGTGTCACTTATCCATCCGCGTTAGAGCATTATCTCACCACTTACGGGAGTCCTTTGCTCCCGCCATCGTGGGTGGTTATGGAGATTCTGGCGATAGGTCAGCTCAGCAGAATGTATAAAAATCTTCAGAGAAGGTCTGACAAAACGGCTGTTGCAAACCAGCTTGGGGTGACTGCACCTGTCATGGAGTCCTGGTTGGAAACTTACGTTCGAGTGCGGAATATTTGTGCTCACCACGGAAGACTATGGAACGTAGGGTTGGGTGTTTACCCAAAGATTCCAGAATCGAAGAGAATCATGTGGTTGGAGAAAAATCTTCCTGAACGTTCTATCCAGCGGCTATATCCAGTTTTAGTTTCGCTTCAGACTATTCTCTATGAGATTTCCCCTTCGAGTAGCTGGTCGCAGAGGCTTTATTCGTTATTAGCAAGTGCTCCACCGGTAGCTTTAGCTGGAATCGGCGTTCCCCAGGGCTGGTATGCTGACTCTTTCTGGCAGCAGTCCTTAAAATCTCATTAACGGATCTATCGACACGAGGAAAATATGAGCACCCCGCGTACATCAATTATTATGCCGGTTTACAACACGGGCACCCGTGTTGTGGCGTCCATCGAGTCGGTGCTGGCGCAGAACGATTCTGATTTTGAGTTGCTGGTAATGATTGACGCTTCACCTGATGATGCTTCTGCGCACATCGCTGATTTTTTGGCTTCGCACCCCGATGGGCGTGTGCGTGTGTTTGATAATCCCGTAAATAAGGGTGTTTCTGGCGTGCGCAACCAGGGCTTGGCTAATGCCCGCGGGCAGTGGATTGCTTTCTTGGATTCTGATGACGCGTTTGCCCCGGATTTTCTGGCGACGATGCACGCGGTGGCGGGCCCTGACAGTGGTGCAGAAAATATTGATGTGGTGGCATGTGCGCACACCCTGATTGAGGCCGGTGGCAAAAACCGCGAGCGTCACCGTGGTGAACCCGGTACGTACACCGGTGACGAAGCGCTGATTAACCTGCTCAAAGATAAGTTCACTCCCTACGTGTGGGACAAGCTCTTTCGTGCGTCCCTTTTTGAGAATCTGCGCTTTCCCGAGGATATTCACCGTGCTGAAGACCAGGTGGTCGTTGCTGGAGCCTATGCTCAGGCTCGAGCGGTAAAGCTCATTAAGGACGCTCTGTATAACTACACTGTGGATGCCGGTGGGTTGACCTGGGGCAAAATTACTCCGGTCGCTGAAAGTCGGGCTCTCATGAAGCACATGAAAAATGTTTCTGGGTCTGTAGTAGAAACTCCCGAGGGTAAGCGTGCCTACGATGGGTCGTGGGTGCTGACTTTCTTGAATACCGCGCAACAAGCACTGGTGGCTGGTACGCAGGAAGGCGACCGCGTCATTACTCAGTGTCGCCGCGAAATTTCGTGGGGTCAGATTCTCAATGTCTTTCGCGCTCCATCCGTCGTATTTGGCGCGGCTGCAACTCTTTTGAAACTTTCACCGGCTCTCTACAAAAAGCTCTACGGTGCCTATGTGAAGAAGATGTACGGTCTTTAGATCGGTGTTTTCTCCCTGAATTTTTGAGGTCGATGTCCTGCGCCCACCTCACAAAGTCATATAGTGTCCTTTTTCGTTCGTATTTTGACTAGCCCGGTTCGTATTTCTAGACTCAACTGAATAACGTTCGCCACCGCATTTCTCAAGCGGTGCAACAGAAAGAGGAACCGGGCATGACCCACTCACTTTCAGTCCCCGCTAAACACCCGCGCCGTGCCGCGTGGGCGAGTTGGATTGGGTCTGCCCTTGAGTATTACGACTTTGCTGTGTACGGTACGGCAGCAGCTGTGGTGCTCAACCACATCTTCTTTCCGGATGATTCTCCTGCTGCGGCTACGCTCAAATCTATGGTGGCTGTCGGTGTGGCGTACGTGGTGCGGCCGCTCGGCGCTATGATTATGGGTCCGCTGGGCGATAGATTTGGACGCAAGTTCGTGCTCATGCTGACCTTGTTCATGATGGGGTTTGCTACTTTTGCTATCGGCTGCCTACCTACATATGAGACAGCGGGAATATGGGCGCCCGTTTTGTTAGTGCTCTGCCGCGTCCTGCAAGGCCTCTCAGCCTCGGGGGAGCAAGCGTCCGCGATCTCAATGTCGCTTGAACACGCTAACGATAACTCCCGCGCCTTTACTACTAGCTGGACGCTTCAGGGTACACAGTTCGGTTCTCTGCTTGCTACCGCTGTATTTATTCCGTTTGCGGCACTTCCTGAAGATCAGCTCTTTAGCTGGGGTTGGCGAGTGCCTTTCTGGCTTTCTGCGGTTGTGGTGGTCGCAGCGTGGCTGATTCGTCGCCGCTTAGAAGAACCGCCCGCTTTTACCGAGGCAATCCAACAGGTTCCCGTCAAGACCACCCCCTTGCGCGATATTTTTGCCGGTCATAAGACCGCGGTGGTGACCGTTGCCCTGTGCGCCGTGGTGAACACCGTGAACATGGTCTTCACAACCTTCGCGCTGTCATACGCAACTAACGGCATCGGTCTTGATCGCGGCATGATGCTGTGGGTGCCCGTGGCATCCAACGGCTTGGGGCTACTTGCAATTCCGCTTTTTGCGCGACTTTCCGACAGGGTAGGACGCAAACCGGTTTTCATCGCAGGCGCGCTGATGGCATCCTTCATGATGGTGCCTTACCTGTGGTCGATTCATTCCGGTAGCGTGCTGGGGATCTTCCTGTGTGGCGTACTCATGCACGGTGGTTTCTACTCGATGGCCAACGGTATTTGGCCTTCTTTCTACGCCGAGATGTTCCCGACTCGCGTGCGCGTCACCGGCTTGGCTCTTGGTACCCAGATTGGCTTTGCGATCTCTGGTGGTGTGGCTCCGGCCGCCGCTACCGCGCTGTCGGGTGAAAACCTGACGGGGTGGGTTGGGCCCGCGTCCTTTGTTGTGCTGGTTGGCTTGCTGGTGGCTTTGGTGGCATCGCGCGTGCGTGAAACCGCGCATGTGCCGCTGGCGCAGATTGACCGGCAGGCGTAACTTCTTATGTTTCGCTCATCAGCTGGGTCTTTAACGTCAGCTAGTGAGCGGAACACCCTGGTTTAGCCCACCTTCTTTATTAAGGCGGTC
>JBHWPN010000124.1:0-19635 GCA_043424895.1 Rothia sp. (in: high G+C Gram-positive bacteria) | reverse complement strand
GAAGCAAATCGTTGGTACGGTGAATTTGCTCGTATGGCTCAAAATCTCAAAATCGATGAAGATTATGAGGTGGATGAGAAAAAACGCACTATTGGTGTGCTTGAAAGCGGTATTGACAAGGTAGAAGACCACCTCGGTATTCGTAACCTCTATGAATCCGTTAACACACCGCTGATCGGGTTCTTAAATAACTCTATTAAGGCAAAAGAACTTTTCAAGAACAATAAAGACTACGTCGTTGTAAATGGCGAAGTGCACATTGTCGATGAACACACCGGACGTATTTTGCCCGGCCGTCGTTACAACGAAGGTATCCATCAGGCCATCGAGGCTAAAGAAGGTGTTGAAGTAAAGCCTGAAAACCAGACTATGGCTACCGTTACCTTGCAGAACTACTTCCGCATGTACGACAAACTGTCGGGCATGACAGGTACTGCTGAAACAGAAGCTGCGGAGTTCATGAATACCTATGAGCTCGGAGTTGTTCCGATTCCCACCAACAAGGGTGTTCAGCGTAACGACCAGTCTGACAAAGTGTACAAGAACGAAATCGCTAAGTTCCGTGCAGTGGTTGAAGACATTAAAGAACGCCACGAACAAGGTCAGCCCGTTCTCGTTGGTACCACCAGCGTTGAAAAGAGCGAGTACCTCTCTAAACTTCTGGTTAAAGAAGGTGTACGTCACGAAGTTCTCAACGCTAAGAACAACGAGCGTGAAGCAGCAATCGTTGCGCAGGCAGGTCGTAAAGGCGCTGTTACTGTGGCAACCAACATGGCTGGCCGCGGTACAGACATTATGCTCGGCGGTAACGCTGAGTTTAATGCGGTTGAGAAGATGGAATCTCTAGGCCTTGATCCCAACCGAACTCCAGAAGAATACGAAGCAAAATGGCCTGCCATTCTAGAACAGTGTGAGGCTGACGTTGCAGCTGAGCACGATGAAGTTGTAGAACTTGGTGGTTTGTACGTACTCGGTACCGAGCGTCACGAATCTCGTCGTATCGATAATCAGCTTCGAGGACGTTCTGGACGCCAGGGTGATCCCGGTGAGTCACGGTTCTACCTTTCACTCACCGACGATCTTATGCGCTTGTTCAACGGACAGGCAGCAGCACGCCTGATGGCGGGGGCGCCCGACGATACTGCTTTAGACTCCAAGTTGGTCTCGCGCGTCATCGCGTCCGCTCAGGGACAGGTAGAGGCCCGCAACGCTGAACAGCGCAAGAATATTCTCAAATACGATGATGTTCTCAACCGCCAGCGCGAGGCAATGTATAAAGACCGTGCTGAGATTCTTCATGGCGCCGATATCGAAGACCAAATTCAAAAGTTTATTGATGAGGTCGTGGTATCAACTATCGTGGAGCACACTGCAGGGCACCCCGAAGACTGGGATCTTGAAAAGCTGTGGGAAGTTCTCAAGCCTATCTACCCCGTATCTATCACAATTGATGACATGCTTGCAGAAGCCGGCGATCGTACAAAGCTAACCCAAGAAATGCTCATTACGGAGCTTCTTACTGACGCTAAGTACATCTACGAGGAACGTGAGAATAAGGTTGGCGCAGAGGCCATGCGCGAAATCGAGCGTCGTGTTCTTCTTTCCGTTATCGGTCGCCGCTGGCCTGAACATCTATATGAGATGGACTACCTCAAAGAAGGTATCGGTCTGCGAGCCATGGCTCAGCGTGATCCTTTGGTTGAATACCAGCGCGAAGGCTACGCTATGTACCAGTCAATGATGGAAGCAATCCGCGAAGAAACTGTCGGTTACTTGTACAACTTGGATCTGTCCAAGCAACGCACGACTTCTTCCAGCATCAAGATGAATCTGCCTCCGCAGCCTAAATTCTTGAAGTACTCTGCACCTTCCGAAGACGGTGGTACAGACGTGCGAGTGCAGGAAAATAAATAACTGTATGTAAACCAACAACCGGGGCGAAACCTATTGCAGGATTCGCCCCGGTCGTTTAATTTAAGCAATCTCGATTTCAACGACTTTCCATATGTTATGAAGTTTTTGTAATCGAAATGCAAGAGCTCGAACTCTAAATCCGTCTTCGACAATCACGCAGGCTTCGATGGTAGATTCGTTAATCTGCTGAGCGTGTGCCCTGCGGACTTTAGGACGGGTGAGATCCTGTGTGAAAGGATTGTGCTGGTGCTCCTGGCTAGCTTTGGCTATGAGTACTCGACGGGTGAGGTCTGCGCGGCGTCTGATTTTCATAAGGCATTCGGCAGTAAACCATTTCGAAATCTGTTGAGCTCCCCGTTTTCCGGCAAAGATTTCGAGTACAGCAATAGATAATCCACTGCACATGGTTTCCACTGACTGACATAAAGAGGACGCCTCTTGTAACGGTATGCCGCTGGAAGGCGTAATCACTGATTTATTGGTTTCTATGAGAGATTGTCGCAGCAACATATAGTGCTCTGCTGAAACAGCGTAGGGCTTGTGGTCTCGAGAGGCTGAGGAGTTCATAGTATTTATCTTTCTTATGCTGAGGGAATGAGAAGTTGCTGACCTGGGTGAATCAGTGTGTCTATAGAATCTAGCTGGAAGGCGTTGAGCTGATATATTTCATGTGCGAATTCCATGATTTGTGAATCAGCTGAATCCGGTGGCAAATATTGTTCCGCAATCGTCCATAGGGACTCTCCGCTCACGACAGTGTGAAGTCCTTTTGAATCAGGGGATCTTTCCTCGATAGGTTGCCTAGGCTGAGTAGGGAAGAACGGATTGATGGATGCGTGTGAGCGATCCGTATAAGTTTTCAGATCCACTTCTTGAATAGAAGTTTTTTGTTCAGGAAAGAACGAAGTGAAAGTTTTTTCTGAATCTGCGTGCGTAGAGGCTGTGAAAAAAGACGACATCGACTCCTTCTGGGCAGGGCTCAGAGAAGAATCGTTTACAACAAAATCATTGAGATGCTGAGTTGCGGTTTGTTCAACAGCTGTTGCTGGTGCGAAAGATGAAACTGTCGGCGTTACATAGATACTTAATCCGATAGAACCGATAGCCAGGTTTTTCAGTAGCTTTGGCATCCAGCGAGGTATCGACATGGCCTTTCCGGAAAGCTTTTGGTATACAGCGAGTACCAAGATCACCACTAAGGCAAGTAGCCACCAACACAGAATCAATGTGCTGCTGATTCCAACCACCGTAATGACCGCACGTTCAACTACCGATAAATATTCGGTAAACGTCAAAAGCGAAAAGCATAGAGCGACAGCCAGCCCTGTTCCTAGCGGGGTTATACAAGCTATTGCCCATGCCTTAAAGTCTTGGCGATTGCGACGTTTCTCGCTCATTGGTTCCCTAAACGTTTCATTTGATGTAATTTGATGATGTTTAGAGTATCTATCTTTTGTTTATTAAAGTAAAGCTTTTTTGCAATATTTAGTGGTGACAGCTTGAGATGGCTGTTGCATTTGCTGGGAGAGTAGCCTGAAGATATGGCGAATCTAGACAGAATTTTTAGGGATTATGAGGTGCAGTTGAATGCTGCGAAGGTGCGGGAAATAGAGCAAGATGCCCAAGAGATTAGGCGACATGAATTCTCTCGTGTTCAGCTCATGGATCGCCTAGCGGCTCAGCTTGGAGAGTCTCTTACTTGTTTTACGGTGGACTCCCAGCGTCTCGTCGGCACCCTTGATGGCATTGGTCAGGGGTGGATTCAGCTCACTACCCTCTCTGAGTCTTTAGTGGTTCCTCTAACAGCTCTGGATTTTTGGGAAGGCGGGAATAAGTTCTCATACGTTGACGCGTCCTCCGTAAACCGAAAACTATCTTTTGCTTTTGCGCTAAGAGCCCTTGCTCGTGCGCGCGCCTATGTGAGGTTCTATCATTTCTCGGGTTCTATGAGCGAAGGTGTCATTGAACGCGTCGGTGCAGATTTTGTTGAAGTATCAGTTCGAGGAGAAGACGAAAGCGGCAGGACTCAAAGGGGATTGAGAATCCTGCCGCTGTCATCGATTATTGCAGTTGGTTCTTAGCTGTTAGGCGTTTTGACGTTCTTTTGCAAATGACTGTTGGGTCTTGGCGTAAGCATTTGAGATGTATTCTTCAAGTTTTATCTTCTCAACGCGCCATTGGTTGCGCCCGCCAATTTGTATGCCCTGCAGTTCACCAGATTTGACGAGTTGGCGAGTCTGCGAAAGGGTGATGTTTAAGATTTCTGAGACTTCTGGAAGGGTGAGAAATCGAGGTTCTGCCACGTCGGCTCCTTTGAATGGGGGAGTACTACTGTTCTTCATCATGACATGAGATGTCGGTCATGTGGGGGATGTTTTCAACATGGATATAGTTTTGTGTCGTTTGATGAAGTTTAATGATTCTTGATGTGGCTTGGCAGAATGATGTGTGGGTCATTTTGTGATGGTGAAGTAGCTTGTAATTCGATGTCAGTTAGCTAAGAATTGCCGTGAGCTAGCTTGTAGCTAGCTCTATAGTTGACACTCTCCGGACACACCCGGATTACCCCAGCAGGATTATCACATGGCATCGAAAAAATCTGACACCACAATCGTCAGTGCCCGTTTTCAGCGTCCAGGTTTTAAAGACCCACGCCTACTCATCGGCTTACTGCTGATTGCAGTATCCATTGTGGCGGTGATTGGGGTTTTGAGACTGGGCAACAAAACCGCCCCCTACTACAAGGCGAACCACGATATCACCGTTGGAGAAAAACTTACAGCGGATGATTATTCCTTGATTGATGTTCGCCTAGCTGATGCAGAGAACCAATATCTTTCAGAGCAACAGGGTATTCCAGAGGGATCCGTTGCTACAGCGCGTATTGCAAATGGGCAACTTATCCCGTCTGCTTCAGTCTCTACTCAAAATACTGATGGTCGACGCCTAGCAACCGTTACCGTAGATAGTGCCTACGCATCCACATTGACAGCCGGAACCCAAGTAGATGTATGGGTATCTGCTAAGCAAGAAGGTGCAGGAAATAGTTTTGCTGATCCCACAGTTGTAATGGAAGGCGCTGAGATTTCTCAAATCAGTAACGAAGAAACTCTTATGGGCGGTACCGGTAAATCTGCGGTTCAGCTGTTGGTCAGTGAGGACGCCTTAGGAACGATTTTGCGTGCTATCAATAACGAAGAAAAAATTAACCTCGTTCCTACTGACTTTTCGCAGAAAGGTTAGATCGTGAACATCCCAGTTGTTGTCTATGCTGATCACGCTAACCGGTTTATCAGCGATATTGAGGCCCAGCGCGGAGAAGTGAGCGTCGCTCGACACGTTCATGATATTTCCGAAGTTTACGGATTGGGCCAGACCGGTATCGTTCGCGCTGTCCTCTTAGTCTCTGACTTTGATGAGTTTCTAAGTGCCTCATTTGTTGTGCAGCTAAAAGAACTTGATGTGGCTGTTATCGCAGTATGTGATCCCGGTGAAGAAACTGATATCCCCGGAGTGTACTGCGTCAGTTCTCTGGCTGAGCCCCAAGAGGTAATTCAAGCTATTTCTTATGCAGTGACGCATCTTGACGAAATCCCGACCTCTGCGACCCCTGATCAGACTGCAAAAACAGATGAGTCACTAAATTCTGCTCAGACAACCAGCGAAAGTCGCGGTCGGGTAATCACTGTATGGGGAAGTGGCGGCGCACCAGGTCGCACCACTGTTGCTACAAACTTAGCAACGTCGCTAGCCCAACAGGGACAAGCTGTGGTTCTTGTAGATGCGGATACTTACGGGCCTGCAGTGGCTATTTCTTTAGGTCTCATCGATGAATATTCCGGTCTGTCTCAAGTTTGTCATCTTGCGGATCACGCTGAATTAGATGATGAAAGTTACGACAGTTTAAAAAGCACCATTGCAGTTGGAGATACCTATCTTGATATTTTGAGTGGTCTGACGCGACCAGATCGATGGGCTGAGATTCGGGAGAAGCCCTGGAGCGAAGTACTAATGTTTCTCAAAACAAGATATGACGCCGTCGTTATCGATACCGGGTTCAGCCTTGAAGCAGACGAGGAACTCAGCTTTGACGGAGTAGCTCCCCGACGGAATGGCGCAACATTGACGGCGGTAGAAATGGCTGATGCTGTGGTGCTGGTGGGAGCTGCAGATGTTGTAGGTTTCCCCCGGCTGGTACGAGCTTATGAGGAACTGACTCGTAGTCATGTGGAGTTATTGCCCCACGCTGAAGTATACGTGTGGCTTAATAAAGTGCGCTTAGAGATGACCGGAGGACGTTCTCACGAAGAGCTTGAACGTGCCTGGGAACGATTTGGTCCCGCTCAAGAGTTGAGTGGGTTAATTCCGTATGCTCGAGCAGAGCTGGACAAAGCTATGTCAGCTGGAAAAACAATAGTCGAGTTTTCACCCGGGCACGAGCTCGCATCGTCGTTTGAAAAGATAGCCCAGCTCGTTCTAGGGAAAACCGAAAATCATAGTTTGTCTCAAATGCACGAAACACCAGAGGTGCAATCGCCCCGTTTTTCAGTATTCGGAACATTCTCCCGCAAAAAGCGATAAATCGACTCCTGGGCTGTGGACGCGGTATGCTCAAGGTATTCTGCCTGTAACGAGCTGGAGTTTCGCTGTTGTTTACTAAGCCTATTTTTGAAGCTGCCGAATACGGTCCAGGAGATACCGAATGGTTACACCTTCTGGTGGGGGACTGGCAGATTATTGCTGATACTGCCCACGGTGATCTCGTCCTTTGGCTGCCCACTCAGTTTGAGTCCACCGTTATGCACCTGCGAGATTACCCGGTCGGACCCACCGAAGATAGCAATTTCACAGCGGTAGCCCAGGTACGTCCGTCTACAGTGCACACTTTGTTTTACAAGGATCTGATTAATCAGCAGATGAAAACCAAGCTCTGCGAGATTGCTCATCGGGTGTGGAAAAGACAAAAAACGGAGCGGTTTGCTGATTCAGAAACTATTGCCGGTTTAGATATGCAAACTACCGTAGTTCCGCTCATCCGCAATGGGCGCACATTAGCTGTACTCACCTTGCATTCTGAAACTGTCAAACCGCGTCAGCGTACTCACGTAGAACTTGTATACCGTGAACTTGCCGATGAGTTGTTGGGAATGACGAGCCGGGGAATCTGGCCTGAGTTTTCAGCACCTGTTGGTTCATCCCGAGGCAACCCTCGAGTTAGCGATGGTCTCATAACGGTTGATGCTGAAGGTAGCGTAACCTTTGCATCACCCAACGCGGTTTCAATTTATAAGCGTCTGGGGTTCGAAGAAGATCTAGAGACTCACAGCCTCACTTCCATTACAAGAGATCTACTTCCACAGGGAGATCAGGTTGATGAGACGCTGCCCCTGGTACTTGCAGGGAGAATGCCGTGGCGTTCAGAGATCCGCACTCACACCGTAAGCGTAACTTTCCGCGCTATTCCGCTTCGCCGATCAACGGCACTGGGTGAGGAACGCTTTGGAGCAATTATTTTATGCCGGGATGTCACTGAGCTGCGTCGTCGCGAAATGGAGCTCATGACCAAGGACGCGACGATTCGCGAAATTCATCACCGCGTCAAAAATAACCTCCAAACAGTTTCAGCCCTCTTGAGACTGCAGGCTCGTCGCATGGAAAGCGAAGAAGCTCGTCAAGGGCTTGAGCAAGCGATGCGTCGTGTTGCAACTATCGCAACCGTCCACGAAGCCCTGTCACAAGGGCTAACTCAGAACGTTAACTTCGATGGTTTAATTGAACGGCAATTCCATCTGGCTGCTGAGTTGGCGTCGCCCGGTCAACATGTACGCACTGTCCTCAGCGGTGAGTTTGGTGCATTACCAAGTAAGTTCGCTACCCCGTTAGCACTAGTTATTAATGAAGTTGTAGCTAACGCAGTCGAGCACGGTCTAGGCACTGAGACTGGAACTGTCACAATGAATGCCCAGCGCTCTGTCAATGCAAGAGCCGAGCAAACGCTGACCGTGACAATCACAGATGATGGCAGGGGCATGGGTACTAAGAAAATTGAACCGTCTGGCGTCGGGACTTATTCATCATCGGGCGATGGGCTGGGAATGCAAATTGTTCGTACGCTGGTGGCGAGTGAGCTCAATGGCTCTATTCGCTGGGAGGATAACGAGCCCCGGGGTACAAAAGTGATAATTGAGGCAATTTTGGTAGGTGCTCATACTTAAAATAAATGGCGGTAGTTGTCTTATGCCAACTACCGCCATTGTTATGTAATGTTATGAAGCGCGACGGGCGCGTGCTGCGCGGCGTTTCATCGCGCGGCGTTCCTCTTCGCTCATTCCACCCCATACACCGGAATCTTGTCCGGTTTCGATTGCCCACTGCAAGCAGGTGTCCATGACCGTGCAGTTACGGCAAACCGTTTTTGCTTCTTCAATCTGCAAAAGGGCAGGACCGGTGTTTCCTACAGGAAAAAACAGTTCGGGATCCTTTTCCAGGCAAGCAGCACGGCTACGCCAATCCATGAGCACGCTCTCCTCATAAACTAATACTTGAACGACATCACCTGTGATAAAAGTGATGTACCAATAAATCAGGCCCCTGAAAAATCGGGGCCAGATTGAACCTAAATAACTTTCGCATGTAAGCAGAAAGTAAACAAGGGGTTTATAGTCGAAAACTCTTCATGAACCGTGAGTTATGTATCACATGAGGAATGGGTCTCTAGAATCTTCTAAAAATTGTGGGCGTAATTGCTGTTGATAAAACTCATTGTCTCAGTATGAGCAAGTTAGGCTAATTGGAGCATATAAAATTGCATCATAAATTTTTAGACTATGTTGCACCCTAAGAGCTACCTAATATTGAAGGCAGAAAGGCCCCTGTCGTGCGGTTACCTACCCCAGTCAAAGTTATCTTGTCATTGATGGCAGTGGAGGTACTTGCTGTGCTTTCAATCGCCGTTCTAATGGTAGTCAGCGCGGCTAATACCCCCGGAGAATCAGTAGGTTCTGCAGCCTTGCTTGCGGTAGCTTTCGTCCTCATCGCTGGAGCATTGATCATTGCTATGGCAGGTATGCGCAAAGGACGCTTGTTCTCTCGTGCCTTGACCCTCATTTGGCAAGTATTCGGCGTTATCATTGGTACTCAAACAGCCCTGGGCGGTCAACCTGCTATCGGGATTCCAGTAGTTATTGTCTCCGGTGCAATTTTGCTGTTGCTGTTCTCAACTCCGGTGATGAACCACTTGAGAACTAACAGCAACCTTCCTCCTCTTGGACAAAGCCGCTAACAGGCGTACACCATGCGACTTGACAAGCGTGAGCTACCGAGGACTCTACATAGACTGCTCGTCCCGCAGGTAACACCCCATCCGTTCTGAGGTTAAGGGGTAGATCTCCCACCGTAAAAATTTCTAGGTCAGACACGGAATCTGGCTGCAAGATAAGACCCTTACTTGTTCCGGCAAGTTTTGAGAGTAACGGTGAGCTGTGCCATCGCTTCCAGGGCGTAAAAGCAATAAATATTTGGTCGAATAAGTTACTTGCATCTACTAATACGTTTTGACATCTTGCGTCCAAGACCTGCATCTCATCGACGAGAAGAATTTTTTGTTCTGGGTGGGGGATACCGACGAGCATCTTTTCAAGGGCGGTTGCACCGGGAATCTTGCTTCCCTTGACCATAATGAACTCGCGGTGTGGGTTAAGAGCGATGATCGCTCTAAGAGTGCTGGTTTTGCCCGAGGACTTCTTACCTGAAATACAGAAGAATTTTGAACCGGTATTTCGAATGTAAAGTGGGTTGGAATTTTTATCTATTCCTATCAGCAAATCTTTTTGGCTTACAGATAATGCGGGCGGCATTTCTTGTTGCGAGATAGTGACAGGTAACTGGCTAATCACCGGTGTCAGCGGTGGTATCTCACGTTTTCCAAGACCCATCAAGACGGCATTACTTCTAGGGTCGCTAGGAATAACTTCTCTCGCTAACTCGCCCAGAACCTTCCACTGATACGGTAGCGGAGGGATTTCAGTACGCGGTTTAATGATGGATAAGTCTTGAATATAAGAACTTTCATAAATTGCGGTATTTGATACAGCGGTAGCAAATTTGCCTCTGAGCGGTAAATGGGAGGACGTTACTAGACTTGTTCCCGAGCGATGTCCATCTTGAAGAAGCTGAAGTATTTTGAGTTGCATGTCAGGTAGGCGCATAGTTTCTTCCAGCAAAACGTCCAAGCCATCGAAGAGAATACCGTTGCTCGAGGTATCTTGCGATAGTAAATGATTGATAATTTCGTGTATGAAATCAAGATCTTGTAGCCCAAAAGTGCAGGCGGCTATAGAAGAGTTAATTGATATGAGTTGACGGTAGAAATTGCCATCTGACGTGAAAATAAAACATGATTTACCCTGTTTCGCCCACTGGCTCACGATAGACAGCTCGACATCTTGACGGACAGTGCTATCGCCTACTAGGTGCAAGGAACCGTGGACTACAGAATCCCATACTAAATCACCAGTAAAGCCAAGAGCCGGGTTTTCGTGCATACCGAGATACACCTTGGGTGTTGCGAATTCATGGTGGTTCGGTTGTAAAAGTTTAGGCAACGGTGACGGAACTATAGTTTGAGGGTCGTAAGACTTAATACCTTTGGTATAGGACGCTACGATTTGTTGAAGTATCTCATCTTCATGCTCAAAATGGTGCGATATCTTTGGTAGCCGAGCTTTCGTTCTTAGGTTAGTAAGACTGGGCATTACCTCGTCCAGTAGCGGGGCTTTATCAATAAGGGGTGCTTGAAAAGGTCTGAGACCAGACTCAGGGGTTTTTATATAACCAGCTCCCGGTGTTGATGATGCAATGAAAGCGGCTGTGGGAGCACCGATGAGGTTATGCGAATCTTGTTCGCTAGCGACGCGCAGGGCAATAGTAGTGGCAATATTTGCCCGAATATCCTGCGAAATTGCTCCTTGAGGACGCTGGGTGGCAAGAATAAGATGAACTCCAAGCGAGCGTCCTATAGTTGCCACTTTAAGGAGCTCATTCATAGCCTCGGGCATTGACTCTACAAGCATTTTAAATTCATCAACGACTATAAAGATTTCGCTGAATTCCAGCGGTGTTTGGTTCTTTTGTTGGACGCGAACGTAGTCGCGGTAAGAGCTGATACCAAGTGATGCAAAAAGAATTTCACGTTGTTTGAGATTGGCTGTCAAGAAAGCTAACGCGCGTTTGACTGAGGCTATATCAAAATCGCTCAGTAACCCCAACGAATGAGGAAGCGCATCAAGCGGTCCTAAACCGGCAGAACCCTTGAAATCAACGAGCAAAAATGAACAACGTTCAGGGGAGTACTGGGCAGCCAACGATAAGAGAAGAGATCGTAAAAGCTGAGATTTGCCTGCGCCTGTTGTGCCACCTATCAGGAAATGCGGTCCATGAAGAGTTGCGTTGATGGTTTCGCACCCTAAACCTAAGTGCAACTGCAGTTCGTCCTCATACTGGGTGTGATTCCAGCGCAGCTGACAGGTCTCAGTTGCTAAGTGTATTAACGAAGAAAAATGATGCTGCATGCCGTGGGGGTTGCGTGGTTGTTCATGAGAGAAAGCGCCTGAGCGCTGAACCATCTGATGAACAGCCCTTTGAAAAGTGGAAGAACTTATACCGTCGGGAATGACATCCAAAGAAGTCTCAGCAGATAAACCCGGAACCAGTATTTCCTCCTGTTTGCTTATCTGTTGGATGCTCATCCTGGGGTTATTTACCTGCGAAGTAACGACAATATCTACATCGGGTGCGATCCGAGGATTGTGAGATTCAGAGCAAACCGTGAATACACACTGTTGTCCTGATTTTACGAAGGGTTGCCCTGATGAGACCCACAGAATATCTGCATCAATTTCTTTCTCATGCTCCGGCGAAAAGACAGTCACATTACGCACACCTATGAGACTAAAGAGCTCAGGGCTACGGTTGAGCAGATTCTCATCGATCGCGATGGAATGTTGTGTAGCACAGGTAATCTGTGCAAGGATGCTACGCTGAACAGATTTGTTGATGTTCAGCATATAAGTCAGACCTTGATCTAGCGGTAGCAGACAAGAAATAGCTCGATGATAGGGCAGCTTGTAGTGTTCAATGTTGCGGCCGCAGAGGTTCGCTGGACGCTCATGAATTCCGAGAGAAAAATACTGACAGGATTCAGACGCCGCACCCTGGACTACGTCTACTAGCGAAGGGAATCCTGCAACGGAAGACTGCTCTTTTTCCGCAGCCTGCGCAATCGCTCTACGTGTCTTTTTACTGCTCCCGCCCTGAACCACGAGGTGAGTGCCCATCACCAGAGTGGTCACAAGGCTCATCAGCATAAACAGCCAATTGTGGGTGAGCCAAGAAATGAGGAGCCCGGCAACAACTGGAACACTCATCATCGTGACAGTCAACAGCAGACTTCTAGGCGGAACCACATCAACCTGAATCGGAGCCAGCGAGATAGAATGAGACGCCGAGACAGCAGGTTGAGTTGAGATTACGAGCGTGGTGTCACCGGCTACAAATTTTTCCTGAGCTTTCAATTGTTCAGTTTTATGCTGAGTTTGCCACTGGAAACCTGACTCTAAAACATGAAGATTTCCGTGCACAGGAGATAAGGCATCATCGGCAATGGTGAGATCGCATTGAAATTTACCAAGGGAATATACCCCTCTATGAAGAGAGAAGCGGATGCCCGCATCCGGCCCGTGAAGAACTTCTAAGAAAGCGATTGCATGCCCGGTTTCAAGTGCCGGGGACGGCGTGCGCGAAATCTCTGCTCCATTGATGAGGGGAGCTTGCCCCACGACACAATGATTCAACGGTGCATTATGTACCCACCATTGCGAGAGCTGCCCGAACGCGTCGTCTAAGAGTGTACACACCTTCGCACCCGAGGAACCTTCCGTGCCTTCAAACTCAAATGGCTCCCACATCTCTCGGCCTATTTCAACGAAAATCCTCAACTTCATAGCTCTATAAGAAGCGAATAACATGTACGCTGCAACAGACTGGTCCTATAGTTGTGGATAACTTTCGCTTCAAACGACCTAGAGCAGTTAGATGTCCACAATCGAGTCTCAAAAAGCTTGCATATCAGTCATAAGAGCGTCATAAAGAACATTATGGGATCGCATCGGAAGGAGCGGCGAAAGCAGAGAATTCTCTAAGAATCACATCGAAATGAGTAGCATCAATTCCTATACTCTGAAAAATTCCGGTAGTTTTATAGGTACACATAATGTGCACTTATTGATATAAGTTCCTTATTTAGCCGCTGTATACATGCAGCGGTTCAACGGAAGACTTCACACGCAAGGTGTGTGGCACATCCACAATCAGCAGGAGACTCTTGTGAACGCAGATCTGGTAATTGTCGGCTCGGGCCTGTTTGGTCTGACTATTGCAGAACAGGCAGCAACCGAGCTTGGACTGAAAGTTGCCATCATTGATCGTCGTCATCACATCGGTGGTAACGCATACAGCAAGTTCGAAGAAAACACTGGCATCGAGGTTCATCAGTACGGTGCCCATCTCTTCCACACCTCAAACGAGCGCGTATGGGAATACGTTAACCGCTTTACTGAGTTCACTAACTATGTGCACCGTGTTTACACTCGTCACAACGATATTGTGTACCCCATGCCAATCAACCTGGGTACTATCAACCAGTTCTTCAACGCTGCGTACTCGCCTGCAGAAGCTCAGGCATTGATTCAGGAACAGGCCGGCGAACTAGCAGGCACCAATCCCAAGAACCTCAACGATAAGGGTATCTCGTTGATTGGGCGCCCTCTATATGAAGCCTTCATTAAGAACTACACCGCAAAGCAGTGGCAGACTGACCCCTCTGAACTGCCGGCATCCATCATTTCTCGTCTTCCCGTACGCTACAACTACGACAACCGTTACTTTAAGGATAAGTACGAAGGCTTGCCTGTAGATGGTTACGCTGCGTGGCTTGAGCGTATGGCTGCTCACCCGAACATCGAGGTGCACCTCAACACTGACTTCTTCGAGGAAGGTCACGAATTCTCACGTTCAAAGGTCATTGGTCAGGCACCTGTTATTTACACAGGTCCTATTGACCGTTACTTCGATTATGCAGAAGGTGACCTTTCCTGGCGCACCATTGATCTTGAAGAAGAAATTCTCCCCATTGAGGACTTCCAGGGTACTTCTGTAATGAACTATGCTGATGCGAATGTGCCTTATACCCGCATTCACGAGTTCCGTCACTTCCACCCCGAGCGCACCTACACTAAGGACGCAACCGTAATTCATCGTGAGTTCTCACGTTTTGCTGAACACGGTGATGAGCCTTACTACCCCATTAATACCGCCGCAGACCGCGAGAAGATCCTCAAGTATCGCGAGCTGGCAGCAGGGGAGAACCAGGTTCTGTTCGGTGGACGCTTGGGCAACTACAAGTACTTCGATATGCACATGGCTATTGGTGCGGCTTTGTCGATGTTTGATAACAAGATTAGGCCTCACTTCACCGGTGGAAACAAAATTGTTTCCGGCGGCATCGACGAATAATTTTTATAAAGGACTGTAAAAACTTATGTCAGTTACAACAACTGTCGATACTTCTACCTTGCGTACGTTGCAGCGCGTTATTTTGCCTGATGCTGTTCAGACAGACGTTATTCCGCTGTATGTAGATGCTGGTGCTGCCACTGGTGTTCAGTTGCCCACGCGTGAAGATGGCGATTCTTCAAAGACTTTCGCGCAGGCAGCTGCTGCTCAGGAACGGTCAAAGACTGGTTCCAATCAGCCGGCTGATGCTGGTGACGTTTTAGGGCGTCGTTCAACTCAGGTAGCTCAGGGTAAGTCTTTGTCTTTTGGTACCTATTTCAATGCGTTCCCTGCCTCATATTGGCGTCGTTGGACTGAACTTCGTACCGTCTACCTCAGCGTAAAGACTGAGGGCGAAGGCATGATTGTGGTGTATAAGTCTAATGCCCGCGGTGTTATTCAACGCGTTGATGCCAACGTTGTGTCTGGTCATCAAGAATCAGTCTTTGAACTTACCTTGAATCCGTTTGGTGATGGTGGCTGGTACTGGTTCGATTTAGATGCTTCTCGTGGAGACCTTGAACTGGTAGAGGCTAACTGGTTGGGCGATATTATTCCTCGAACCGGTGAGAATGGTGGCAAGGCGACTGTTCAGATTACCACCATGAACAAGGTGTCATATTGCATCGACAACATCCGTGCTTTGGGCGAGAATATTGATGTTTTTGATTCCGTCAAGGAACTTCTTATTGTCGACCAGGGTACCGATAAGGTTCAGGAACATCCTGATTTCGAAGAGGTCGTAGCTCCTCTGGCTGGAAAGTTCCGCATTATCAACCAGGGTAACCTGGGTGGTTCTGGTGGTTTTGCTCGCGGTATGTATGAGTCTGTAAACAATGGTAGCGATTACGTTCTCTTGCTTGATGATGACGTTGTTGTCGAGCCAGAATCTATTTTGCGTCTCATTACTTTTGCAGACTACTGCAAGAACCCAACCATCGTTGGCGGTCATATGTTTGATATGTACGACCGCACGGTTCTGCACGCATTTGGTGAAGTCGTAAATCCTTGGCGTACTTTCTACGATCGTCCGCACGAAGATATGAGCCTCGGACACGATCTTGGTCGCTCAAACCTGCGCAATACTCACTGGCTGCATCGCCGTGTAGACGTTGACTATAACGGCTGGTGGATGTGCCTGATTCCGACTGAAGTGATCAACAAAATTGGTCTGTCTCTGCCACTGTTCCTCAAATGGGACGACGCTGAGTACGGTTTGCGCGCTAAAGAAGCAGGTATCGCAACTGTGTCGTTCCCCGGTGCTGGTCTATGGCATGTTTCGTGGACTGATAAAGATGACTCCGTTGGTTGGCAGGCATACTTCCATGAACGCAACCGTCTGATTACCGCTTTGATTCACTCACCGTTCGAAAAGGGCGGTTCAGTTATGCGCGAATCATTGTTCTTGGACGTCAAACACGCTTTAAGTATGCAGTACTACACCGAAGAAGGACGCCTTATGGCACTTGAAGACCTTCTGTCCGGTCCTGAACACCTGCACGAATCATTGAGCGAGCGTCTGCCGGTAATTCGCGGCAAGGCAAAGAATTACATTGATGCACAGCTCAAGAGCGACGTCGATGAGTACCCTGCGCCTAAGAGCAAGAAGCCTCCGTTTAAGGGTCGTCGTAACTTCTTGCCGCCGTCATACAGCAAACTTTTGCCGTGGGCAGCTAAGACTGTTGGTCGTCAGGCGTTCATGCCGGTAGACGAGCAGGCTCAGCAGAACCCGCAAATTCAGTTGTCATACCAAGAAAATCGTTGGTGGACTGTTTCGCGCTTTGATTCATTGTTGGTTACCAACGCAGAAGGAACAGGTGTTTTCTGGTACAAGCGCGATCCCAAGGAGCTTCGTTCTAAGCTAGCTAAGGCTGCTTCACTGCACGCTAAGCTTTTCAAAGACTGGGCAAAGCTTCGCGCGCAGTACCGCAATGCCGCGCAGGATGTCGCGTCCTACGATGCATGGAAGAATACCTTCGATAAGCATACGGAGTCAGAACTTACTCGATGAGTGATTTAGCAAATCGAGAGTTTTCAGCCCCCGGCCGCGGTCGGGGGCTGAAAGATGCTCTCAACAACAGGTATCTGCTGAAGCTGCTAGTTGATAAGGAAATCCAGGTACGTTACCGCGGGTCAGTGCTGGGTATCGTCTGGTCTTATATCAAGCCTGCGGTTCAGTTTTTGGTGTTCTACTTAGCATTGGGTATTTTCTTGGGGCTGGAAAAGGGTCTGCAGAACTACTCGGTGTACTTGTTTTCTGGCATCATCGTCATTAACTTCTTTTCGGAGTGCTTTAGTAACGGTGCTCGTGCTTTTGTAGTAAATGGCGCGCTGATTAAGAAAATCTATCTACCCAGACAGCTATTCTCTCTGTCAACCATCTGGGTGGGTATTATCCATTTCCTACCTCAGATTTTGGTGCTCGTTGTCGCCTGCTTCTTTGTTGGATGGACTCCTGACCTCAAGCAGATTGCCGCAATCTTTGCTGGTATTGCACTAATCATGATCTTTGGCTTAGCAGCAGGCATGATTTTTGGGGTGGCCAATGTGTTCTTCAGGGATTCTGAGAATCTCGTAGACATGTTCTTGATGATGGCAACTTGGCTATCTCCAGTGATGTATTCATGGACTATGGTGGCTCGTGAGGTGAACTTCCCATACATCGAGCAGGTGTACATGACAAACCCGTTAAGCGTGGCGGTTGAACTCTTCCACTACGGTTTCTGGCAACCAACGCTTGACCTGGGGCAACAGCAGATGCTTGCAGAAGCTGGTAACTGGCATATGTTCCCGCATTTGCTGACCCTCTGGGTGCCTATTGCATTCGCAGTGTCCATCGTTCTGTTGCTGATTGGCAACTTCTTCTTCCGTAAATTTGAAGGCAACTTCGCTCAGGAGCTCTAATCATGAAACTGGATATTTTTGATTTACCCCCAGTCTCACCCAATGCTCCCGATGTTATTCGCGTAGAGAATTTGGTGAAGCGGTTTGTGCTCCGCCATACCCGTTCTATGAAAGAAGCTTTTATTTGGCTTATTAAGGGCCGTAAAGGCGATTTGAGCGAGAAGTTCAATGCGTTAAACGGCGTGTCTATGAATATTCGCGAAGGGGAGCGCGTTGCACTGTTGGGTTATAACGGCTCAGGTAAGTCGACCATGCTCAAACTCATTTCGGGTGTCATGCAACCGGATGGCGGTAGCGTTCTTACTCGCGGACGTATCGCGGGTCTGATTGAAGTTGGTGCAGGTTTTCACCCTGATCTTACCGGTCGCGATAACGTGTATTTGAACGCTGCAATCTTAGGTATGTCTAAGGAACAGACCGATGCTTTGTTCGATGAGATTGTTGCTTTCTCCGAAATCGGTGACTTCATTGATACTGAGGTGAAGTTTTATTCCTCTGGTATGTACCTGCGCTTGGCTTTTGCTGTGGCGATTCATACTGACCCAGAAATTTTCTTGGTAGATGAAATTCTGGCAGTGGGAGATGAGCCTTTCCAGAAGAAGTGTTTGAAGAAAATCAAGGAACTGTGTGCCTCTGGTAAAACTCTAGTAGTTGTCAGCCACGACCTTGACTTGGTGTCGCAGATTTGCGATCGCGGCGTTGTGCTTGAAAAAGGCAATATTAAGTTCGATGGTACGGCCATGGAAGCTGTCGATGTCATGCGCGACCAACCTTTGGGTACTACCGTGAAGCATCGCAATGAGGGCGACCTCCTGGTCGCTCAGCAGAAATTGGAGACGCTCGCTATCAATAAGCGTGATTTGGAGTCTGCAATCTCAACCGGTTCTTCTGAGCCGGTAATTGTTGCATTGCTAGGCATCGCCGATGAGACCCAGGCAGAGCTTGATGCCATGTCTAATCCTGAGAAGCTTGAAATCGTAAATTCTGAGATTGAGCGGCTCACCAAGAAAAAAGCTCGTTTGACCTCTGAGATTCAGAAGTATCAGTAAGCTACAGGGCTGAGCCCAGCGGGTTTCCGCAATTGCCAATAGAGCGGTGCAGGACGTATGACGCGTCCCGCACCGCTCTTTTTGTATCTAGGATCGCAGGTCGGTATCGGGGATATTTCTAAATGTTACGCACGTCATGCAGATATGTGGACACAGGGAGCTTATCTACGACTGACGTAAGTTACCGAAAAGTACTGATAGGTCAAGGGTCTGTTACTTTCTGGTAATTAAAGTTTGTACATCACTAAATGGGGTACAGCGTCCGAGTTATCCACAAGGCGTTGAGCTCCTCGTTGAAAGCTTGAGATGTTGTCGACTATCTTCAGAAATCACCAGGTTGCTTTTCGTAACTGGGGAACCATTTCGCGAACCACACATCAAGAAAGGGGTAGCCTTGGCCGCTACACAAGAAGCCCGTCAAGGCTACCGCCTTGTTGAGAACGAGGTACGTGAGCTGATTCGTCAAAGCGGCATCGACCCATTGACGGATACTGATCAGGCAAAGAAGCTTATCGACACAGCTCTTTCCGGTTACGAAAACCGAATGATCAAGGGCGCGCTCCCTCTCATCGATAACCTGACCAACGCTAAGCGCTGGCTCATTGATTCAATTTGTGGCTTCGGCGAACTGCAACAATATCTTGATGATCCGACGGTAGAAGAAATCTGGATAAACTCCCCGCACGAAGTCTTCGTCGCTAAAGCTGGCGAATCAGAGCTAACTGGCCTATCACTTACTCAAGAACAGGTGCGCTATCTCGTAGAACGCATGCTCAAATCATCGGGGCGCCGACTAGACCTATCTAGCCCCTTCGTAGATGCATCCTTACCTGACGGCTCTCGCCTACACGTCGTTATTCCCGATGTCACCCGTAAGTACTGGTCAGTGAATATCCGTAAATTTATTGCCCGTGCAAGACGTCTCGATGATCTTGTGACGCTGGGCTCGCTCAGCAAAGAGGCAGCGACTTTCCTTGATGCCGCTGTCGCGAGCGGATTGAATATTCTTGTTTCCGGTGCGACCCAGGCTGGAAAAACAACCATGTTGAACTGTCTATCAGCATCTATTGGACCTCGCGAACGTGTAGTGACGTGTGAAGAGATTTTTGAGCTCAATGTGCCGTTGCGCGATGTTGTAGGTATGCAGTGCCGTCAGCCG
>JBHWPN010000123.1:0-5701 GCA_043424895.1 Rothia sp. (in: high G+C Gram-positive bacteria) | reverse complement strand
CCGGACGCCGCTCTCTACCTCTGTAGAGCTCTGAGCTGGTGCTGGATATCAGCCGTTGCAGTGTAGAGCGCACGGTAGCTGGGGTAAAGCTCATCGTAAACAGACAGGTCCTGCGGCTCGATAACTTTCGCAACCGGGTTCCACTCGTCTAAAGAATCAACATCGTCCAGTGCTTGTGCCACCATAAACGCGTCCCCGTAGGATGCGCCGACCGATTCGCGGCGAAGCTCCTGCGCGCGTCCCGTCACATCAGAAACAATCTGGGGCCACAGGTCCGATGTCACACCGCCGCCAGCTGCTGAAATGCTCTCGATAGAAGCACCGGCGTTTTCCATCACCTCAATGTTGTGGCGCACCGCAAAAGCGGTTGCCTCTAACAAAGACCGGTACATGTGCCCGCGCCCGTGGTTGAGGCTCAAGCCAATCATGACACCGCGGGCATCAGGATCCTGTAGGGGAGTGCGTTCACCCGCGAAATAAGGCAGAGTCAGCAGACCTTCAGAACCGGCTGGAACATTCTGCGCTGCTTCGACCAGTTTCGCGTAATCGCGCTCGCCTGAAATGTCGCGGAACCAGTTAGTTAGCGCACCGGAGGTTGCCAAGCCACCTGCCATGTTAAAGGTGCCCTCGCGAGTTCCCGTGGTGCCCCACATCGATGCATGACGCACGCGGTGCGGTGAATTAGCCACCAAAAATAGGGTGGTGCCGTACATCAAAAACAGCTGGTTATTTTTAATTGCGCCCACGGATTCTTGCTCAGCCCAGGCATCCACGGTTCCAAAGATAACGGGGATGCCCGCTTTGAGCTCGGGAATCTCTACAACCTCAACAGTCTCACCGCAGATGTCGTGGCTCCACCCTAAACGGGGTAGCTCCGTGCCTGGCACAATTTTCTGTACCATTTGCTCATCCCACTCGCGAGTTTCTGGATCATACAGCGGGGTGCACTGGCTAGCTGAGTGACGGTCAAGAACGTACTGTCCGGTGATGTGCTTGATAATCCAAGACGCCGGCATATAGAACCGTGCGCCGGATGCGAACACCTGCGGGTGGCGCTGAGCGAACCAGAGAAGCTTGGGGCCGCCTGCTTGGGTTGTCAGCTGCGAATCGTAGCGCTCTAGCAAGAAGTCTTGACCGAACTCGTCCGCAAGTTCTGCAATTTCTGTGCGAGCACGCTGGTCTACCCCGTAGAGAGCGGCCGGTGCAACAGGTTCATCGTTGGTGTCTGTGACGGCGATGCAGGGGCCCATGCCTGAGATGCCGATGCCTTTGACAGAGACATTATTGCGGTTCAACAGGGCGGGGTAGAGGGTTTTGAACTCGTCCCACCAGATGCGCATATCCATTTCGACAAGCCCGTGGTCACCTCTGTTTACCGAGTGTTCTTGTACCTGTGAGTCGATGACGCTACCATCGGGCGTCACGAGCACTGCCTTGGTGCTGGAGGTGCCGACGTCCAAACCGAAGTATGCAAAAGTTTCCATACTTCCATTGTGCCTTGTGACACGGATAAAGCGAGCTCAAAAACTTACCCGATGTCGTGCTCTATGCCCGATTTTTCCGGCAAACTTGCGCGGACCCGGATAAGTTATGTCGGATTGCACCAGCGACAGGGTGCAACGGGGTGGGGGGGTAAACCAAAAGCCTCGCTTTTCATAATTGAAAAGCGAGGCTTCTAAAATGGCGGATGGTAAGGGATTTGAACCCTTGAGACGGGGTTGCCGCCTACTGGTTTTCAAGACCAGCTCCTTCGGCCGCTCGGACAACCATCCAAGTATTGTGCAAAAGCACTTGAAATAGTATTGCACACCTGCCTTGTCTATTGCAAAACAAAACAGTGGCGCGTGGTGAACAACACGGCATTGTTGCCCCTTGGCTGCGCGAGTAGGGTGGGGAGAAACCGATAAGAAAGGTGGGACTTATGAAAGCCGTTGTAGAAAAAGAACACGGGGACGCGGGTGTCCTGAAAATTACTGAGCAACCGCGCCCTGTACTGCAGGCGGGGCAGGTACTCGTAAAGGTCGCCGCTGCAGGAATAAATCGAGCCGATGCCCTTCAACGCCGCGGGCACTATCCGCCGCCGGAGGGAGAGAGCGATATTTACGGGCTTGAGGTTTCTGGCACCGTTGAAGAAGTTGCTGAGGGCGTAAGCGCTATCGCTCCTGGTCAAGAGGTTATGGCACTGCTCGCATCGGGCGGCTATGCGCAATACGTCGTGGTGGATGCGCGTCAGACCTTGCCTGTACCGCGTGGTGTCTCACTGGTGGAGGCCGCCAGTATTCCCGAAGTAGCTGCCACCGTCTACTCCAACCTGTGTATGGTTGCCGGAGTGGGCGAAAAACCCGAAGACAATAAGGGCAAATCTATTTTGATTCACGGCGGTAGTGGCGGTATTGGCGCCCACGCCATTGAGCTGTGCGTGGCGTTGGGACTGCGCGTCTTTGCCACCGCGTCCACCGAACAAAAATGCGAGTTTATTCGCAAACTAGGCGCCGACCCTATTAACTACCGCGAACAAGACTTTGCGAAAGTTATCGAAGAAAAGACAGACGGGGTGGGCGTGAACTTCATCCTTGATGTGGTGGGCGGTTCGTACCTCGATGCCAACACCCGTGCGCTCGCAATCGAGGGTGCAATGGTTACAATCGCCGTTCAAGGGGGAGCAAAAGGGGAGCTAAATATGGCTCGGGTGATGCAAAAACGCCTCACCCTGCACGGGCGTACTTTGCGCGCTCAAAGCTCAGATGCCAAGGCGAAAGTAATGCAAGGCGTGCAACGTGTGGTTGTTCCTCTCATCGAAAAAGGAGCGGTGTCAGCGCATGTAGATCGCGTGTTTGATATAGAAGATGTGATTGCTGCCCACGAGTATTTTGATTCTGGTGAGCATACCGGCAAAGTTCTCTTGAAAGTTACGCATTAACCGCGGGTGTAAGGGCACATGAGACGCTATTTATAGCGCGACATCTAAAAGTGCCCGGCACCTAAATGTAACCTTCAGTCGATAACTTGGTGCGATTGCTACGACTCTTCTATTGTTATATATCACATGCATCTGTTATGCGATGCACACACATTTATAAGGAGACCTCGTGGCTGTACGCGCTGAGGCAGAGCTTCTCGATCGGGAGCGACCCCCTGCTTACGTTGACCCAGAACTTTTACACGCTGAAGACAAAAAATGGACTCCCAAGAAGATTGCTTTATGGGTGGCTATTTCACTGATTGGTGCTATTAGCTGGACCATGCTGGCTATTGTGCGCGGTGAAACCGTGAACGCGATTTGGTTTGTGTTTGCGGCCGTCTGCACTTACTTTATTGGCTACCGTTTTTATTCAAAGTACATTGAAAACAAACTGACTGAGCCCGATGATCGTCGCGCAACCCCCGCTGAATACGATGCAGATGGTAAGGATTACGCGGTTACCGACCGTCGTGTGCTGTACGGTCACCACTTTGCGGCCATTGCAGGTGCAGGCCCGCTGGTCGGCCCGGTTTTGGCGGCTCAGATGGGCTATCTGCCGGGTACTATCTGGATTATCGTCGGCGTTATTTTTGCCGGTGCTGTGCAGGATTACCTGGTTCTTTTCTACTCGATGCGCCGCGGTGGACGCTCACTTGGCCAGATGGCTAAAGAAGAGCTTGGTCCTGTGGGCGGTTACGCAGCTATCCTTGCAACGCTGACCATCATGATTATCATTACCGCGATCCTTGCACTCGTAGTGGTCAACGCCCTCGGCGAATCACCCTGGGGTGTTTTCTCAGTGGGAATGACCATTCCGATCGCACTCTTTATGGGCGTGTACCTGCGTTACATTCGCCCAGGTAAGGTCAACGAAGTTTCCATTATCGGCTTTGTTTTGCTGATGGCAGCAATTATCGGCGGCGGCATGGTCGCTGATACCGCCTGGGGCGTTCAGTACTTGACTCTCGATCGCGTCACCCTTGCTTGGGCTGTCATCATCTACGGTTTCGTGGCTGCGGTTTTGCCCGTCTGGTTGCTGTTGGCACCTCGCGATTACCTCTCCACCTTCATGAAAGTCGGCACTATTTTGCTGCTGGCAGTGGGTATCATCGTGGTTCGTCCCGAGATTTCTGTACCCGCGTTTTCTGAATTCGCCTCCCGTGCAGACGGCCCGGTGTGGGCAGGTTCGCTCTTCCCCTTCTTGTTTGTGACTATCGCCTGCGGTGCACTGTCGGGTTTCCACGCGCTCATCGCATCCGGAACCACACCCAAGATGGTTGAAAAAGAACGCCAGACCCGCTTTATCGGCTACGGCGGCATGCTCATGGAATCCTTCGTGGCGATCATGGCGCTCGTTGCTGCAATCTCTGTTGACCGCGGCATCTACTTCGCTATGAACTCATCAGCCGGTGCTACCGGTGGAACCGTCGAGGGCGCTGCAGCCTTCGTCAACTCCTTGGGCCTTACCGGCGTCCACGTGACCCCGGAGCTCCTGCAGACCACCGCCACCCAGGTTGGTGAACACACCATTGTCTCGCGCACCGGTGGCGCTCCCACCTTGGCTGTAGGTATGGCAGGAATTATGCACTCTATGATGCCCGCCTTCGACCTCATGAGCTTCTGGTACCACTTCGCCATCATGTTCGAGGCTCTGTTCATCCTCACCGCGGTGGACGCTGGAACCCGCGTCGCCCGCTTTATGCTGCAAGATACCCTGGGTAACTTCTTCCCCAAATTCCGTGACCACAACTGGCGAGCAGGGGCATGGATTACCACTGCTGTCATGGTCGCCGGCTGGGGTAGCATCCTGATTCTGGGCGTAACCGACCCCCTCGGCGGCATCAACACTTTCTACCCGCTCTTCGGTATTGCCAACCAGTTACTGGCGGCCGTTGCGCTAGCTGTCTGCTTGGCGATTGCCGCCAATAAGGGCAAGTTCAAGTACCTCTGGATTATCGCTCTCCCGCTTGTGTTCGATCTTGTAGTTACCATCGTGGGTTCATGGCAGAAGATTTTCTCATCAAACCCCGCAGTGGGCTACTGGGCAAACCACTTCAAATACAAGGACGCGTTGGCTGCAGGCGAGACCAGCCTGGGTTCAGCTAAAACCGTTGAGGCTATGGAGGCTGTTGTTCGCAACACCGGTGTTCAGGGAACGCTATCTATCGTCTTCGTGTTGCTCACCATCGTTGTAGTTATTACCGCTCTGCTTGAAGTTCTCAAGGCTAAGCGCGGTCACGCGAAAGTCTCGCACGAGAACCCCTATGTTGAATCCAAGATCTTTGGCCCGGCAGGCATGACGCCCACCGCGCATGAGAAGGATTTGGAAGCTCAGTGGCGTGAATACTACAAATTGCACCCCGAAGAAGAGCTTGCAAAGGGGCACTAATGAGTAGTGAGAATCTTGCAGTAACCCAGCGAGTGAAAGACTTCTTTTCATCTGCTGCGTATTTCTGGAACGGCGTCACCGGGGCCGATAAATATCAGAAATATCTGGCCTACCATCGCTCAACTGGCTGTGCATCGGCGCCCATGAGCGAGCGGGAGTTCTGGCGTGATTTTACTGACCGCCAAGACAAAAACCCGCAGGGTCGTTGCTGTTAGAAACCCAGCACTTAGAAACTCCGTTGTCTCTTTAGCTCACGCGATGGTTTCAACCTGCAAGCAGTTGAAAAGCGCGAGAGACTACTTAGGGCGGGTGCGAGCTTACAAGCTTGCACCCCCCCGAAGTAGTCTCTC